>CAIOTK010000288.1 GCA_903861185.1 uncultured Opitutia bacterium | reverse complement strand
TTCAGGAAGGCGAGCGAGTACGGCTCCTTCATCCCGCCGACCCAGGTCGACACCTGATACTCGTGCAGCTGGCTGCGAGCGGTCACGAAGTCCGCCGGCTTGGTGAAATGGAGCTGACCGGCCGCGTGCAGCGCCCGCTGTTCGCGAATATAAATCACCATCGCGCGGATCTCCTTATCGGGGATTGCACTGCCCCACGCGGGCATCCCCTTCTCGGGAAACCCCTGGCGGATGCTGCGCTCGATCGCGGCGTCATCCGCGCCCGCGGTCCACACATCGTCCAGCAGGGATCCGGCCTGCGCCCCCTGCAGCTTGTCGCCGTGGCAATTCGCGCAGAGCTGCTGGTAACGCTGGGCGACGGTGCCCGTGCGGGGCTGGGCGGCGGACAGGATAGCGGCGCCACCAAGGGCGAACGCGGCGGCGAGGGGGGCGCGGAGGGGGAAGATCACGGCCGCCGAGCAAAGACGGATCGGCGCGCCGGGCGCAATCCCGGTTTAAACCCGCGCCGCCGGACTCAGTTCAACAGCAGGTGGAACACGCGCAGCGCTTCGCCACCCGGTTCTCCCGCCGGGCGCGCCACGAGCCGCACCCGGCACTGGTGCGGGCCGGACGGAAGGCCGTCCGCCAGCATCAGCGCCCACGGCAGGTGCAGGGTGGCGCTCCAGCGCGTCCAGGAGTCGACCGCCTTAAAGGGTCCGCCGTCGATACTCACCTCAAGGCGCGCGGTGTCCGGCCCCGCCGTCAGAAAGAGGCCCGCCGCGGTGCCCGTGAACGCAAATTCGAGTTCCGCCCCCGCGCCAGTGCCCACCAGCGCCGGCACGGACATAAATCCGGCTCGGCCCGGCTTGCCGTCGGCGGGCCGCCACGCGGGATCGAGGGTGAAGCCGCGGACTACCCGCGCGGTCGCCGGATCGACGAGGCGCCCGCGGAAGTAGCTCCCTGGGTCCAGCGGCGCCGCGGGCAGCGGCCACACCGGGCCCGGCTCCCGCACCTCCGCCCAAGCCGCGTCCAGCAACCGGCCGATCGCCGCCGCGTACACCTCGTGCCCAAAGGGCGAGGGGTGCAGGTTGCGGATATCCTTTTCCCAAGAGAACTGCCCCGCCGCGATCCGTTCGGTCAATTCGCGCGCGAGGTCGAGCGAAGGATTACCGTAGGCCACCGCGACGCGCTCGTGCTGGCGGATCACCTCGGGCACCTGTCCCGCGCGATAGGCCTCGAGGTGCTCCGGCATCGCGAAGTGCAGGTGAATGATGCCCATCCGCGGGTTCGCGAGCCGCGCTTGCCGCACCACGCCCTCCATCCCGCGCAGCATCCGTGCGGGCTGGTCGGGGATGTTGCTCGCATCGTTCACCGCCGCCTCCACGAACAGGAGGTCCACCTCCCCGCGCGCGAGAACGTCGCGGCCGAACCGGAAGGCGTGCGGCACAGAGCCGAGGGAGCCGATGCCGGCCCCAATGAAGTCGAACTCGGTCCGCGGGAAGCGGCGCCGCAGGTCGGCCATCACCCGCTCGCGCCACCCGCTCATCGCCGTGATCGAGCCGCCAAGGAACGCGACGCGCGCGGGGCCACCCGCCGCGAACCGCGCCCGCGCGGGGTCGAGACCAGCCCGCAACGTGAAGTAGTCGGTCGCGCCCGGCAGTCGCGCCGGATCATAACCCGTGGGACGGGCAGGTTCCGCGGCGGCAGCCACAGCAGCGGGTGCGAGGAACAGAGCGGCGAGGCAAGCCGCCACGAGGCTGGGCAGCCGGAAGCGGCGGGGGAACACGCGGGGCATCAGCCTCGATGGCGCGCCGCGTCGCCGCGCGCAAGGCCGCGGCGGACGGGAACCGGGTTTCCCACTTGCGATCCCTTCCCTGCCGCGGCACCCTCGGCCCAGCCAACTATCCCCGCCGGCTCCGGCGTTCCCCTCTCGCGCCGGGCAACCTACCCCCCGTTATGCGCCCGCTTTTCCTCTCCCCCATCTGCGCGCTCGTTGCCGCCGCCTTGCTCGCCCTCTTCCCCGCCCAAGCCGCGGAAGCGGGGGCCCTCACCGGCCGCGTCCGCAACCTCGCCACCGGAGCCTACCTAGAGGGTGCGCAGGTCACGCTCCAACCCGGGAGCCGCGAAACCCTCACCGCTCGCGACGGCGCCTTCGGTTTCTCCCCGCTCCCGCCCGGGAGCTACACGCTCACCTTCACCTACACCGGCCTCGACCCCCAGGCCTTCACCGTCGAAGTCGCTGCGGGCCGCACCGAAACCCGCGACATCGCCCTCACCTCGCGCGCCTACGCCCTCGAGGCTTTTACCGTCGCGGGTGAACGCGAGGGGAACGCGCTTGCCGTCACCCAGCAGCGCCAGGCGCCCAACGTGAAGAACGTCATCGCCGCCGACGCCTTCGGCAACGTGGCGGACCAGAACCTCGGGAACCTCCTGATGCGCCTCCCGGGCGTCGCGGAAGAGATCCTCGAGGGCGAGGTCGCCTCGGTGGCGGTGCGCGGCATCGCGGCCGATATGAACGCGGTCACGGTCGACGGCACCCGTAGCGCGACCGGCAACACCGGGACGTTCAACCGCGGCTTCGCCATCGACCGCATCCCCGCAGACTTCGTCGAACGCATCGAGGTCACCAAGGCCCTCACGCCCGATATGGACGGCGACTCGATCGGCGGCGCGGTCAACCTCCGCACTAAGTCACCCCTCGACCGTAAGGGCCGCTTCGCGTCGTACATGGCCGGCACCTCCTGGAACCTTGACCGCGACACGTTCACCCCGATCGGCTCGCTCACCTACTCCGACACCTTCGGCGCGGACCAACGGGCAGGTGTGCTCTTCACCTCGAGCTACAACAAAACCCACAAGCCCCGCGACTCCGTCTACCAGAATTGGCAAACCACGGCGGTCACCGACCTCCCGGCCTATTTTTGGATGCCCACCCTCGGCGAAGACAGCCTTGAGCACGAGCGCACCGGTCTCGGCGCCCGCGTCGACGTCAAGCTCGGCTCCGCCCACCGCCTCTCGCTCAGCACGATGTACTCCGAGTACACCGACCGCCTCGACCGGCGCCACCTCACGATGACCCCCACCGCCGCGCAGATCCGCCCCGGCTGGACGTGGACTGTCACCGAAACCTTCAACCACCCCGTCAACCTCTCGCAGAACCACCGCAAGCGCACCGCCGACACCGTGAACCACGTCCTCGGCGGCGAATGGCGGCTCCCCCGCGGGCTAATCGACTACGGGATCAATGTCTCAGATTCCACCGGTACCGAGGACCGCATCATCCCGACGGTACAGATTAACGGCACGGGCTTCCGCTTCGACCGCGGGACGGACCCGCTACACCCGACGATCACGCAGACGATGGGCCGCGCCCTCACGGACCGAACCGACCAGGTGCTCAGCTCGCTGGCATTCCAAGAATTCGAGGATACGGACCGGATCCGCGGGCTCCACGTGAACTGGCGGCAGGGACTGCCCGGCGCTGCCCGGGCTGCGTTCAAGACCGGCCTACGCTGGCGTGGGCAGGAGCGCGAACGCCTCCAAGAACGCCCGCTCTACACCTACCTCGGCCCCGACGGCA
Organism: uncultured Opitutia bacterium; assembly: GCA_903861185.1. Classification (GTDB taxonomy): domain Bacteria; phylum Verrucomicrobiota; class Verrucomicrobiia; order Opitutales; family Opitutaceae; genus ER46. Next base: position 6,843 of record CAIOTK010000288.1, on the reverse strand, counting down.
TCGCGGGCCGCAATGCCGCGACCGGACTCAACGACGACTCGATCGCCCTCTTCCACGATCCCGGCTACCGCTACGGCGCCGCCCAAGGCCGCTACGCGCCCATTCCCGCGCTCGACCCCGATCTCCTCGTGAGCCACCTCCGCGCTAATTCCCGCCAATGGGCAGAGAACGTCCTCGCGACCACCCGCGACGCGCTGCAGTACAACGGTCGCGTAACCGAGGACGTCGGCGCCGCCTACCTGATGGGAGAGGCGCGGTTCGGGCGCGTAGACGTCACCGGCGGCGTGCGGGTCGAAGAGACGCGCCTCACGGGCCGCGGTGTACGCCAAGAGATCACCCCCGCGGAACGCGCCCGGCGCGCCACCTGGGTCGGCACGGTCACCGACGACGAGTTGCGTCGGCGGACCATCGCCGAGTGGAGCAACCTGCGGGAAGAAGACGGTCGTTACCGCAACGTGCTTCCAAGCCTGCACCTGAAGGCCGCGCTGACGCCGGACCTACAGGCGCGCGCGAGCTACTCGACCGGTATCGGCCGGCCAAACTTCTCCAATCTCCTCCGCGCCACCACGGTCAACCACGAGGCGATGCGGGTCGTCGCCGCCAACCCCGATCTCCGCCCGCAAAGCACCCGCAACTACGACCTGTCGCTCGAGTACTACTTCGAACCCGCCGGCTACCTCTCGGCTGGCGTGTTCCGGAAGGACATCCAGGACTTCATTTTCGGCAGCACTGGAGGCGTGATCGGCGGCGGCCCGAATAACGGCTTCGACGGAGACTACGAAGGCTACCAGGTCTCGATGGAGATGAATGGCGGCGCCGCGCGCGTGCAGGGCTTCGAGTTCGCCTATAACCAGCGCTTCACCGGGCTCCCCGGCCCTTGGCGCGGCTTAGGCGTGATGGCGAACTACACCCGCCTCTCCAGCCGTGGCAATTACTCCGCCGCCGGCGGTACTCAGACGGGAGCCGAGCTCGCCGGGTTTATGCCGGAGACGATTAATGCCTCCGTGTCCTACGCGCACCGCGCGTGGGAGGTACAGGTGAAGTACACCCGCCGGGCCGCCAACCTCCGGGACTACAACGCGAATCCGCTGCTCCGCGTGTATTACTACGGCAAGGACAACTTTGACCTGAACCTAAAGTACAAGTGGCATCCCCGGCTCACCCTGTTTGCGGATGTGATCAACGTCTTCGATGATCCCATCGCTGATGCCTACATCTACATCCCGCAGCGCCTTCGGCTCCACCAGGTCTTCACTACCGCTGTAAAGGCCGGCATCTCCGGCCGCTTCTAGAGCTCCGCAGCCGCCTCAGACCACCGTCTCGGCCGGGATCGCCGTGAGGTCCGGCTCCCCGGGCACGCCGCACGGGGCCGCATTGAGCGAACCCACGCGGAGCTCACCGCCGCGCAGGTCGAGCCGCGGCACGCCATCGGCCATCGGCACATACAGGTCCGGATGGTGCCGCCGCGCGTGCTCCTGCAGCGCCGCCGGAAACTGCCGCAAACCCGTAAAGTAATGGTGCCCGTTGCGCTCGACACTCGTGATGCCCAACGCCGCCTGCGCCGCGAGATCCTGCAGCGGGGAGATCGGCCCCACGCTGCCCAAATCCTCACCGCTGTGCACCGCCGGCAGCCCCGCCGCCCGCCGCCGCGCCAACCGCCCCGCGTGCACGACACTCTTAAAGACCCCCTTGCAGTTCTTGTGGCTGGTGCCCGCATAACCCAGCCGCAGCGCCACCCGCAGGTCGTCCAGCCCCGCATCACTCTCGTCGATGATGATCGGCGGCCGCTCCGGCCAGTCGCGCGCCAAGGCCCCCAGCGCCGGGCTCAGCGCGACGTCACGGTGCCACGGCTGCTCCACGTACAGCAGCTGCGGCCAAAGCGGGGCGAGTGCCGGATCGGCCCGCAGTTCTCCGAAGTAATCCCGGAACGCGGCGACCTCCCGGAAACTCTCGTTGCCATCGAGGGAAAACGCCGCCCCTCCCGGCACCGTCGCCAACACCCGGGCCATCCGCGCGAGCCGCTCGCGGTCGCGTGCCGCATCACCGTTTACCTTCAGCTTGAAATGGCGCTGGCCGTAGAACGCCACCACCTCCTCCAGGGTCTGCGGCAACCCATCCGTCAGCCGCTCCCCCGGCGGCACATCCGCCGCCGTAATGGGATCCGCCAACCCGACAGTGTGCCGCGAATGAATCCGGTCGGGCGGTCGCGCCGGGAGAAAGTCCGCCGGCCGCAGCCCCGCCAGCTCCGGGTCCAGCGCCGCCAAGTCGAGGCCGAAGAGGTCCCCGCGCAGCGCCGCCGAAAGGTTCGTTCGATTCGCGCGGCACACGGCGTGCAGGAGGGCCCGCTCGACGAACGACGTGCCGAAATGCGCCAGCAGCGGCGGGCACCCGGCCTCCTCCGCCCACGCGCCCTGCGCGGCGTGCACCTCCCGCCAAAAGGCGAACGGCGTCGCAGCCCGTACGTCCGCCGCGCGGCGAATCGCCCCGCGGATCACGCCCAACATTGCCGCCACCTCCTCGTCCAGCGGCTGCCGCGGATCCTTCGTGAACCACTTGGGCGGAAGGAGGTCGGCCGCCAGGCCCCACTCGCGGCCGCCCGGCAACTCGAAGGTGAGCCGCGCGATCACCTGCGGCACGTCGGTCATGGTCGCGATGCCGTAGCGGAACGGCATCCGCGCGCGGAGCTCCAACCGGTGCAAGACGGCGGCGACGAGGCGGATCATCGGGCAGCTCGGCTCAGGCAGGCGGAAACAGCCCCGCGTGATGGGCGTCGGGCGTAAAGACCCCGCCGCTCGCCGCATAATAGCTATCGTCCAGCTCGAACACCCCCGCGCGGGTCCGGGCCCAAGCGGCATCCGGCGCCGGATGGTGGGCGCGCATCGCCTCCCAGTTCCGGTAGTTCTGGTGGCCGTTGGTCTCGAGCAGGCCGAGCCCGCCGAGGCCCGGGAAAGGCGCGAGGCGCGCAGCCACGTTCTTGTTCCACTCGACGAGCCGCGGGCTCACGGTGAGGTCCGCGCAGAAGCACGGCACACCCCGCTCGTGCGCCAGTTGCGCGATCCGCAGGGACATCGACAAGGTCTTGGCGATCGGCTTCAGCGCGATGGCCCGGTAACCCATCTGGATGCGCTTCAGCGCGTCCGCGTCGGTGTGCGCACTCTCGTCGGCCGCGAGCCGCACGGGCACATCGCTTACGTCCACCTCGAGCTCCTCCGGAAACGGCTCCTCCACGAGCGCGATCTGGTCGAAAGCGCCGATGGCGCGCGCGTGGTCCAGCAGGCGCAACAGGGTCTCCTTGCTCTCGTAGCGCCCGTTAGCGTCGAAGTAGTACGGCAGGCGCCCGTCCGCCGTGTGCGGGGTCCGCGCGCCGCCGATGGCCGCGTGGATCGCCGAGATCCGCGCCATATCCTTCGCGAGCATCTCCTCCTGCGTGCCCGGCTGGCCCAGCTTCACCTTCAGGAAGAAGTAGCCCTGCTCCACGGCACCGCGGATCTCCTCAATCGGGACCGCGTACGCCATCAGCGGAATGCTCGCCACGCGGCGGTGGCGCGAGGTTAGCGCCGGACGGTAAGCGGGCGGGATGAGGTCGTCGAACGAGGTGATGCCCCGCTCCGCCGCGTACAGCAGCCACACCGCGAGATCGACCCCCACGAGCGCGTTCAGGGTGAAGGTCTCCCGCAGATCGCGCTGGCCGGTGAGGACCCGCGCGTGCGCGTGCACCTCGTGCCGCAGCTCCTCCAGGAGCGCCATCGGATCGGTGAAGCGGACGCCCTTCAGGCGCTGCACCGCCCATTCGGTCACCGCGTACATCAGGGCGTTGCCGCCACTCTCGGAATGCGCCGCGAACACCCGCGCGTCACTCCACAGCACGCCCTGGGTGCACAGGCCAAGGCCACGCCGGCCCGAGGCGCCCTCAAGCAGGGTCGCGCTCTGCCAGATCTCGGATTGATAACCGCCCTTGAAGCCGAACGGCCGCACGAGCGGCTCGCGCTCGAAGTTGGCGCCGACGCGGGCAATGGTGATGGGGCCGGGAGCGCTCATCAGCTGACTCCCGCCTGCGCCATCCAGCCCTTCAGGGTGTCGATATCCTTCCGCATCAGCGCGGGGAACTGCTGCCGCTTGTCCGCCTCGGAAAGCGGGGCGCGCTCAAACGGCGGATACTCGAGGTGCAGCGACATCGGACCCGCCAACTGCAGCTCACGCACCAGCCGCAGGTAGGCGGCGTACGGGACGATCCCTTGGCCGAGCGGAACGTTCTCGATCGCCGCCTTGCCCGGACCCTGCTCCCAGCGGAAATCCTTAATGTCAGTGCAGCGGATCCACGGCGCGAGCAACCGGAGGGTGATCGGCCACGACTGGCCCGCCTCGGCCACCGCGTGGCGAATGTCGAACTGCACCCCCAGCCAGCGGGGATCGATGTCCTTCAGCAACTCATAGAGGTCCCACATCGGGCCGCCGACGCGCGGGCCGGCGTGGTTCTGGATCGCTCCGTGCAGGCCGAGGCTCTGGTTCAACGCCGCCAGTTCCCGCAGTTGCGGCCGGAGCGCGTCAAGGCTCCCCTTCACGCCCTTGCTGAAGTCATAGTTGAAGAAGCCTAGGCGATAGTACTTCACGCCCACCTTGGCCGCGGCGCGCAGGAGCTTCTCGGCGTGCGGCGTCTGCAGGCCCTGGATCTCGGTCGTAATCATCTCGACCTTCAGCCCAGCCGCCCGGCACGCGTCGACCGCGCGCGGCAGATCCTCCGTTACCTTCTCCGGCAACACGTGGCCCTGCGCATTCCGCACCGTGAAATCCACGCCGTCCCCACCCGCGGCCTTCACCATCGCCGCGGTGTCCGCCCACGACAGCCAGTGCAACGGCTTCGAGAACACGTGCAGCTGCGTCTTCCCGCCCTGCCACGCCGGCAATGGCGCGGCGGCCGCCTCCTTCTTCCGGCCCTCGGCTGCGACCAACGAAGCGAGGGGCAGGGTGGCGCCGGCGGCGGCGAGCCGGGAGACAAAGTGGCGGCGAGACTCGGGGGCGGGAGCGGAGGGGTGCATCGGGCGCGGAGGTTGCGTGCCCGCACGGGCAAAGGCAATGGCGGCGGGAGTCCCCGCGCCCTTCTCCATCCAGTTTAGCGCCGCCCGCGCGAGCCACCGACCTTGGCCGGCTTAGCCGCGCACCCGCAATCACCGCCACAGCCCGCGGGCCGCTGCCGGCGCCGCCACCACGCCACCAACAGACCCGCGACCGCCCCCGCCACGATCGCCAGCGCCAGCTTCGCCTGGAGGTCCGCATTCATCGGCTCAGTACCCCAGAAGCCGCCCGCCCTGATACACCAAAAAGGTCACGATCCACGCGGTGCCCGTCATATAGGCCAGCTGGAACAACGGCCAGCGCCACGAGTTGGTCTCCCGCTTCACCACCGCCACGGTGCTCATACATTGCATCGCGAAGACATAGTACACCATCAGCGCGAGGCACACGAGCGGCGTAAAGAGCGGTGCGCCATCCGGCCAGTGCGCCGCCCGGAGGGCATCGCGCAGCGGCGCCGTATCGTCCTCCGCCCCCTCCACCCCGAAGATGACGCCCATCGAACTCACGAACACCTCACGGGCCGCAAAGGAGGTGACCAGCCCAATGCCAATCCGCCAATCGAAGCCCAGCGGCTGGATCAACGGCTCGATTACCCGCCCCGCCTGCCCCGCGAAACTGTGCGCGATCTGGACCTCGGCCGACGCCGCCGGGTCAGGGTGCTTCGGATAGGTGCTGAGGAACCACAGCACGATCGAGATCGCGAGGATGATGGTGCCCGCGTTCTTCAGGAACAGCCAGCCACGCTCCAGCATCTGCCGCAGGATCTCGCCGAAATGGGGCCGCTGGTAAGCCGGTAGCTCCAGAATCATCAGCGGCGCCTCCCCGCGCAGGAGGGTCCGCTTGAACAACCACGCGAAGCCGAACGCCCCCGCCGTGCCGAGCGCATACATTAAAAACATTAATCCGGCCTTGGTCGCGGCCGGCACCGCGTCGCCCGGCAACAGCGTTGCGATCATCAGCAGGTACACCGGCAAACGCGCGGAACAGCTCATCAGCGGCGCCACCAGAATGGTCACCAAACGGTCCTTCGCGTTCTCAATGGTCCGCGTCGCCATAATGCCCGGGATCGCGCACGCATAGGAGCCCAGCAGCGGAATGAACGACTTGCCGTGCAACCCCACCCGACTCATCGGCCGATCCATCAGCGCCGCCGCCCGCGCCATATAGCCGGTGCTCTCGAGCAGCCCGACGAAGAAAAACAGGATCAAGATCTGCGGCAGGAAGATCACCACCCCCCCCGCGCCGCCGATGATCCCAGAGGTCACCAAATCCCGCAGATCGCCCGGCGCCATCGCCGCCTTCACCCGGTCCCCGAGATCCGCCATCACCCCATCGATCAGGTTCATCGGGTGCTCCGCCAAAGCGAAGATGGCGTAGAACATCAGCGCCATCACCGCCCCAAACGCCAGCCAGCCCCAGCCGGAATTAACCAGGACGGCATCCGCCCGGTCAGCCAGCGAGGGCCCGCGCTCCCCCGTCCGCCGGATCACCTCGCGGCACAGGCCCTGGATCGCCTCGTACCGCGCCTTGATCAAAGTCCCCGACCAATCGGTGCCCTGTCCCGTCCAGCGCCGCCGCCAATTCTCCAGCACGGCGCCAGTCGCCACACTCAGCGGGGTCGAACCCGCAACCCGCACGGAGTCCTGATCGGTCAGCAGCAGTAACGCCTCCGCCCGCGCAATCAGCGGCGGCCGCCCATCGGCTACCACCAGCGAGGCCTGCAATTCCGCCACCGCCGGGGCGATCGGCGCCGGCACGGTCCACGAATGC
>CAIOTK010000287.1 GCA_903861185.1 uncultured Opitutia bacterium | reverse complement strand
GCCTCACTTCTGGACGCGGCCGAGCGCCTGACGGAGGAACCGACCACGCGGGCCCGGATCGCCACGCTGCGGGCCGGAAGTCCGGTCGCGCGCTGAGTTCATTCGCCCGGGCGCGGCGGACGCGAGGGCCGGCGCGAGCAGCAGCGCGGCGAGGAGGACACGGGCGGGGCGGGGAAGGGGCACGTGGCGGGATAGCGCGCCGCGGCGGAGCTGGCCAAGCCCGGCTGCGCTCAACCGGGCCCGGTATCGGTTCCCCACGGCGGCAGGAAGTCCCAGCGCCGAGCGGAGAACAGGCCGCGGTCGCTCAGCTTCAGGTCGGGAATGACCAGCAGCGCCAGAAAGGAGAGCGTCATAAACGGCGCGTCGAGGCGGGAGCCCAGTGCCTTAGCGCGGCGGTCGAGCGCTGCGTAACGGCGCGCGACCTCGGTGCCAGGGCGGTCTGACATCAGGCCCGCGATCGGCAGGGGCAGGTCCGCGGTGCCGCCCCCGCCGACCACGGCGAGGCCGCCCCGCCGTGCAATCACCCGGTTCACGGCCGCGGTCAGCGCCGCGTCGTCCGCGCCCACCGCCACGATGTTGTGCGAGTCGTGCGCGACCGAGGAGGCGATGGCCCCGGCGCGCAGCCCAAAGCCCCGCACGAACGCCACCGCGACCGGCGCCCGCCGCGCGTAGCGGTTCACCACCACCAGCTTCAGCACGTCGCGCGCGGGATCCGCCACCACCCGCCCGCCCTCGACCCGCGCGCGCGCCCGCGTGTGGCGGGTGACGAGCTGGCCGTTCAGGGCCGTGATCACGTGGAGCCGGGGCGCGCGGCCCGTGGGGGCGGCGACCGCGAAATCCTCCGCCCGCCGCGGCTCCGCCCGGAAGCGGTTGGGCGTCGCGCTGCGTTGCCGGGGCAGGCGCGTCCGGCCCCCGGCCGCGACAAGCTCCCCGCCGAGGTAGGTGCGCAGCACGCGGAAGCGGCGCCAGCCATCGACCACGATGAAGTCCGCGCGATCACCGGGCCGGAGCAGGCCGACGTCGAGGCCGTAGTGCTCGACCGGGTTGACGCACGCGCAGCGGAGGACGTCGAAGCGGTCGGCGCCAGTGGCGAGGGCGCGCCGCACGTGGCGGTCGAGGTGGCCGCCAACGAGCAGGTCGGGGTGGAGATCGTCGCAGCAGAACATCACCCGGTCCGCGTGACGGCGCAGGAGGGGCGCGAGGGCAGCGAAGTTGCGAGCGGCGGAGCCCTCGCGGATCAAAATTCGCAGGCCGGTCGCGAGTTTGTCCCGGGCTTCGGCGAGCGTGAAGCACTCGTGATCCGTGCTCGGTCCGGCGGCGGCGTAGGCAGCGGCTTGGGCGCCCCGCAGGCCGGGCGCGTGGCCGTCGACGGGTTTTCCGTGGCGGCGAGCCGCCGCGATCATCGCGCGCAGGGCGGGATCGCCCGCGAGCAGCCCGGGGAAGTTCATCACCTCACTCAGGTAATAGATGCCGGGGTCGGCCAGCAGGCGGGCAACGGCGCGCGGCCCGAGCTGTGCTCCGGCGGTTTCAAACGTGGTCGCGGGCACGCAGGACGGCGCTCCGAAAGCCACGCGCAGGGGCGTGCGCCGGGCGTCGCGCAGCATATAGCGAACGCCGGCCGCACCGAGGACGTTCGCGATCTCGTGCGGGTCCGAGACGGTGGCGACGGTACCGTGCACCACGGCGAGCCGGGCGAATTCCGCGGGTGGGAGCAGCGAGCTCTCGATGTGGATGTGCGCGTCGACCAGCCCGGGTAAAATCAGGGGGCCGCCACGGCCGCGCGGGTCGGGGGTGAGCGCCACGATGCGGCCCGCGCGCCAGGTGACGCGCCCGGGGTAGACGCGCCGCGCGTGCAAATCGACGATTTGCCCGGTGAGCGAGCGGGTGCGGGAGGCGGCGGGCATGGCGCGGAGTCAGTTGACGCGGTTCCAGAGCGGTTCGCCGAGGACAGCCGCGCAGGTGAGGCGGGCCGAGGTGCCGGCGT
>CAIOTK010000286.1 GCA_903861185.1 uncultured Opitutia bacterium | reverse complement strand
GTGCTGAAGAAGCCGACCGCCTGCTCGCTGTAGAACAGGTTGAGCGCCATCCCGAGGTTTCGCTCCCCGCCGAGGACGCTGAAGACCTCCTGCCAGGCGACGTTGAGCAGCGGGTGGGTGCGGTGCTGCTCGCGCAGGGGGATCTGCTGGGTGCCCGGCGGGGCGACGCGCGCCGAGAAATTATAAGTGATTCGCCGCTGCTCCTTCATCCCGAGGGGCGAGCGGCTCTTGAGGTTCACCGTTCCGCCGAGCGAACCGGCCTCCTTGTCGGGCGTGTGCCCCTTGGTCACTTCGAGGGCCTCGAACATCGACCCGGTCATCGTGTGGATGCGCGTCTGCCGCGAGTCGCCACCTTGGCTGCCCAGCAGGGCGCCGTCGACGGTGATGGTGTTACTGCCCGGTCCCATCCCGCGGATGGTGAACCCCACGATGTTGCCCTCGTCGCTCAAGTTGCCGGCGACGCCCGGCAGGAGCACCGCGAGCTCGCTCGCGTTCATATTCGGCAGATTCCCGTACGCGTCGAGCGCGACGACGTTCTTCACGTTGGGCGCGTTGCGCTGGGCGGTCAGCGCGGCCGCGTTGCCCTCGCGCTCGCCGGTGACGGTGAAAGTGTCGAGGCGGTAGATCGCCGCGGTGAGGTCGAAGCTCCGGGTGGTGGCCGCCGCGCCGGCGACGGTTACCGTCCCGCGGGCCGGGTCGAGACCGAGATAACTGGCGACCAGCTCGTGGGTGCCGTCGGGGATGTCCACCAGCACGTAGCGGCCGGTGGCGTCGGTGAGGGCGGACAGGCCGAGCCGGGGTACTTCCACCCGCGCGCCTTCGAGGAGGTTGCGGGTCGCAGCGTTACTGATGGTGCCGGTCACGGTGCCGGCGAACGCGGGGAGCGCGGGCAGGAGGGCCGCGGCGAGGAGGAGGGGGCGGAGCAGGCGGTTCATCTGGGTGCAGGGTAGGGGGCTGACAGAAAGGGGCGGGGCGTTACGGGCTTCCGGAAGCGGTGGCGGGTCGCGCCGACCGGCTCGGGACCGCGCCGCGTCACTTCCGGGCGTGATCGCGGGCGAGGTGTTCGGCGAGGACGTCGTGGCCGAAGTCACCCTTGAACTCCCGGAACACGGTGTGGCTGTGGTTCGCCTGGTTCTGGAAGTTGTCGAACTCGATCAGGAAGGTCGGACCTTGGATGCGGTAGTAGGTGGCCTTGCTCCGATCGAGGGCGCCCGCCCACGCGAAGGTGATGCGGTCGAGCCCGGCAGCGCTGATCTCGGCGAACTTCTCCGCCGCCAACTCCGGCCGCCAGCGGCCGAGGTAAAGGCGCAGCAAGCCGAGCAGTTGCTCCCGCTGGGCGGGGTTCATGCGCGCGGCGGGCAAGCCTGCAGGCGCGAGTGGATCCACGCGCTTCCGGTTGGTGGTCACGATCTCCTTCAGCGCTTCCGGCGCGAAGATGGCCTCGCGCCGCTGATCGGCGTCGAGCGCGTTGACCAGCGCCAGCCCCTGGTCCTCTTCCTCGGCGAGTGGCCGTTCGCCCCGGCGGGGCCCCGCGCGCACTTCGGCCGGGTTGCTGCCAATGAAGGACGGGGCGAAGAACACGTGCCGACCACCGACGATAGTGAAATTGAACGAGAGGTGGTGGCCCTCGAACCGCCAGCCCCAGTGGGCCGCTGAACCCGGCTCCCCGAAGAAAGTGAGGTAGTAAAGCGTCGGGTCGCGCCGGCCCTTGGTGTCCTTCTCGAGCTCCTTCAGCACGAGCTCGAGGGCGATGATCGCTTGCGCCTTGGCCTGCCCGGTTTGGCTCAGGCCGGTCCGGAGCAGTGCCAGGCCGAGCGCTTGCTGGTCGGTCGTCAGCCGCTTGAAGGGCACGCCCTGGCGCGCGAGCGGCACGAAGTTCCAGTTCTCTCGTTCGGCGTCCGTGAGGGGGTAGTTCGCGAGCTTCCGCTGTCCGGCATCGAGGGCCTCGAGGAAGGTGCGGGCGGCCTGGGTCATCTCCGCGGCGACCTCGTGGGCGCGCAGCGGCAGGCAGTTCAGGAGGGCGAGCAGGGCGAGGACGGGCAGGGTGGGGCGGGGCACGCGAGGGTGATGCCTCTCTGGGCCGTCGGGGGCAAGGGCGGAGCGGGCGCGATTGCGCGGTTGCGCCGCAGCGGCGGCGGCGTTTCCTGCAGGGTAATGTCGACCGCCTCCGCCGAAGCCGCGCCCGTCCCTGTCCCGCTGCCCGAGGGGGTCCGCGCGGGCACCGAGACGCTGGTGCGACTGACGTCGGCCGCGGGGGCAAAGGTGCGGGCGCTGATCGCCCGCGAGGCGCAGGGCGATTTTCTGCGCATCGCGATCACCGGCGGCGGGTGCAACGGCTTGAGCTACCAGCTGAAGTTCGTCCCGGCGGCGCGCCGGGGGGATCTCTGCGTCGACACCGGGGGCGTGCGGGTGTTGGTCGACAGTCGCAGCGCGCTCTACCTGAAGGGCACGCACGTCGACTACTCGGCGGCCCTGGTCGCGGGGGGCTTCAAGTTCTCCAACCCCAACGCCAAGGCCAGCTGCTCGTGCGGCGAGAGCTTTAGCCTGTGAGCCGTCGCTGCGACGCGGGCGGGCCGCGCAATTAACCCTTGCCCCCGGGGCGGGGTCAGGGGAACACTCTCCCGTCCCGCCCTCCCAGCCCACGCTCCTTGATGGCCCTCTCCTCTCCCTCCGCCCCCGGCGGCCGCCCCGGCTCGTTCCAGCGGCGCAACAACGACCCGTTCGCGGCCATCCGGCGCAACCACCGCATCAAGGTGCCGCAGGTCCGTTTGATTTCCCCTGAGGGCAAGCAGCTCGGCATCATCGACACCACCAAGGCCATCAACCTCGCGTTGGAGAACGGCCTCGACCTCGTGGAGGTCGCCCCCAACGCCACGCCGCCGGTCTGCCGGATCATGGATTTCGGCAAGTACGTCTACGAGGAGCAGAAGAAGAGCTCTCACTCGAAGGCTACCGCCAGCAAGATCAAGGAGATCGAGTTTACCGCCCGCATCGAGCAGCACGACTACGAGACGAAGCTGCGCCACGCCGAGGAGTTCCTCGACCACGGCAACAAGGTGAAGATGCGCCTCAAGTTCCGTGGCCGCGAGATGGCCCACACGGAAATTGGGTTCGACGTGATGAAGCGCGCGGTCGCCGACCTCGCCGGGATGGCCCACGCCGATGCCGACCCCAAGCTCATCGGCCGCAACATCCACGTGATGCTCACGCCTCTCCCCGCCAACAAGCGGAAGCCGAAGTTCATCACGCCCTCCGAGGAGGAGCCCGCGGATGAAGTTTCCGACGACGGCGCTCCCGCGGCCGACTGATCC
>CAIOTK010000285.1 GCA_903861185.1 uncultured Opitutia bacterium | reverse complement strand
CTGGTGCAGGAAGCGGAGCGGTACGAAATCGCCGTGCTCGCGGGTGCACCGGTCGAGGAACGCGAGTGGATCGGCGGCGAATTCCCGCACGTGGCCGCCCAGCAGGCCGCCACGCGGGCCCCGGGGCCAAGGTCGCGCGGCGGCCGGCGCGGTGGTTGGCGCCGCTGGTTTCAAGTTTGGAACAATCCGAGGTACGCGCCCTGCGGATCCTCCAGCACGGCGATCCGGCCCACGTTCGGCACCACCGTTACGGGCAGCACCACCTTCGCGCCCAAGGCGTGCACCCGCGCGCAGGTCGCGTCGAGGTCCGCGACGCGCACGTAGGAGAGCCAGAACGGCTTGCCGTGGGGATCTGGATTGTCGACCAACCCCGCCACCTGACGGTCCCCAACGCGGAAGAGGGAGGACTCCAACCCGCCCTGCGCGTACTGGTCCATCTGCCAGCCAAAGAGGTCCTGGTAAAACCGGGCCGCGCCTGGCCGGTCGTGCGTGTTGAACTCATTCCAGACAAACGCGCCCACACCGGGCGGAGGGGGAGGAGGAGGGGTTGGGGAGGACATACGGCGACGGGCGCTAGGAAGGTCGGGGGCGGGTGCCTGCCGCAAGCCTCATTCGGAGCGATTCCGCCGTTCTGAGCCTTCTGGCGCCGACCCGCGCCGGGCGGCTTTGGCGCGCCTTAGCCGCAGCGGACACCTCCCGTGGAAGGCCCAAAAACCAGCTTTTTGACGGCAAAACGCCCCTCGCCGTCAAAATCAGCCATTTTTTGGGATCATTTTTGGGGCTTCTGGGCGAGTGGAGGCGGCTTGGCGGAGGGTGCGTGAGCTGCTGGGACCCGGGTGCCGGGCGTTCGCCGATTCGCCGGCTGGCTGCCTTCGCGGTGCCTCCAGGGTGCGTCCAGTCTGCCTCCAGTCTGCGTACGGGGTGAAAACCCGGTGGTCGCGGGCCCGGTGCTCCCTTGACAACCCTCGAGGGGAACGCGCATATCCAGAGGAGAAAATCCGCCCCCTATGACGACCACCGCGACCGCCGAAGCCGAGCCGATCCAAGTTTTGTCCTCCGAGGAGCGCTTGGCTGCGAGCCAGAAGATCGTGAAGCGTAACACCTACATCGCCGCGGGGGTGTCCGCGGTGCCGGTGGTTCCGCCCCTGCTGGATCTCGCGGCGATTGGTGGCGTGCAGGTGCTGATGATCAAGCAGCTCTCCGATCTCTACCGTGTGCCGTTCAAGGAGAACGTGGCGCGCAATGTGGTGGCCGCGCTCGTCGCCACGCTCAGTTCCCGCGTGCTCGCGGCCGGCGTGGTCGGTTCGATGTTCAAAGTCCTCCCTGGGTTTGGCGCCGTGATCGGCGGGCTCTTGGCGCTTCCGGCGGTTTCCGGTGCGGTGACCTATGCCTTGGGCAAGGTCTTCGTGAAGCACTTCGAAGAGGGCGGCACGCTGCTCGATCTCGATGTGAACAAGGTCCGCGATTTCTTCGCGAGCCAGTACCAAGTCGGTCGCAAGGTCGCGGCGGAGCCGGCTCCGGCCGCCGCCTGACCCGAGGGCGCCGGCCTGTGGTTACGCCGCTCCTCGTCTCGGTCTACGTCCTCCTTTGCCTCGTGGTGGGCTTTGCGGGCCGCCAGCGGGCGTTTGGCTTCTGGGGATTTTTCTTTTTCTCGATGCTGGTCACTCCGGTGATCGGGACGCTGGCCCTTATCGGCGGCACCCCGTACCCGACCCAGGCTAAAGATCCGCGCCGGCCCTAAGCGGCCCACGCTCCGTTTCCTACGCCGATGCCCGATTTCGCGGTAGTGGGTTATTCTGGCCGCTTCCCGGGAGCAAAAAATGCCGGTGAACTCTGGAAAATTCTCCGGGAAGGGCGGCAGGTAACGGGTAAAGTGCCGGCGAATCGGGCCCGATATTGGGATTTTGCCGGTTTACAGGCCGAGTCGCCGGCGGAAGAGCCGGTGGGCGGCTTTTTAGATGAGGTGGAGCGGTTTGACGCGGAGTTTTTCGGGATCTCGCCGGCGGAGGCCGCGGTGATGGATCCGCAGCAGCGGATGTTTTTGGAGGAAGCGTGGAACGCCTTTGAGGACGCTGGTTATGCGGCGGAGACCTTGGCGGGCCGGCGCTGTGCAGTGGTGGTGGGGTCGATGATGAATGATTACCACGACCTGCTCACCGTGGCCACGGCCCGTGCGCCGCGACCGCACGAGGTCGGCGGGGCGGCGTGTTACCTGGCCGGGAGGGTCGCTTACCACCTCAACCTGCGCGGACCTGCGCTGGCGGTCGACACGGCGTCCTCCTCGTCTCTGATCGCGCTCCATTTGGCCTGTCAGGCCTTGGCCAGCGGCGAGGTGGATTTGGCGCTGGCGGGTGGGGTGAACCTGTTTTTGACGGCAAAGAGTCTGCGCATCCTGTCGTCCGCCGGCGTTTTGGCGCCGGGCGGCGAGTGCCGGCCGTTCGACGCGGCCTCGCAGGGCACTTTGCCGGCGGAGGGGATGGCGGCGGTGGTGGTGAAGCGGTTGGCGGATGCGCTGGCGGACGGGGATGCGATTCACGGGGTGATCCGGGGCATTGGCGCAAACCACGGGGGCGCGACGCCCGGGGGCATCACGGTGCCGAGCGCGCCGGCGCAGGTGGCCCTGATGCGGGAAGTGTATGCGGCGGCGGGGGTGGACCCGTTGACGCTCCAGTACGTGGAAGCGCACGGGACGGGCACTCCGCGGGGTGACCCGGTGGAGGCGGCGGCGCTGGCGGAGGCGATCGGGGGGCCGCGGTCGGATCACCGGTGCCGGTTGGCCTCGCTCAAGGCGAACCTCGGACACGGTTTTTCCGCGGCCGGAGTGGGGGGCGTCATCAAATTACTGTTGGCGCTGCGCCACCAGACGATGCCCCCGCAAATCCGGTTTCGCGACCTGCACCCGGCGATCGATGCGGCCACGTGGCCGTTCACCTTCGCGCCGGCGGCGGAACCTTGGCCGCTGAATGGCCCGCATCCCCGGCGCGCGGCGATTTCCGGCATCGGGCTGGCCGGCACCAATTGTCACGCGGTCCTTGAGGAGGCGCCCGCGGTCCCCGATCGGCCGGCGCCGGCGGGTCCGCATTGGGTGGTGGTTTCGGCGCGGACGTCCGCGGCGCTCGGGGCGCGGGTGGCGGCGCTGCGGGAGTGGTGGGAGGCGCATCCTGGGGCGGCGGTGGCTGATTTCGCCTACACTCTGGCGGTTGGCCGCACCCCTTTTAACTGCCGGTTGGCCTTTCGGGCCGCGGGGAATGAAGACGTGCGGCGCGGGTTGGCGGCGGCCGCCGGGGAAACCGTGGTCGGCGCGCCCGAGATTTTCCGGGGCGAGGCGGTCGTACCCGCGGCGGCGCGTGCGCCGGGTGTGTTGACCGGTCCGGCGTGGGTCGTGGGGGCAGCGGTAGATTGGGCGGGGGAGTTCGCCGGTACGGTGGGGCGGCGGTTGCACCTGCCCGGGTATCCCTTTGCGGGGGAGGAAGTCTGGTACGACCGGCAGGGCGGTCGGGTGGTGGCGCGCCCCGGAGCGGCGTGGGTGCCGCCTGCGGCGGTGGGACTAAGCCCGGTGGCCAATCCTCCCGCCGCTCCCGTGAGCGCCGCGATCACCCCTCTGGTAACCCCGCCGGTGGCGACCCCGCGTCCGGCGGTCCGCTTGCGCCGCGTGGCGGACTCCGTGGTGGCGGCGGTCGCGGCTCCGGCCCCTGCCGCGGAGAACGCGCCGGCGGCGGAGCCCGCGGTGCGCGAGCGGCTCCGGGCCCTGCTGGCGCAGGTGTTGATGGTGCCACCCGAGCGGGTGCGGGCGGACGCACGGCTCACCGATCTGGGGATGGATTCGATTCTGGCGGTGGAGTTCGCGAAGACCGTCGGGCGCGAGTTCAGCGTCGAGCTCTCCGCCGGGCGGTTGTACGACTTCTCCTCCCTCGAGGGTTTGGCGCAGCATCTGGCTGCCTCGCGGGTGGGGGAGGAAGCGGCGCCCGTGCGTTCCGGCTTCGCGGCGGCGCCCCGGTTGACCCTGCGGCCTGCGGGCGTGGTCGCGGGGGATTCGCACCCACCGGTTTCGCCGGTAGTCGCCTCGACCGCGCCGCGCCCCTCCGCCCCGGCGCGCTCGGCCGAAGAGCGCCCAGGGACCCGGCCACCGACGCAGGTCCGGCAACGCGTGCGGGCGGTGGTCGCGCGGGTGCTCTTTGTGCCCGAGGAGCGGGTGACGGACGAGGCGCGACTGCCGGCGCTGGGGATGGACTCGATTTTGGCGGTGGAGCTGGCCAAAGCGCTGGGGCAGGAGTTCGGCGTTTCCCTGCCTGCTGCCCGCTTGTACGATTTTGGTGCGGTGGCGGAGCTCGCGGATTTCCTGGTGCCTGCGGGAGGAGCAGCCGGCCCCGCGCCCCCGCCCGCGCGTGGGCCCGTGCAGAATGCAGTCCCAGCGGAGAAGGGCGGCGGCCCGGCGGTGGCCGGCGGGGCGGCGGTTCTACCGCTGGTGCTGGAGCTCCTTGCGGACGCCCTGTTGGTGGATCCCGCGCGGGTCGTGCCCGACACCGCCTTCACGGCCCTGGGGTTGGATTCGATTTTGGCGGTGGAATTCACCCGCAAGCTGCAGGCCCGCCTCGGCCGGCCGCTGCCCACCGCTTTGCTTTACGACCAGGTGACTCCGCGGCGCTTGGCGGCGTGGCTGGAGGAGCAGGGTGGGCGACCGCCCGCAGCGGCGGGTGCGCCCGTGGCTACGCCGGTGAGTGGGTTCCTCGCGCCGGACCGCCCGCCCGCCCCGCGCCTCGATCTCATCCCGCGTCCGGCTCCGCCGGCTCTCGCGGCTCCGGTTGCGCACCCGGTTGCGGCGCAGCCCGCGGCTACACCCGGTGGTTTCGTACCGGTGGCGGTGGTGGGTTATGCGGGGCGCTTTCCCGGGGCGCGGACCGTGGAGGAGTTTTGGGCCTTGTTGCGGGAGGGCCGGAGCGCGCTGGGTGCGTGGCCCGCGGAGCGCGGCTCGGCCGGGGTGGGGGCGGAGCGTTGGGCCGGGTGTGTGGAGGGGGTGGACGAGTTTGACGCGGCGTTCTTCGGGCTCACGGCCGACGAGGCGGCGCGGATGTGTCCGCAGCACCGCCTCCTATTGATGGAGGCCTGGCGGGCGTTGGAGCACGCCGGGCAGGTGCCCGATGGGCGGTCGCGGGACCGCGCGGGGATTTACGTCGGGATCGGAACGTCTGACCACGCGCGGCGATGGCCGCCGGGAGATCCGGAGGTGTACGCGGGGCACCAATCGGCGGCGCTGCCGGCCCGGCTGGCTTATCTCCTCAATTGGCGTGGGCCCGCGCTCGCGGTGGACACGGCGTGCCTCTCCTCGTTCACCGCCCTGGAGCTGGCCTGTGGGGCCCTCGCGGCTGGGACCACGGAGGTTGCGCTCGTGGGTGCGGTGCACCTCAACGCGGGCGACGATCACCGGCCGGCGATCGCGGGGTTGGGATTTCTGTCGCCGACGGGCCGCTGCCGGCCGTTTGCGCCGGACGCGGATGGGTGGGTGCTCGGCGAGGCGGTGGTGGCGGTGGTGTTGAAGTGCCTGGAGGACGCGCGCCGCGATGGCGACGAGATCCACGGGGTGATCCGGGCGTGGGGAACGGGTCAAGACGGAGCCAAGAACGGTCTGTTAGCGCCGCACTCCGCGGGGCAGTCCGCTCTGCAACGCCGGGTCCACGCGGCGTCCGGAATTGCGCCGGCGGAGCTCGATTACTTGGAGGTGCACAGTCCGGCGACGACGCTGGGCGACGAGGTGGAGTTGCTGGCGTTGGCGGACAGCCGGGGTGGGGCGCCGGTGGCGGTGGGGACCCTCAAGCCCAACGTGGGCCACGCGATGGCGGCCGCGGGTCTGGCGGGGTTGGTGAAGGTCTTGCTGAGCCTGCGGCACGGTCGGCTCGCGCCGATCGCGAACTTGGGGCCGGTGAACCCGGCGCTCCGTTTGGGTGAGGGTCCGTTCCGGCTGGTGGCGGCGGAGACGCCGTGGCCGGGAGTGGCGGGACGGCCCCGGCGGGCGGCGATCAACGGCCAGAACGGGCTGGGCGGTAATGGCTATCTGATCCTTGAAGAGGCGCCGGCGCGGGCGGCGGCCCCGGTGGCCCTCGTCGGCCCGCAGGCGATCCTACTCTCGGCGCGCGGACCGGAGCGGTTGCGGGTGGCGGCCGAGGAGTTGCGGGCGGCGCTGGAGGGTGTGGCGGAGGCGGAGTTCCCGCGGATTGCGGCGACCCTGCAGCTCGACCGGGCGGCGCTGCCGGACCGGCTGGCGCTGGTCGCCGGGAGTCTCGCGGAGGTGCGGGCGGCGTTGGGGGACTTTCTCGCCGGGCGAGCCCGGCCGGGTCTGCTGGCGGGATCCGCGGAGGCGATCGACGAGGGCATTGCCTTGCTGGTCGAGGGGCCGGAGGG
>CAIOTK010000284.1 GCA_903861185.1 uncultured Opitutia bacterium | reverse complement strand
GCACGCGGGTCTGCGAGACGCTGGGTTCCTGCGGCAACGCCGCCACCTTCGTCCCGGCCGGGAACGGCGCCTGCAGCAGTTCCTCGAGCGTGAGCTCCGACTCCGGCCCTAACTCGAGGCGGCTCCCGTTCGACAGGGCGAGGGTCAGCAGGGCGCGCTTGGCCGTGCGCACTGTGGCATCCGCGGTTACGCGTTCCTCCGCCCGCAGGGGCCGGCCGGCTTGCCCGACGCTGGCCGTCGCCTCGCCGAGTAGCTTTTCCACCACGCACTGCCCGGGGCGGGAAAGGATGACCTCGGCCGCGGCGGCGAAGGAAGCGGTCAGCAGCGCGGCGCAACCGGCGAGCAGCAGGTGGACGGGGAGGGGGAAGACCACACACGGCGGGTGCCGCGGAAGCGGCGGGGCGGCAAGCTTGTTTCGCCCCGGCTTGCCAACCGCCCTCCGCCCTCTTCCCTAGCGCGATGCGATCCCCGTGGGCTTTGCCCGGCGTCCTTCTGCTGACTGCCGCAATCCTTGGGGCCGTCCATCCCCACGCGGGTCGGCTCGAGGACCTGCGTGCCTTCGCCGCGGCGCCCACCCCGGGTGGACCCCAGCCCGGCGCGCTGATCCCGAACTTCCGGCTCACCGATCACCTGGGCGTGACCCGCGAGTTATACTACGAGTCGACGGCGCGGGCCGTCGTTCTGGTCTTCACCGCCCGCGGCTCGGCCCGGGCCCTGCCCACCGCCGCCGCGCTACGGCACCTCCGGGCGCGCTTCCCTGCCTCCGAGGTCGTGCTCTGGCAGGTGGACTCGACCGCCGGCGCCGACCCCGCTGCCCTTCTCGCCGAACAGACCCTGTTCAACAACGACACCCCGGTTTTGCGCGACGAGGCGCAGCTGCTCGCCTCTGAGCTGGGGGTGACCCGTGAGCTGGAAACCTTCGTGCTCACCGCGGGCCCCGGCGCGACGCTCCTCTACCGCGGTCCGCTGGACGATGCCCCGCCGGGCACCCTCCAGGCGCCCGGGCGCCGTTGGGCCGCCGAGGCCGTCGCCGCCCACCTGGCCGGCCGTCGCCCCGAGCCCGCTGCCATCGAAATGCCCGCGGCCGCGCCTCGCCTCGCGCTGCCGGCGGCGCCGGACTTCGATTACAGTTCGGCGGTCGCCCCGATTGTCCTGCGCCGCTGCGTGTCCTGCCACGTGCCCGAGGGGATCGCGCCGCACGCGTACACGCGGCACGCGGACCTCGCCGCGCGGGCGGATGCGATCCGGGGTACGTTGCTCACCCGCCGAATGGCCCCTTGGCACGCGGACTCCGCGCACGGCGCTTGGGCCAACGGCGTCGCGCTCTCCCCCGGGGAATCTTCCACTCTCCACGGCTGGGCCAAAGCCGGAGCGCCGCGCGGTACCGGCCCCGATCCGCTGACCACCGTCACCCCGGCTGCGGCGGGCGGGTGGGAATTGGGCCCGCCCGACCTGATCCTCACCATCCCGACCCAGTCCATCCCGGCGACGGGGACAGTCGATTATGTCTATTCCACCGTGGACCTTCCTTTCGCCGAGGAGCGCTGGGTGCGCGCCGCGGTCGTCAAGCCGGGTAACTCCCGGGTCGTCCATCACTCCCTCGTCTTTGAGGGGACGATCTTTGACGTGTTGACCGCTGCGGGAGGGCAGGGCGGCTATTTCGCCAGCTTTGTTCCGGGGCTGGCCCAGACCGCTTTCCCGGAAGGGACGGGCAAACGCCTTCGTCCCGGTTCGGCCCTCACCTTCCAGACGCATTACACGCCGACCGGACGGGCCGAAACGGACGCCACCCGCATCGGCCTGTATTTTCACACGACTCCCCCGGCCCGGGAACTGCAGACCCGCTCCGCCTACGCCTCGATCTTCCCCGTCAACACGATCTCCATCCCGCCCCGGGTGCGCGACTACCCGCGCCAGGCGACCTTCACCCCTTCGACGTCCCGCGACGTGCTGCTCTACGAGCTCAACCCGCATATGCACTACCGGGGTAAGACGATCCGCTACGAGGCCCTGCATCCCGACGGCACCGTGGAGACCCTGCTCAACGTTCCCCAGTACGATTTCAACTGGCAGACCGGCTACCGTTTCACTGAGCCGCGGCGGTTGCCGGCCGGGACGTCGATCCGGCTGCGCGGCTCCTTCGATAATTCGCCGCAGAACCCCTACAATCCCGACCCGAATCAATTGGTGCGGGGCGGCGACCAGACTTGGGACGAGATGTTCATCGGCTACCTCAACTATGCCGAGCTCCCGGAACGCTCCGCGGCGCGCGCGCCCGTGCCGGGACCCAATCGTTTTGCTCGCGCCCAGGCGGGGCAGCCCTTCCGCCTCGCGCTGCCCGCCCCGGGCGCCGGGGTCACGGTCGCGGCCCGCGGCTTGCCCGAAGGGGTTACGCTCGCCAACGACACCCTTACCGGCACACCCCGCCGCGCCGGCCGCCACGAGGTCGAACTCCGCCTGAGCCACCCCGCCGGCGAGGCCCGGCAGCTCGTTGACCTCGCGGTGCTGCCCCCGGCCACCGCGCCGGAGTTCACTCGGCAGCCCCGCAGCGTCCGCGCTACGCCCGGTTCCACGGTCACCTTCTCCGCGGCCGTCGCCGCCACCCCGGCCGCAACCTACGCGTGGTACGTCCGCGGCGGCGAGTTCTGCACCACCGAGGGACCCGAACTTACGCTGCCCAACGTCG
>CAIOTK010000283.1 GCA_903861185.1 uncultured Opitutia bacterium | reverse complement strand
CCGGTTCGGCCTCGGCGCGGATGGCGCCCTCTACGTGCGGGCGCACGCTTATGGGGCGGGCGTGGTCCTGTTCCTCCCCGCCGCGGGCTCTTCGGTCTCCTGGGGCCGCTGGGAGCCGGCGCCGCGCTGAGCCGGACTCATGCAGTTGGAGGCGGAGACTGGAAGGAAACTGGATTTTCAGGGGGATCGGATCCGGGAGGGGTTTATTCGGTAATCGGTACGAACAACGAGGTCCTGGCGCTCGCCTCCACGCCGACGGTCACGGCCGCCGGCGTTGCGCGGCTCGCGGCCGACGGTACCTTCTCGCTGCAGGTGCCCAGCGCGCAGGGCACCGTCACGCTGAAGGGAGCTGTCGACGAGCCTTCCACCACGGTGTCCGGCACGATCACGGTCGGCTCGCAGGTCACCGGCTTTGCCGGCCTCTCCACCGTCGTGGCCCGCACCGACCGGATGATCAACCTCTCATCTCGGGTGCGCGCGGGTGGCCCCGGCTCGGTGCTCATCACCGGCTTTGTCATCGGCGGTACGGAGCCGAAGCAGATGGCGATCCGCGGTATCGGTCCGACGCTGGCCAGCTACGGGGTATCGGGCGTGATGGCGGATCCCTCGATCCGGATCTACTCCGGCGGCACGGCGGTGGCCGAGAACGATAACTGGACGTCCTCGGACGCAGCGACGTTTGGGCGGCTCGGGGCGTTCCCGCTGCCGGCGGGCAGCCGTGATGCCGCCGTGGTGCTCACGCTCCGGCCCGGGGCCTATTCCGTCGTGGTGACCGGTCCCGCCGCGGGGGTGGCCATGGCCGAGATTTACGACGCCAGCCTTAATCCCAACGCGGACTACCAGCGGCTTGTAAACATCTCCAGCCGCGGTGAGGTCTCCGCCGGCGACGGTGTGCTGATCGGCGGTTTCGTGGTCACTGGCAATTCGCCCAAGCAACTGCTGATCCGCGGGATCGGGCCCTCGCTGGCCGCCTTCGGGGTGGCGGGTGTCCTGGCCGATCCCCGGCTGCGTGTCTACCGCGAGGGTTCCATCCTCGCGGAGAATGACAACTGGTCGGCCGTGCCCGCCGAGGCGGCGACCCTCACATCGGCGGCCGGCAAGGTCGGCGCGTTCACTCTGGCGGCTGGCAGCAAGGACGCCGCCGTGATCCTCACCCTGAACCCGGGTGCCTACACCGCCCAGGTCTTCGGCAGCGCCGGCGGCACCGGCACGGCCCTCGTTGAAATCTACGAACTGCCCTAACGGCCGATCCCGCAGGGCAGGACCAACCCCAGGCGTCAGGCCGCTCCGTGTGAGTGAATCCCCCGCCTTCGTGCGGACGAAAGCATCGCGGGCTGATTCGACGGACGTCGGCGACGAGCGGCAATCACCGCTGGTTGGGCGGTATTTTGCCCCGCCGGCCGCCGGTTCACGACTTTCGTTTGGCGGCGATGACCCGGAGCTCCACCGCGGTCAGTCGGTCCTTGCCCCGGCCCATCGCCTCCTTGGCCAGGATCAGGTCCGGCAGCGACATCACCCAGCAGGTCCGTCCATCGACCTCCACCCTCTCCGCGTTCCGCTTCAGGCGCTCGAAGTCGCCGACCCCCAGGACCGAGGACAGGATGTCCAGCACGCCCACGTTCGTTTCGAGGTAGAGGTTCCTCACGGGTTCCCCCGGCCGCGCAAACTCAGGAACGAAAGC
This sequence comes from uncultured Opitutia bacterium, assembly GCA_903861185.1. Lineage (GTDB taxonomy): Bacteria > Verrucomicrobiota > Verrucomicrobiia > Opitutales > Opitutaceae > ER46. Next base: position 1,573 of record CAIOTK010000283.1, on the reverse strand, counting down.
CGCTCCGGCGTCAGGCGATGGCGCGGGTTCCACTCGGCCAGCGCGTGGCGTAGGCGCTCGAGGTTCTCGCTCGTCAGGACCGCGCAGACGTGCAGATCGCGGGTGCCCCGGGAGGATCCGTACGTGACCGCGGCATAGCCCCCGATCAGGACAAACTCGAAACCGGAGTCGCTCAGCCTAGCGATCGGTCGGCTGAAGTCCGGCGTCATGGGCGGCCTTGGCCTGCTGCAGCTTCAGGATGAACCGGAGGGCCCCATCATGCTGGCGCCAGCGCTCCGGCACACTGAGCGCGAGGTTGGTCTCGATCAGATCGAGTTCGATTCCGGCCTCCCGCGCCTGCTCCAGCAACTGCCCTTCCGTTTCCATGTCCCGAGCAAGTTCGTTTCGTTCCGGCCCGCAAAGCCGAATCCCGGTCGGCCAGACCGGCGCTCATTGGCACTGATCCGGCCGAGGAACGGTTCGCGGCGAAACCCTTGGCGGGTTCCGCTACGGGATCAGGCAGCGGTCGACCAGGGGCCGGTCGGGCGGAGCGGCTGAGCTTCAGTGTCAGCCCGTTACCTATGAGCGCCCCGCCTGCCCCAGGCGGGGACGGGGTTCGGCCTTGCGAAGGTGGGCCCCTCGTCCTCTCATCGCCGCAGCAGTGAGTGGTCCGGCCGCCCGGATCGCTCCGCGTCTTGGAAGGCATCCCTGAAGGGTGTTTTTCACGGCCCCTCGTCCCCAATCATCACCCATCATGAAGCGCCTACTCCTCGTCCTTTGTTCTCTCGTCGCCCTGCCCCTGACGCAGGGGCTTTCCGCCCAGGAGCTGAAATCCGAGTTTTTGTTCGAACTGGAGGCGGACCTCAACCCACCGCAGGTCGTGGGTCCGGTGCTGACGGGTCAGCGGTCCGTTTATCTCGTCAGCAAAGGGTCCGTCAAAGGCAGTAAGGTCAGCGGAAAGATCCTCCCCGGCGGCGGTGATTGGGGGCTGCTGGTCGGTCCCAACACGTTCAAGTTGGATGTCCGCCTGGTCATCGAGACCGACGACGGTGCGCTGATCTACATGACTTACGGAGGGTACATCCATGCGGAGCCCAAGACCTTTGCCGCGTTGTTCAGCGAAAAGGGCGGCCAGGTTCCGGCTTCCGATTTTTATTTCCGCAGCAATCCGGTCTTCGAGACGAGTTCGCCCAAGTACGCCTGGCTCAACCACACGTTGGCCATCGGCGTGGGCAGCATTCCGGCCCAAGGCAAGGTCGCCTACCGCGTTTATCAGATCAAGTGACCCGGCGGGTCCGGTTTCCGGACCGGCGCGCCCGTCTGCGACTGCGCTGCGGCGGTGTTTGAGGGATGCGGACGCCTCGGCGCGGATGAGCGTTGATCGGTGATTCCCTCGTCCTTGGCGAAGCGCGGCGCGCGTTCCGCTACGAGTTCCGCTGCCTTTTCATCTGCGTCGGCGGGGATCTGCGGTTGCCCGGCTTCCTCCAGCCCTGACGGGGAAGCCGCCCTCTGGGGCGAGGAGCATGGTTTACTGGAAGGAAACTGGATTTTCAGGGGGATCGGATCCGGGAGGGGTTTTGCAGGGGATTCGGGG
>CAIOTK010000282.1 GCA_903861185.1 uncultured Opitutia bacterium | reverse complement strand
GCTCATCAATCCCAGGCTCCGGGCCGGACCGCCAAGCCGGTCCGTCCCTCCGCCTGGGATTGCCAACCACCACCGCAGTCATCACATCCACCAACGCCGTGGACTAACATTCCACCTGGCCCAGTTTTTGGGATCCGCGCACTTGGATGCCTGAAAGTTTAGGAAAACTACACGTGCGTGGCAGATCGAGCTCGAATCGCGACCGCCCAACCGTGCCCCATCCGCGATCTGTCCGCTTGCCTCCGGGGTCCCGATGCCGCTCTCTTGGGCTTAGGTTTTCCACCCCGCCCCGCCGTGCCTACCCCGTCCGGTCGCCTCGTCCGCCTTGCGCGCGCCTGCGCGAGCTTCGCGTTGGCCGGCCCCGCCTTTGCCGCCGCGGACCCCGCCGGCATCGAGTTCTTCGAGAAGCAGATCCGGCCGCTCCTCGCCTCGCGCTGCCTCGAGTGCCACGCCGCGGAACACAAGATCAAGGCCGGCCTGCGCCTCGACCATCCCGCCGGCTGGCTGGCCGGGGGCGACTCCGGCCCCGCCGTGCTGCCGGGCCGCCCCGACGAAAGCCCCCTCATCAAGGCGATCCGTTACACGAAGCTGGAGTTCGAGGCGATGCCGCCCCGCTCCGCGCTGCCCCGCGAGGAGGTCGCCCTGCAAACCCCTCCCGGATCCGATCCCGCTGAAAATCCAGTTTCCTTCCAGTAAAGCCCAGAGGCCAAAGGCCGAACCAATCCCCGCCTGTCCACCGTAGGCTCGGCGAAGGCGGATGGGGACGCCAGCTTACAAACACCCATTCAACTCCAGAGGGAGGAGATTGGTGCGGCAAAGAGGCCCGGCCCAAAAGGCACCACCGCGTCTCCGTCGTAGAGAACCAAGCCCAGGGCGAAGCGTTTGCCTGAGGCTTCCGACAGTTTCCGCAGTCCACTGAAATCCGCTGCAGTCACGGTCGCACCGGCCTTCACTTCGACCCCGACGGTCCGGCGATCTTCGTCTTCGATGACGATGTCGACCTCGTTCTGCTCCTTGTCGCGATAGTGCGAGAGCGTGAATCGCCGGCCCGTCCAACTCGCGAGTTTGAGCACCTCGGACAAGATGAAAGTTTCGAGCAGAGCGCCGAAGGCACCTCGGTTGGCCGCCAAGTGCTCCGGTGACAGATCACGCAGTGCCGCCAGAAGTCCGGAATCCAGAAAGTGCAGCTTCGGCGTCTTGATCAGGCGTTTGAGTTCGTTGTTGGACCACGGTGGCAACAGACGTGTAAGAAAGAGTTGCTCGAATATGCCGGCGTATTTCTGGGTGGTGACATGCGTCAAACCAAGCGGTGCACCCAGGCTAGAGTAGTTTACAAGCTGTCCGGAATAATGGGCCAGCACGCGCAACAAACGCGGCAACTGCCGGGCCTTATCGATTTGGGCGATATCGCGCACGTCGCGCTCCACAATCGCCCGGGCGTAGTCGAGGCACCAATCCCGCCGCCGGTTCCATTTGCTCCGCAACAACACTTCCGGATACCCGCCCGTTAGAACGGCCGTCACTAAATCGTCGCCGATGATCAGGTCGGAGGGTTTAGGCAGGCGGCCGTGGAAGACCTCCGCAAGGAAATGGGATGGCTGCCGTTTGATTTCGGACACCGACAGCGGCAACAGGTCGACAATCGCTATGCGTCCGGCCAGCGAATCCGCCACCGTCGGAACGGTCAGCAAGTTGGCCGATCCCGTGAGCAAAAACCGGCCTGGACGCGTATCCTCGTCCACGGAACGTTTGATCGCGAGGATCAGTTCCGGGGCTCGTTGAATTTCGTCGATGGTCGCCCGATCCAATCCGCGCACAAAACCCACCGGATCGCTTTTCGCAGCGCTTAGCACCGTGGGATCATCGAGCGTCAGGAAGGTTGCCCCTCGGGCCGCCACTTTCCTGGCCAAAGTGGTCTTGCCGGCCTGTCGCGGGCCCGAGAGGAGGACCACACGCGTATCGGACATTTCGTCCCGGATGCGCTGCTCAATCCAACGAGGATACATCTTTGACGAGTGGGTTCATGCTTTTGCCGGCCAGATGAAATCAAGCTTTCGTCCAATTGAAAGTCAAAAACCGTCGAATTGAAATTCGGATATCGTCTAATTGAGACCAATGCCCGGCGTTTCGGTCGTTGGAATCTCCGGAAGACGCCGAGCGGCGCTGATGTCGCGGACGATATCTGAGAATCGGGGTTCGAATCCCCGTGGGGAGGCCAGCCACGAGGCGCGGGGATGAGAATCGCCACCCTTGGCGGCGACAGGTGCGGAGCGCCTGCCCTTGGGTTCGACGACCGCAGCGAAGCGGAGGGAGGAGGGGCGACGCGCAGCGTCGAGTGCGCAGCACCGAGGGCCGCAAGCCCGGGCCAATCCCCGCCTGTCCGCCGTCGGTGCCCCCCGCCCGGGCCTCAGGAGCTCGACGGCGCCGGGGGAGCATCAGCCGCGGCCGCCGCGGACTCGCGCGCCAGCCGGCGTTCCCAGTACCACGTGTAGAAGACCGGCACGGAGAAGAGGGAAACGAGGTCGAAGATCATACCCCCGACCACCGGAAGCACCATCGGTATCATCAGCTCTGAACCACGGCCCGTTGACCACAGGACCGGGACCAGTGAAAGCATCGCCGTCAGGTTGGTCATAATGGCCGGCCGCCGGCGCCGCAGGCCGGCCGCGAACACCCTCCGGTTCACCTCCGTCAAGGTCCCCGGGTGAGACTTGAACTGCTCTTGAAGGTAAGTCCCGAGCAGGATGCCGTCATTGAACATCACGCCCAGCAGGACGAGGAACCCGACCACCACGGCGGTCGTCATCTCCGCGCCCCAGAGCCAGACCAGGAGGAAACCGCCCGCCGTGGTCACCAGCGCGTTACAGAGGATGATAATGCTCGTGATGAGCCAGGACCGCGTGCCGAGGTAGATGAGCACCACCATCACGACCAGCGACGCGCTGATGATCAGGCGCAGTGTCTGGTCCGCCCGGAGCTTCTGCTCGTACCGACCCACCCAGCGGTAGGTCGTGCCCGGGGGCAACTCGAGGCGGCCCGCGCTGAGCGCGGCCCGGAGGCGCGCATCTGCATCGCGCACCACTTCCACTTCACCGCGACCGCGCACATTCAGCATCACGTACTGGGTGCGCTTGCCGCCTTCCGAGCGGATGGCCATCGAGCCGACGGTGTAAGTGAGCCCCACCTCGCTCGGCCGCTCCCCCGCCACGCGGGCCTGCTGCCTCGCGATCGCCTCGCGCAGCTCGCGCGGCAGCGCCTCGCCTGCCGGCACCGTGAGCTCCGCCCGCCGGGGCGCCAGCAGGGTGAAGTTGCGCTGCGCCGAGAGCGGCAGGCGGCCCAACATCGCCGCGGCGTCCGGGCCGCCCTCCGCGAACTCCAGCGTGTATACCGTGGGGATCGCGAGCAGGTTGGTCAGCGGGACCGCGCCGTGATCACCCCCCGTCGCCGCGACCTGGAGCTGCAGCAGCTCGTCGGCGTCGTCCCGCCGCTCGCGGAGGTAGCGGATCCGTACCGGATAGCGCAGCGCCCCCTCCACGGAGTAAGTCACCGCCATGCCGCCCAGCGCGCCCTCGACGGCCCGCATCACCTGCTCGTTGCTGAGTCCGAAGCGGGCGAGCTTCGCGGGATCGAGGCGGATCTCGGCGTAAGGCTTGCCGCCCTCCCGCTGCATCTGCACGTCGACGGCGCCCGGCGTGGGCTGGATGACCTTCTCGGCAGCTTCCGCAAAGCGTTCCAGTGCGGCCGAGTCGTCCCCGAGTACCTGCAGGGCCATTAGGCTCCGGATGCCGGTGGAGAGCATCACCACGCGGGTTTCAATCGGTTGCAGCCAGCTGGGGGTGACCCCCGGGATGTCCGTGATGGCCGCCAGTGCCGCGCGCACCTCGGCGAGCGTGCGCGGCCGGTGCTCCACGCCGCCGTCGGGCCGGGTGATCTCGTGCGTGGGCCACTCCCGGTAGGACTTCAGCAGGACCACGGTCTCGATCATCCCGATGGGCGCGGGATCGAGCGCGGTCTCCGCGCGCCCCATCTTGCCCATCACGCCCGCCACTTCCGGCACCGTCTCCATCAACCGGTTCTGCGCGAGCATGATCCGCTGCGTTTCCCCCAAGCCCCCCGTGGCCGGGATGGAGGGCATAAAGAGAAGGGAGCCCTCTTCGAGCGGGGGGAGAAAACTCGAGCCCACCCCGGGAAAGGCGCGGTGCAGCGCGTGGTCGAGCCGTGTGTGGGCCAGATCGGCTCCGGCGAGCGCGAATAAACCCCTCCCGGATCCGATCCCCCTGAAAATCCAGTTTCCTTCCAGTCGCCGCCTCCAACTGAATGAGTCCGGCTCAGCGCGGCGCCGGCTCCCAGCGGCCCCAGGAGACCGAAGAGCCCGCGGCGGGGAGGAACAGGACCACGCCCGCCCCATAAGCGTGCGCCCGCACGTAGAGGGCGCCATCCGCGCCGAGGCCGAACCGG
>CAIOTK010000281.1 GCA_903861185.1 uncultured Opitutia bacterium | reverse complement strand
GACCGACTGCGTCGCAACTGCTCCGCCGTTGCAACCGTGCAGCGGGCGCTGGAGCACGGCCGCGGTGCAACATTGGAACCGCCGAATTGAGCTTCGCCCTCGGGGGATCCGGCGGCTTCGCTCGCGGCATCAACTCAACCTTCTCCGCCTCTCCCCGCTGCTCCTGGCTGCTGTTCCTCGCGCTTGGCGCGGCGGCGGCGGTCCGGGCGGCCGCGCCCGTGCTCGAGCAGACCGATGTGTTCGCGGAGCACACCGGCGGCTTCGTCTCTTACCGAATCCCTGGGGTGGTGGTCACCGCCCGCGGCAGCGTCTTGGCCTACTGCGAGGCGCGGAAGCTCTCCGGTGCCGACTGGGGGGAGATCGAGGTGCACCTGCGGCGTAGCATCGACGGCGGCCGCACGTTCGCCCCCGCCCGCCAGATCGCGCATCTCGGGCCGCGCCTGCCGCGCCATCCGGTGCTCGCGGAGCACCCGGGCGGCAAGCACGGCGGGCCGGACGAGCAGACGGTCAATAACCCGGTCGCCATCGCCACGCGCGATGGTCCGGTACACCTGCTCTACTGCGTCGAGTACCAGCGTGTCTTCCACGTGCGCAGCGACGATGACGGGCTCTCGTGGTCGGCTCCCAAGGAGATTACGGGCGCGTTCGCCGGCTTCCGCCCCGCCTGGCCTTGGCGCGTGGTCGCGCTCGGCCCCGGGCACGGGCTGCAACTCCAGTCCGGCCGGCTGGTGGTTCCCGTCTGGATCGCCCTCGCCGAGGGCAGCCCGCACGGCCGCGGCGTGAGCGCGACGATCTTCAGCGACGATGGGGGCCGCACGTGGCGCGCCGGGGCCATCGCGGTGCCCAACGACGACCGGACGCCCAGCCCCAGCGAGGCCATCGCGACCGAACTCCCCGGCGGCCGCGTGCTGCTGCTGACGCGCACGCGCTCTCCCGGGCACCGCAAGGTCGCGACGATCAGCCCGGATGGCGCGGGCGGCTGGAGCCGGCCCGAGCTGGTCCCGGACCTGTTCGAACCGGTGTGTATGTCGGGCCTGATCACCCTGCCGGATCCCACTGGCCGGCCATCGCCGATCTTGGTGCATTCCAATCCGGATCACCGCGGTGTGGCGGGGCGGGAGCCGCGGCCGGGTGACCGGCGGGATCGGCGCAATCTGACGATCAAGCTCAGCCGCGACGAAGGGACGACTTGGTCGGTCTCCCGTGTGCTCGAGCCTGGCCCTAGTGCCTACAGCGACTTGGCGGTGCTGCCCGATGGCACGCTCCTCTGCTTCTACGAGCGTGGCCGGCCGGGCGCGCTGCGTCCGGGATCCCGGCGGGAGGATTGGCCGTACGCGCGGCTCACCTTAGCGCGCTTCAATCGAACTTGGCTGGAGTCGGGCGCTCCGTGAGCGTCCGCCGGGCGTTCACGGCGCGTGCTCGACGTCGTCCTCGCTCCACATCCGCCGGTCGGGGCCGGCGCTGCGAACCGTGGTCCGCCGCCGAGACTCAGAGTGGAAGAAATACGGCGTGCCCCAGCGGTCGCAGAGCTCCCCGTTCGGGCTGATGGCGGGGTGGGCGCGGGGTACTAGCACCAGTCCGAGGCGGTTCGCACCGGCGAGGGCGGCCGTAATCTCCGCGTTGGAACCGGTTGGGTTACCCTCCGCCGGAAAGCTGCTGCGAAACGCCTCGAGCACCGCCTGTACGATTCGGAGGTCCGCGGTGACGTCCCCGTTGGCCGCGTGCAGGTCCTTGAGCCCCTCGAAGCCCTCGGGAACGGCAGCGGGTGCCCCGGTGCGGATGGCGGCGGGAGTTACCGGGATCGGGGAGGGCGCCGCCGATGTGCCCAAGGTAGGGGCGGACGACGCGGGCGCGGGGGCGGGCGGCACGGGCCGACCCCAATGCCAGAGGTAGATGGCGATCAGCAGCCCGGCGACGACCAGCAGCAGGCGCCAGAGCATCGCGGGGGACTTAGGCGAGGAAGCCGAGGTTCGGCTTCGCGAAGCGGCCGATATTCGGCAGCACCATCGGCAGGTCCGTCGCGCTCACGCCGAACCAAGAGGCGAGCGTGGCCGCGTACTCGTCCACGCTCGTCGTCGGGATCCAGCGGCCGAGGCCGGTGTCGTCTGGTCCGTTGACGGTCAGGACCGGCATCTTGCCGTAGAGATCGCCGCCCCGGACCGCACCACCGACGACGAGGTGGTGGCTGCCCCAGCCGTGGTCGGAGCCGTCGCCGTTGGAGCGGAAGGTGCGTCCGAAATCGGAGGCCGTGAAGAGAGTCACCTGATTCTCGATGCCCAGCTCGATCGTGGAGCGGTGAAAGGCGTCGACCGCCTTGCTGACCTGCTCGAGGAGACCGGCGTGGGCGCCGGTCGTGGGCGCGGCGTTGGCCAGCTGGGAGGCGTGGGTGTCCCAGCCACCGAGCTGGACAAAGAACACCTGGCGCTTGAGGCCGAGGGAGGGCGAGGCGGCGATTAGGCGGGCGGCCATCCGGAGCTGGTTTCCGGCGGTGGTGTTAGGGAAGGTGGTGGTGACCGCGGGGGAGGCACCGAGGATCGAGTTGAGCAGGTCGGCGCTGACAATCGCGTCGCCGGTCGCCCCGCCAAAGGCGGTCTCGAGCAAGGACTGCTGGCTCTGGGCAAAGAGGTCCTTCTGGGCCCGGAAGCGGATCCCGTCGAGGCTGGTGGCGCTGGAGGTGCTGCCCGCGAGCGTGGTGGCCCCGCCGGTGCCGACGGCGTACTGGGCCACGCGGTTCCCGACTTGGAAGGTGTTTTTCCCCGCCAAGCTGATCGACATCGATATGCGGTCGCTGGAGTTGAAGGCGCTGAGCAGGTCCGCGACGCGGCCGCCCCAGCCGGTCTGCGTCGGCTTGTCGGGGACACTGTGCTGCCACTGCACCTGCTGGTCGCTGTGCGAAAACAGCTGCGGCGGAAGGGGAATGCTGCGGGCGGAGTACTGGGCCTTGCTCGTCGGGTAGACGAGCGTGCCCACGTTGCCCACGAGGGCGGCTTTGCCTTCGCCGAAGAGCCGATGAACCTCGGCGAACGAGGGGTGGAGCGCCCAGTCGCGCCCGTCGCTGGTGCGGGGACGCAGGCCGAGTAGCCCGGTCTGGGGCAGGGCGAGGTTGGTGCGGGCGGCGGCGTAGGCAGCGTAGCCAGAGCCGGTCGGGATGATCAGGTTATTGGCGTCGTTGCCCCCGTTGAGAAAGAGGCACACGAGGGCTTTGTAGTCCGGCGTGATGGCGGCCGCGCGGGGCGGGGTCTGGGCGATGCCGTTCGCCGGCGAGGCCGCGGCGGCCATCAGGCGCAGGCTGCCGAGCGTGGACAACAGGCCCGTGGCGCCGACGGCGGAGCAGCAGGCGCTGCCGAGGAATTCGCGACGGGAAACTTCGGGGGCGGTTTTCTTACGCATGGTCGGGGCTATTTCTGGATCGCGGCGGCCGGGGAGGTGAGCGTGAGGATCAGGGCGGTGCGCACCCGGTCGAGCGCCGCCGTGCTCGCGGGAAGCGCCGTGAGGGCGGAGCGGATGCGGGCCTGCGCGTCGGGGGTGAGTGAGCCCGCCGCAAACATTAGGTTAAAGTGACCGACGAGCGCCGCGGGATCGTTCACTAGGGTGAGTTCGTGGTTGAGGTCCAGCGTCAGCGTGTAGGGCGCGGCCGGCGTGGGCACACCATTGGTAGTAGGCAGCGTGGCGCTGACGAAGGTGCGCAGGAAGTTCGGTAGACTGATGGCGAAATTGTCGTCGGTGATCTCGAACTCCGGCACAAACAGCCCGGCGGCTGCGAGCGGTCCGGGCAGCACGTAATCCGAATGGTAGAAGTTGAAGACCGTCGGCGAGCGTAGCGCAGCCTGCGCGAGGTTGCCTTGGACCGCGTCTAGCCGGGTCCCGGAGTACGCATTGGGCGCGCGGTTGATTTGCTCGGCCGTCGCCGGACGCGGCGTCGCGCTCGTGATGGGTTCGCCATCGACCGTCACGCGAAAGCCGACGTACCGGCCGCTGCTGGACGACGCCTTCAGCCCGCGGAGGATGCCCGTGAGGCGCAGGACGGGTTCCTTGAGTTTGCCGAAGCTCGGTGTGGCCGCGACCTCGTTGGAACGGGCCTCGTGGTCGGTGAGGATCGCCCGCACTACGGCGCCGAGGTTGCCGCGCACCCCCGCACCGTCGTCCGCGAAGCGCTGCGCGACACGATAGACGTAGGCCGGACTGGGATTGCTCGTGACCAGCCGCTGGATCAGCAGCTTCGAGATGAACGGCGCCGTGTTCGGGTGCTGGAACAGCGCGTCGAGGGCAAGTTGCAGATCCTTCGCCCCGCCTTGGCTCGCCGGGATCGGGGTGGCGATGACCGGCGCGAGGTTCTTCGGACCGTCTTCGTGGAAAGCCGGGAAGAGCTGCAGCGGGTTGAAGTAATTGGCGCCGGCGGTGCGAAACGCGCTCGCGTTGGTCGAGGGGTAGGCCCAGCCGGTAAACACCTTGGCCAGTTCCGTGATCGTAGTCTGGTTGTAGGTGGGGATGGGCAGCCCGTCATCGCCCAGCTGCAGGGTCCCGTCCGGCTGGAGGCGCACAAGGCCGATGGAGAAAAGCTGCATGACCTCGCGCGCGTAATTCTCGTCGGGGGTGGTCAGCGCCGCACCGGAGGCGTCGAAGGTCGCCTTCGCGTTGCGCAGCGAGCTGAGGTACTCCGCCATCATCGGGTTGAGCGTCACTTTCTCGAGAAGCGTTCGGAAATTCCCGAAGGCCTCCTGACCCAGGAGGTCGTAGTAGGCCGCCAGCGGCTCAGCGCGGCTGTCATCGCCGAGAGAGACGTCCGAGACGACGAGGATCTGGCTCAGGGCGAAGGCGACCCGCTGACGCAATTGGTCGGGCGCGGTGAGCACGAGTTTCCACCAGGCGGACTGGCGGTTGGGCGGGTGGATCGCGTTCCAATTGGTGAAGCTGCCCGAACCGCCGAAGGTCCGGCGGTCATCCACAATGGCGGTGCGGTGGGAGCTGAAGGGGAGGGCCATCTGCGCGTCGAGCCAGGTGTTGATGCTTCCGCCGGTCAGCGCGTCGATTTCCGCCCGGGTCGGCCCGAAGGTCGTCTGGGTGAGGAAGCGCGCTGCCTCCGCTCCCGTGAGCGCGGTGAGCTTAGTGGCGGGTGCCGCCGCGGGGGCGACGAAGGCCCGTGAACCTGCCCCAGCGATGAAGCTGCCCTTCAACTCGCCGCCGGGATACTTGGCGGAGTCGATGCGGACGGCGATTTGACCGTTGCGCAACGCCGCCTGGAGGTCCGCGGTGGAGTAGGGGGCCACGGGGGCGAAGGTCCAGAGTGCGCCGCTCACTTGCCCGACGGGCAGCGCGATCACGTAGTCTTCGTTCGCGCCGAGGGTGAGGTGCGCCGTGGTCTGGGCCGCGCTCAAGTTGGCGAAGGAGAGGTTGACCGCCGCGACGGTGCCGGAGGAGCTGAGCAGAATGGTCGCGGTGCCGTAGCCGGTGGAGCCGCCCGTGGCCGCGGTGGTCGGCCGCACAGTGGCGATGAAGAGTGTCGCGGGGCTGTCCCCGATGGTGACGGTGGCCGAACGGTTCGTTCCGATGAGGTAGTTAGGCCCCGGGGCAACGGTGACGACCACGGAGTCGGTGCCCTCGCTCTGGACATCGGGATTCGGGGTCACGGGCAGCGTAACGGTGGCGCTGCCCGGCGGGAACGAGACTGTGCCGGCGAGCCGGCCGTAGTCGGTGCCGTTTACCGCCGAGCCGCCGACCGAGTAGCGGATGGTGAGCGGGCTGAGGTTCCCGCCCGTGCGGGTGAAGGTGAACTCCCCGGGCCGCAGGCCGGACTCGTCGGCCGTCGCGCGGCTGGCGACGATGGTGATCGTGGGCGGATCGACGGGGGTCAGGTCGTAAACCTCTACGATGGCGAGGCCCGAGCCTGCGTTGCCCCCCACTTGGATGCCGTAGTTACCGGGGCCGAGGTCGACCATCACCGCGGCGTCGTTGGAACCCGTGGGAAAAGCGAAGGCGCCGGCGACCCCGAAGGCCGCCGCGAGCAACCCGGCATCCGCCGCCTGCGGGTTCGCCGGCACGCTCCAGTTATCGTTGCTGGCGAGCACGCGTCCGCTGGCGTCGGTGAGGCGCAGCGTGGGGTCGGGTAGCGTCCCGGTGAGACCAAAGGCCCCGAGGGCGGGCCCGGCATTACGGACGAGCAACCGGCGAGTGCCCGCACCGGGAGCGACGACGAAGCCGATGATCGGGCTGGAGGTCGCGGTCACCTGCAAGCGGGTGGAAAGATTGACCAGCTTCGCGCCGGATTCCCCGATCTGATAAACCTCGACGAGCGTCTCGCCGGTCGCGGTGGTCGCGTTGGCGACCTGGGCGGTGTAGCTGCCGGGCCGCAGGGTGGTGACCAACGCAGAGTCCCGACCACTAGCCGCAAGAGGGAAGGCACCCACCTGCGCAAAGGTGGCGGCAAGGGCCGCCTGACCCGCGGCGGGCGTGCCCCAGTCGTCGTTGGACGCGACGGTCTTCCCTTCGGCGTCGAATACCGTAAGGAGCGGGTTGGCGATCGTTCCGGTCACGCCGAAGCCCGCGAGGGTGGGGCCCACCGCCCGGATCAGGACCTGCCGCGGTTCGCCGGGCCCGACTACAAAACCGGCCGTCAGGATGTTCGCGCCGGCGCCAGTCTGGGCGCGCGTGGAGAGGTTGATCAGGCGGGCCTCCTGGGCGGATACCGAGGGGGCTAACGCGAGCAGGAGCGCGGCGAGCGGCAGCAGGTGGCGGCGGAGGACGGGGTTTCCGTTCATGGGGAGGGAGCGGAGGACTGCGAAGAGAGGGCCCGAGACGGTTGGGGCGACGGTGGAGTCCCAGCAGGATGGCCTTCTTACCCGAGCGGTCAATCGCGGGCGCCGCGATCCCGACTACCAGTTTTCCAAGAGATCGCTGGTGATCCGGGCGGCCAGCGCCTCGGTGAGGAGGGCGACCGCCTGATACTCCGCCTGAAGTTGACCGCTATCCGTGAAGACCTCCCGGCGCACGCTGATCCGGCGTTCGCTCCAGAGGATGCGCCCGCTGCGGGAATCCCGGAGCGTGCAGGCCGCGGTCAGGGTGACGTTGAATTTGCGGGCGAGCCCGGTGTCATCGGCGCGGGCGGCGGCGAGCTCGCGGCGGTAATCAACGAGCGTGACGGTCAGGGCGGCATCGGCTCCGGCGAGGTCGGGGCGGAGTTCGACGCGCGCATCGCGGAGCAGGCTCTCCCGGAGCCGGGCCGAGAGGAGGGCGGCGCCTTGCGGGAGGGCGATCCGGGAGTCGGCCGGGGCGACGTGCAGCGAGCGGAACGCGGGGGCGGAGTCCGTGCCTAGCCGATAATGGGCGCAGCCGGTCGCGAAGAGCGGCAGTAGCAGCCAAGCCAGAATGGCGGGGTGGCGTGGCATCGCGGGCCCGGGTGGCCGGGCAGCTGGGATCAAAAGAAGAAGAACCGCTTCTTTTTCGGCGGCTCCTGACCGGCGGCGGGAGCCGGGGCGGGTTGGCCGGCAGCCTTGGCCTCGACCTCTGCGAGCCGGCCCTTAGCTCGGGTAGCGATCGCGGACTCCGGGTAGGCGGTGATGGCCTCGTTGTAGAACACCCTGGCCGCCTTGAAGTTGGAACGCTTGTAGAAGTAAAAATCGCCCATCCGCATCTTGCTCTCCGCGAGCATCGTTTTCATCCCGTCGAGGCCCTTTTCCGCGGTGCCGATGTTGGTGTCGCCCGGGAACAGGAGCATGAAGTCGGTAAAGTAAGTGATCGATTCCTTGGTCGCGCCCTGGTCGTAGTACGGGCCATCGACGAGTGAGGCGTGCGTCTGCGCCAGCTTCAGGTAAGCGTCGGGGGCGAGGAGGCTTTGCCCGTAGTTATTGATCATCCGGTCGAGCGCATCGATCGCGTTTTCGGTGTTGCCGAGTTTCTGGTGTCCCCGGGCGATGTTCATCAGCGCGAGCGGCGCGTAGTCGCTATAGGGCGCGTTCGCGAGGATGGTCTCGAAGAACTCAAGGGCCTTGTCCCGCTGGGTGAAGCCGGGCAGCAGGCTCCAGAGCATCCGGCCGCGCACGCCGTCGAGGAGGGCGCTGGCGATCCGGTACTGTTCCCCGACGATCTCGTTGAAGCGGCGGGTGTTGGGATAGCGCGAAAGGACCTGCTGGTAGTCCTCGAAGCCCTTGGCGTAGTCGCCGAGCGAGAGGCGGAGGCGCGCGGAACGGTAGAGAGCCTCCGGGGCGTAGATAGAATTCGGGTACTTTTTGGCTACCGCCTGATAGGTGCGGACCGCGCTGCGCCGGCTGCCGCCCTCTTCGGAGTCGCGCGCTCGGTTCATTTGGTCGAGGGCATTGCGACCGTCGGCCCCAGCTAGGCCAGAGAGGGCCCCGCCTTCGACCCGCCAGCCGGACTCTTTGGTCCAGACGAGTTCACCCCGGGCGACCGGAACCGCCACGCCCAACAGGCAGGCGATGATGCTGAGGGCGGGGAACAGCCGGACAGAGAAAAGATACTTCACGGGAGAATCACCAGCGAAGCAGGGCACTTCCGTAGGTCAAGCCCGCCCCAAAGGCCACGAGCAGCACGAGATCGCCGCGGCGGATCCGGCCCGCGCGGTGGGCTTCGTCCAAGGCAAGTGGGATCGAGGCGGCGGAGGTGTTACCGTAGCGCTCCAAGTTGACGAAGAAGCGGTCCGGCGGCAGTTCGAGGTATTCCGCGATGGCATCGATGATGCGCTGGTTAGCTTGGTGCGGGATCACGAGCGCCACCTGATCGGCCCGCAGGCCTTGTTGTTCCAGAATTTCGCGGGCGGCATCGTCCATCGCGCGGACGGCGAGCTTGAAGATCTCCTTGCCCCGCATCTTCAGGAAGGGACCGCGCTCGCCCGGTGCGGGTGGTGGCACGCAGAGGAGGTCCGCGTTGCCCCCGTCGCCCCCGAGCCGGGTGCCGAGCAGGCCCCGCCCCGGCTCGTCGCTGGTACCCAGAACGACGGCCCCGGCGCCATCGCCAAAGAGCACGCAGGTGGTGCGGTCCTCCCAATCCACGATGCCCGAGAGCTTCTCCGCGCCAATCACGAGGGCGTGCCGGTAACGCCCGGAGCCCAGCAGGGCGGCGGCGGTGTCGAGTGCGTAGAGGAAGCCGGAGCAGGCCGCGTTCAGGTCAAAGCAGGCGGCGTGCGTAGGCACACCGAGTTTACGCTGCACGTGGCACGCGCAGGCCGGTACCGGGGTATCGGGGGTGATCGTGGCTACGATCAGCAGGTCAATATCTGCCGGGGTCAGCCCCGCCTGCGCCAAGGCCGGGAGGGCGGCCGCGACCGCGAGGTCCGAGGTCTCCGTTCCGGGCGAAGCGAGGCGTCGCTCACGGATGCCAGTTCGCGTGCGGATCCATTCGTCCGAGGTCTCCACTCGGAGCGCTAGGTCCTCGTTGGTCACAACGCGCTCGGGGGCGTGGGAGCCGGTGCCGAGGATCACGGTGGAGCGGATCGTCATGGACGAAGGGGGCGGACCGGCGGACGCGCGGTGCCGGGCTCAGGCCGCGGCCGGAGTCGCGAGCACCTGGTTCGCGCGGGCGATGTCCGCCTCAATGTGGCGGTTCATGTCCGCGTGGAGGATCTCGCCCGCCGCCTTGAGCGCGCTGACGATGGCGTGGCGGTTGGAAGATCCGTGAGCCTTGAGAATGTTGCCGTTGAGGCCGAGGAGCGGGGCGCCGCCATAGCGCTCGGGGTTCATCCGCTCCTTCAGCGAGCGGAACGCTCCGCTCGCGAGGAGCGCCCCCGTGGCGCGGAGCGGATTCGCGCGGAGCTCCTCCTTCATCAGGTGCGAGAAGAACTTCACCAGCGACTCCCAGCTCTTGATCATAATATTACCGGTGAAGCCGTCACACACCACCACGTCGACCTGATCGGTGAAGACTTGGAAGCCCTCGATCGGGCCGACATAATGAATGAGGTCGCCAAGGCGCTTCAGCTGCTCGTGGGTCTCGGTGATCAGGGCAGTGCCCTTGCCCTCCTCGGTGCCAATGCTCATCAGGCCGACCCGCGGACGTTCGAGCCCCAGCATCACCCGGCAGTAGTGACTGCCAAGGATCGCATTGTGGACTAGGTATTCGGTCTTGGCCTCCGGGTTGGCGCCCGCGTCGAGCAGAACAAAGTGCCCACCCCGGCGGGGGCCGATGGCCGCCAAGGCGGGGCGGGCAACGCCCGCCATCGTCCGGAGCTTTAGCGTGCCGCCGGCCATCAGGGCTCCGGTGTTGCCGCAGGACACCACTACGGAGGCGGCGCCGGACTTAACCAACTCGATGGCCCGCACCATCGAGGCATCCTTCTTCCGCTTCAAAGCCTGCATCGGCTTGTCGGTCATCGTGATGACCTCGCTTGCGTGCAGCACCTGCAGGCGCTCATCCGCCGCGAGTTGCTCGCGGCGCAGCAAGTCCTCCAGCACGGCGGAGTCCCCGACCAGAGTGATCGGAGGGAGCTGGGGTAGGGAGGCGCGGGCTAGCTTGACGGCGGCCACCACCTCGACGGGCCCGAGGTCGCCGCTCATCGCGTCGACCGCGATGCGGGCCTCGGCGGTCGGGGGGGAGCCCATCACCTGACGGGGGAGGACCGGGGTCGAGCCGGACGGCTCAGACCTCGACGTTCAGCACCTGGCGGCCGCGATACATCCCGTTCTTGGGGTTCACGCGGTGGGGGCGGAAGGCGGTGCCGTCGGTCGGGTCCTTGGCGAATTCCGGGGCCTTGAAGGCGTTGGCCGCACGGCGGTTGGCGCTGCGACGTTTGGACTGCTTGCGTTTCGGATTGGCCATGGGAGGAAAGGTGGGAGGCGGGGCGGAGCTCGGGCTCTGCGGTGCGCTGAAAGGAAAAGGTTCGTTTTTAGGCGGCGGGTCCGTCGGGCGTCAAGCGCCTTTCCCCGCCGCGCGGCCTGAAGTCACAGATCCTGGAGCGCGATGAAGGCTCCGCCGTGGAGGTAGGTTACGGTGCGCATCAGGTTGGCGAAGCGGAGGCCGGTGTTCCCCATCGAGAACTGGTACCGGATTGTGGTGGGGAAGCCCACAGCGTTGATCGTCACCGCCCGGGCGCCCTGTTCGCTCGCCGGGTTGAGCTCGTCCAGCCGCCGGATTACCTCGTCGGCGGACTGGGGCGAGTTGAACTCGTCCCCGAACACGAAGATTCCCATGCGCATTCCGGGGTTCTCCTTATCGAAAAGGAAGCGCATCGCGTTGTAGATACCGGGGACGGGATTGCTGACGGTGTCTTGGTCGTAGCGGCGGAGGGTGCGCTTGATGGCTTCGCGGGTTTGGGGCGTGTCCGGCAGCCAGCCGGCGGTGCCGCTGCCCCGGCGGCCGAGGATGAAGCGGCCGTCGCCGTCGATGAGCTGGATGCCCTGCACATTTGGGTAGGCATCAAGGACCGTCTCGATCGTGCGGATCACCACTGGCCAGAGGCCGCCGAAGTTCGGATCGCGCATCGAGCCGGAGGTATCGACGACGAAGGCGAGGAAGTTGCTGCCGACGGGCAGACCGACCGGGGCGGGCGGAACCTCCTTGAGCTTGAGTTCGTGGTCGGGCTTACGCTGCCGGGCGGCGATCTCCTGGCGCAACTCATCTAAGTCCACGAGCAGGGCCTGCTGCCCCTTCTTCTCCTGCTGGAGGCTGCGCTCTAGTTGGTCGATCATCGCCTGAAGCGACTCCTGGCGCCGGCGCGCCTCCTCGAGGCGCGGGGCGATCCGCTGCTGCTCGCGGCGGGCCTCGAGCTGCGCGGCCTCGATCCGAGTCAGGGCCGCCGCCTGCTCGGCCAGCGCCCGCTGGAGCGCGAGGAGTACGTCGAGCTGCTCCCGCTGGCGGGAGCCGATGCTGATGACGAAGATCAGAATGATCGCCCCGAAGCCGCAGCAGATGCAGTCGAGGAACGACAGGCTGAAGATCTCGGTCTGGCGGCGGCGGATCATGTGTCGGGCCAGGATTTTGCCGGGCTTACGAGGGCGCCCTTGGTCGCATTGGCCAGTTCCCAATACAGGCCCGGGGCGCCGGGATCTCCGGTGAGCATGGGGAAGAGGATCGTGCTAACTGGCACGCGCGGCGGGAGCTGGCGCGCTGCGATCTCGAAGAAACGGACGCGGCTCGCCTCGTCGATGTCACCCTCTAGCGCGAAGGAGTCGCTGCGGGTGGGAAGGCCGTCGGTGAGGAGCACGACGCTTTCGGGTAGCCGGGGCAAAGTCCGCAGCGTGGAGAAGGCGCGTTCGAGGTTGGCGGCGCCCTTAGGCACCAGAGCATTGAGGCGGGAGAGGACTTGGGTCATCGTTTCCCGGTCCTGCGGATTGAACCATTCCTCCCCGCGGCCCGGGAGCAGCGGCACGGTCTCCTCATTGAAGACGAGGATTTGGAAGCGGGTGCCGGGCTCAAGGGCCGCCAGCATCCAGGTCAGGGCCTCGATGGCCTTCCGCCACTTCGGGGCCTCTCGCTTCTTGTCGTCGGGGTCCGCCAGCCGCGCGGCCGCCCCGTCGATGGTGTCGTCTAGCATCGAACCGGATGCGCGGAGCAGGAAGATCACGAACTCCCCGTGCAGCTTCACCCCGGTGAGGTACTGGCGGCGATCGACGTTGGGCACCGGGATCGGCGGGGGCTCGGCCTCGGTCGGCAGGGCCTGCTTCTCCCCCAGCAGGGTTTGTAGGGCGTCGCGCAGCGCGCCGGTCTGCTGGAGCATCAGCAGCAGTTCGCGCCGGCGGTCGGTGATCCGGGTCCGATCCTCCTCCACCCGCCGCTCCGCGTCTGTGAGATTCTGGCGGGCCTGCGCCAAGGCGGCCGCGAGTCGGTCGAGGTCCTCTTGGTTGCGCTTCACTTCCGTCTGGATCTGCCGCAGTCGCTCCCGGGCGAGGTCGACGTCCGCCTGGTCGACGTCGCCCTTTTTCGAAATAGTCAGCAGGAAAATCAGCAGCACGGCCCCGAAGCCGCAGCAGATGCAGTCGAGGAAGGAGAGACTGAAGACCTCCGTCTGCCTTCGTTTCCGGGCCAGTTGCGACATCGGGAAGAGGCGGGGCCGTGCCAGTTCAGGCCGGTCCGACGGTGGGCGGGAGGCAGCGCACCAGCAGCAGTTCGGTCTTTTCGTCGCCCAAAGCCAGCTCGAGGCGGTCGCCTGCCGACAATGGGGCCGTCGGTTCCCCTGCGCCGGCCCCTGCGAGATGCCAGCGCCCGTCTTCGTACGCCAAGGTCCAAGCCGGGGAGCCGGTTGGGAGGGGGAGGGGAAGGTCCGGATTGGCGGCCGGTGGTCCGAAGGTGAGGCGGCGCTGCCGGGGCAAAGGGTGGGCGAGGCCGGCCACAACGAGGTGGGTGGGAACGCTCTCCAGTTCGCCACCGCTGGATCGCGCTACCCGCAGGCGCCAGGCCCCGGCGGGGATCGGCGTTACCGCAGGGAGTTGGATTTCGGCCCAGACCGGGACTTCGGCGAGGTCGGCGGGCGGTTCGGCCGCCGTTTGGCCCAGCAGGGCGGCGCCCACGGCCGCAGCGTGGCCCGGCAGCCGCAGCACGCGCGCCGGCGTCACGGCCCGGAGCCGCGCCTCCAACCCAGGAATTCGGGCGGCGCGGTCAGTCAGCGCCACCGTGCCCGGGGTGGCGGGAGCGCCCGGCTGGCGCGCGAGCAGGTCCTGCAGGCCTTGCGCAATGGCGGCGGCGGCGGCGGGCGCATCGACGGCGAGTTGCTCCCGCTTGGCGTTCATCTCGTAGGTGCGCGCCCCCGTGCTGATCACGAACCGGTGTTCTGGGGCGTCGCCCCCGAGGAAGTCGTGGACCTGACGGAAGAAGACCTGCTCCACCCGGCCGTCGGTGAGGATGTCAAACGCCGTGTGCCGGAGGAAGCGGTTGCCCAACGCGGCGGTGAGCTGCCGTTGCAGGGCAGCGAGTCCGGCTTGGGGCAGGTGGAGTTGCGCGGCGCGGGTGAGCGCGCCGCCGCGCGGTAGAAACAGCGTGAGGTCCGCCCCGGTCAGGCCGGCATCGACCAGCACCACGGGCAGACTCGGATCGCAACCGGGCCCGCGCGGGTCGCAGAGCGCGGCGAGACCGGCGTCGACCACCGCGACGAGGGGCAGCCGGAGCTCGTGCGCCAGACCGAGCAGCAGCCCGACGCGCTCCTCCTCGATGGCGGGATCGCGGAGGTACGCGCCCGGCACGGCGAGCACCACCCGTTCGGGCTGGCCTGCGACAGGTTCCGCGCGGGTGAGGAATTCCCGCAGGAAGAGGAAGGCGAGCGCGGAAGAGGAAAGTGACTTCCCGTTGACCTGCAGGGGCGAGGGGTCGTGCCCGAGTCGGGCCCAGAATTGCAGGTCGATGCGCCGCGGATGGACGAACCACAGGTCCTCGGCGGCGCGGCCGAGCGTTACGGACTTCCCGTCGCTGCAGGCATAACCGGGCCAGTCTCGGGCGCCCTGCTGATCCGGCACGACAAGCGGTTGCGGGGCGGCCCCCGCTGCTCCGCTAAGGGCGGCCCTCAGGCCGGCATCCGCGAGGTCGAGGCCGAGCGTCCTCATCACGGGGGGCGCGCTCACGCCACGGAGCCCTCCTCGCGGGTCGGGACCTTCATCACGTCGATCACTGCATCGCGGCAGTAGGTCTGGGTCTCGATGACCTGAGCCTCTTGCCGCGATTGCACGACGTGCATCAGGTACATCAGCACCATCGAGAGCACGAGGGCCACGAGCGTGGAGTTAAAGGCGAGGCCGAGGGCCTCGATCACCGGGCTAATGTCGCCCTTAATCGCCTGCTCGGCGAAGGCGAGGGCGAGACCGATGCCGCGCACGGTCCCGATGAAGCCGATGGCCGGGATGGCCCAGGCGATGTAACGCACGAGCGAGAGGGAGGAATCGAGCCGGTCGGCCGCCAATTCGGCGCGTTCCTTCACGGCAGTGGCGGCATCCTGCACCGAGTGGGTCGCGTGGAAACGGTGCAGCGCGGCGAGGACGCACTCGGGCAGGAGGCGCCCCCGCCAGCGCGACTCGCGTTCCACGCTGGCCTGGAGTTCCCGGTGGCGATCGAGCGCGTCGTCGGGCAAAATGCGTTCCCCGGGCTGGAGGGGGACGAAGTCGTGGTGGAACAGGCTGCGCTCGCGCCGCAGTTCCAGAAGCTTATAGCCCAAAAGGAAGGTGCCCCAGAGGGCGAAGATGATCTCAATCTGCTGCTCGGGGTCCTTGATGATGATGTGGAAGGAGCGCTGCTCCGAGGTGCCCGCGGTCGCTCCCCCGCGGGCTGCCATCACCCGCTGCTTCAGTTCGATCTCCGCTACGCGCGGCCGGACAACGGCCGCATAGTACGGTTCGACGAGGGCGATAGCGAGCAGCAGGCCGAGGACAGGAACGAGGAAGTCCGCGGAGAGAATCCCCTTGTTGCGGGAGGGCATGGGAGTAAGAGGGTGGCCGGAAAGACGGCGGTCCGAGGCTGCAGGTTATGACGGTTTCCCCGGAAAGTTCAAACTCTCGGCCCGTCCGGCTTGCCAGACGACCTTTTTCCTCGCCGGGGTTGAATTCGCCGCGAACCCAATTTTAGTCGGTGTCCGAGCAACCTTCGTGGTTCGCTTCCGTCCCCCTATGGAGTCCCTCCGCCCCTCCTGCATCCGCCCGATGAAATCCCGCTTATTCGCGTTCGGCAGCGCTCTGGTCTCGCTCGCGGTCCTGTCGGGCTGCCAATCGGGCGTCGCACCGTCGAAGACCGCGACCGGAGCCGGCACCGGAGCGATGATCGGTGCGGCGGGCGGAGCGGTGGTCGGGAGCAACAGCAGTATGGGTGCGGGGACGGGCCTCGTCGGAGGCGCCGCGGCCGGCGCGCTCATCGGCGGCATCGTCGGGATGGTGCAGGATGCGAAGGACCGCCGGGAACAGGACCGACTCTCGCAGGAGCGGGCGTATCAGCAGGAAAGAGCCAAAAAATTGCAGGAGGAGGCGAAGGCTAAGGCTGCCCTGGAAGAAGAGCTCGCCATTGCCGAGGGCTTCCGAATTTCCGACCTCGAGCTCAACGAGGCCAAGCGCAAGCTGGATTCGGCGGCGGATCGGTTGAAGAAGCTGCAGGCTGAACGCACGGCCGCGTTAGCTAAGAAAAAGGATCTCGACGAGGCACAGGCCAAGACGCTCTCCACCGAGGCAGAGATTGCCCGCCTAGAGGAAGAGTTGGCGCGCCTGAAGGGTGAGACGGTGCCCGGGGCCCCCTTGCCCCCGGGCGAGCCGGCCGCAGTCCCCCCACTTCCCGCGCCCGGTCGGACCGGTCCCTGAGCCTTTTCCTCCCGTGCGCTCGCCCGTTGAACCCCGGTTTTTAGGCCTCTTGGCGCTGACCGGGGCGGCGTTGCTCGTGGGCGGGTGTGGCACGCCGGCCCATTCCGTGAAGGTCGACGCGATCGCGCGGCCGGCGCGGGCGGACGCCCAGTCTTACGTGCTGAAGTCCAAGGATCCGACCAAGGGGGAGGAGAGCCTGCGCCACCGGGAGGCATCCGACTTCATCCGCACTGCACTGGCGGGCAAGGGACTGTACGAGGCACCGTCGGCTGAGCGCGCGGATATGGTGGTGGAGCTCGATTACGGGATGGAGGCCCCGCGGTCGAAGATCGAGCGGGTCAGCGTCCCGGTCTACGCGCAGGTCGGGGGTGGGGTGCGTTATGACACCGTGCCGTCGACCGATTCCCGGGGTAATTCCACGCTCCGGACGGTCGCGGTTTATCAACCGCCCCGGAACGAGATCGTCGGCTACGAGGAAGTACCGCGAATGGTGACGGTCTACGAAAAATACGTCCGCATCTCCGCTCGGGAGAACCGCCCCGCCAGCGAAGGCCGGCCGCCGGCGGAGCTCTGGAGCATCCACGCCAGCACGGAGGACGAGAGCAAGGATCTGCGGAAATACCTGCCGATCTTGGCTTCTGCCACGGTCGACTACATCGGTTCCGACACCTCAAGCCAGCGGACGGTCAAGGTCCGGGCCGACGGTGCCGACGTCGACTTCATTCGGCGCCGGGGAGCGGAGCCGGTGCCGGCCCCGGCCGCTCCCGGGCGTGGCTCCTGAACGGAGGAGCTAGGACCACGGGCCAACTCGCGGTTGACATCCGGTCGCCGGGGAGGCACCTCTGCCCCTTCCATGAGCATCGTCCTCGGCATCCTGACGTTCATCCTGATCCTCGTCTCGGTCTTTCTGGTCCTCATCGTTTTGATGCAGAAGTCGAAGGACGGCGGGATCGGTTCCGCCCTCGGCGGCGGAGCAGCGGAGGCCGCGTTCGGCGCCGACACGAATAACGTGCTCGTGCAGGCGACCAAGTATTCCGCGATTCTCTTCTTCGTCCTGGCCTTCCTCCTCTATCTGGGCCGCATCTACGAGCGTAAGTCCGAAAAGGGTGCCGCCGGCGGCGCCCTCCCGGCCATCACCGCGCCCGCCGCGCCCACCGCCCCCGCGGCTCCTGCTCCCGCGGTGACCGTGCCTGCCGCGCCGGCTCCGGCGCCCGAGGCGCCCAAGAAGTAACCGGTGTTCCGGATGGGCCCGACTGTCCTTGTCTGGCCCGGTTGGTGGCGGCTGGGACTAGTTCTGGCCGCGTTCGGCCAGGCGGGAATTTTCGCCGCCGCCCCGAACCGTCCGCCCGAGCTCTCTCAGGTGGGCAAACCCGGCGAGCTCGAGGCCGCCCGTATCCTAGAGCAGTTTCGGCAAGCGGGGATCGCGGGGAGTTTCTATCTCACGATTGAGCTGCGTTCGCTGCCCCGCCGGGGTGAGGAGCGGGTGTTCCCCGGCCGCCTCTGGGGTGGGCGCGAGGCAAGCGGTCCTGTCTTCCGGCTTGAGATCGAGGATAGCCAAGGCGGGGCGCGCCGGCTGATCCTGAAGAACGGCGTTGAAGGCGGAGTCTGGCGTTGGGCGGGGAGTCGAGTGGAGCAGGTGGCACCGGCGGCCGCCGTTGCGCCGCTATTCCCCGGCGTGGAGGTATCCGCCTTTGATCTCCAGATGCCGTTCCTATACTGGCCGGAAGCGCAGCTGGAGAAGCTCGCGCGGGCCTTTGGCCGACCCGCCTATTCCTATCTATTCAAGGCCCCGCCCGGCTTTCTGGAGCAAGGGGGAAACTTTGCCGCTGCTCGAGCCTACCTCGATACCCAGTTCAACGCCCTGATGCAGACGGAACTGGTGGCGGCCAATGGCGGCGTCCTGAAGACGTTCTATCTGGTCAGCCTCAAGAAGGTCGGGGAGCAATACGTTCCGCGGCAGGCGGATTACCGCAACGAACTCACCCGCGACAAGACGCGGTTCCAGGTCACGGGCGCCGCTCTCAACTTGCCGGTGCCGGCCGGGGCCTTTGCCCCGGCGTCCTTGGCCGAGCCGTGGGCGCCGCCCGCCGCGGCCCTGATCCTGCCCGTTGAATGAGCGACCCCCTCCAGCCCAAGCGAGCCGTCATCTTTGATCTCGATGGCACGCTGCTCGACAGTCTGCCGCTCGTTCTGGAGGCCATCCGCCACGCGCTGGAGCCCTTCGGGGGATCGCCGACGATGGACATCTTTGCCCGCCTCGGCGGCCCGCCGGAACGTTTTCTCGCGGACCTGCTCCCGGATCCTGTCCACGTACCCGAGGCGCTGCAGCGGCTAGTGGCCTTTCACCGCCGGAACCACCACCTGATCCAGGCTTATGCCGGGGCCACGGATACCCTTCGCGAACTCCGCGCCCGGCGCGTTCCGGCGGGAATCTGGACCGGTCGGGACCGGGCCTCCACGCGGACCTTGCTCGCCGCGCATGGATTGGAAGGGATCGTCGCAGAGGTGGTCTGTGGGGACGATCTTCCCTCGCACAAGCCGGATCCGGCAGGGTTACTGGCGTTGGTGGCCCGGCTCGGCTGCGCGCCCGCCGAGGTGCTGCTAGTGGGCGACGCGGATGTGGATGTCCTCGGCGGCCACGCCGGTGGCGTTGAGACGGTGCTCATCCGCCATCAGCGACGCATCGACCCCGCGGTGGCTGCGGTGTGTTGGCGCGAAGTAGCCTCTCCCGCCGAGGCTTATGGGCTCGTGCGCCAGACGCTGCTCGGCTGAACGCCCGGCGCCGCCTTAGCTTTTGGTCGGCCGGGTCTGCTCCAGCGGCAGCTCGTGCAGCCGCAGATCCGGGTTCTTTTCCTGAAAGTAGCGGAGCGTCCACTCCGAGGGGAAGAGGACAATGGGCTGGTCCAGCTTGTCGGTCCCGAAGCTCACGCCACTGGCCGTGACGAGCAAGCCCGGCTGAGCTAGGCTGGGATGCGGCTCGATCCAGCGGAGCAGCGTCCAAGGCGTCGGCGCGAGGCGGGATTCAGCCCCGTATTCACTCTGCAGGCGCCATTGGACGACTTCGAACTGCAGCGGTCCTACGGCGGCGAGCAGCGTGGAACCGGGCGGGGCGTTGCGGGCGTTGAAGGCTTGGACCACGCCTTCCTGCAGCAGTTGCTCGAGGCCGGCGCGGTACTTTTTCGCGTCCCCCGCGTTGGGATTCGAGATGTAGGTGAAAACCTCCGGCGGGAAGCGTGGGATTTCGTCGAAGAGAATGCCTTTGTCCTCCGTCAGCGTATCGCCGATCCCGAAGTCGCTGTGGCCGACGAGGCCGATGACGTCGCCCGGCCACGCCTCGTCGACGGTCTCGCGTTCCTGCCCGAACAGCTTGTGCGAGGAGGACAGGCGGACCGTGCGGCCGGTGCGCTGGTGGGTGACCAGCATATCGCGCTCGAACTTGCCGGAGCAGACCCGCAGGAACGCGATGCGGTCACGGTGTTTCGGATCCATATTAGCCTGGATCTTGAAGACAAAGCCGGAGAAGCGGGGAGCCTCGACGGGCACCACGGTCCGCTCACCGGCGGGGGCGCCGGCAGCGGGGCGAGCGCTGGAGCGCGGGGCCGGGGGCACGGAGTCCTGAAGGAACCCATTGAGGAGGAGCTCGATGCCAAAGTTGTTCACCGCGCTGCCGAAATAGACGGGCGTCTGCCGCCCGGCGCGGATCGCGGCGAGGTCCAGGGGGTTACCCGCGCCGTCGAGCATGGCCAGCTGCTCCGTGACCTCACCGTAGGTGTGATCGTCGAGCCGCTCGCGCACCAGCGGGTCCTCCAGCGAGGCCACGTTGACCGGGGCGCGGAACTTGCCGCCCGGGACGCGCTCGAACAGGTGCACCTCGCGGGTACGGCGGTCGAAGACCCCGCGGAAGCCTGGGCCGTTACCGAGGGGCCAAATGACCGGCGAGCACTGCAGCCCGAGCACGGTCTCTAGCTCGTCGAGCAGCTCCAGCGCGTTGCGCGTGGGCCGGTCGCACTTGTTCATAAAGGTGAAGATCGGAACCCCGCGCCGGCGACAGACCTCGAACAGTTTCCGCGTCTGCGCCTCCACCCCCTTGGCTGCGTCGATCACCATCAGCGCGGCGTCGACCGCCGTCAGCACGCGGTAGGTGTCCTCCGAGAAGTCCTTGTGGCCCGGGGTGTCGAGGAGGTTGACCGCGAACCCGCCGAAATCGAACTGCAGCACCGTCGAGCTGATCGAGATCCCACGCTGTTTCTCCAGCTCCATCCAGTCCGAGGTGGTCGCGCGCTGGTTCTTGCGCGCGGTGACCGTCCCCGCGAGGTGGATGGCGTTGCCGTAGAGAAGAAACTTCTCGGTCAGCGTGGTCTTGCCCGCATCCGGGTGGGAAATGATCGCGAAGGTGCGGCGGCGGGCGATTTCGGCGGCGGGAGTCAAGGGACGGGAACTGGTGAGCAAACGGCGGGGCACGGGTACAGGGAAGCGGAAAATGGGCGCGTTCGCGGTTTGACCCGTCCGCGCGGGGGGCTCCTGCTCGCTGGGTTCCGCTGATGTCTGCCCCCGCCGACCCGTTCCGCGACGCCCGCGAATCCCGCGGGGTCCTCCGTTGCCCGTTCCACGGCGAGGAGATCACGATGATTTTGCGCCACGCGGACGTTCGCGCGGCGGCCCGCGACTGGGTGCAGTTTTCCTCGGACGCTCCGTTCCGGGTCCCGATCCCCTCGGAAGAGGGGGTGCGCTCGATGCGGCAGTTGCCGATCGAGACCAACCCCCCCGAGCACGGCGAGTACCGGGCGCTGGTGGAACCGTTCTTTGAGCGAGCGAAAGACCCGGCGGTAATCGCCAAGGTGGAGGCCCTGATGGCGCGGGAGTTGGAGCCGCTGCTCGCGGGGAAGCCGACGGAGGTCGTGCACCGCTTCGCGCTGCCCGTGCAGTCCCGGGCGCTGACCCATCTGCTCAACGTGCCTGAGGCGGAGGCCGAGATCTGGATCGGCTGGGGAATCCACGTGTTCAAGGTCACCGGTGGAGAATTCAAGCAGGGTACGGTGCTGGAGGACTACTTGGCGCGGAAGTTCGATGAGGCCGCGCTCCGGCCCGGGGCGGACTTTTTCAGCGCCCTCGCCACCGGTTCCTTTCAGGGGCGGCCGTTAACGCGGGCTGAGCAGATGGGGTTCGCCAACCTAGCCTTCGCGGGCGGACGCGACACCATCATCCACACCCTCTGCTGTGCGCTCGCGCACTTAGCCGCGCGGCCGGAAGACCTCGAGTTTCTCCGCGCGGACCCGCGCCGCATCGTGCACGCGGCGGAGGAGTTCTTCCGGGTCTTTATGCCGCTGACTCACATCGGT
>CAIOTK010000280.1 GCA_903861185.1 uncultured Opitutia bacterium | reverse complement strand
GGGAAACCAGGGAGGCTTTTTAATGGGCAGCGCGACGCTCGGGGCCCCGGGTTTGATGTAGCCGGGGTAGCCTACCCCGGTCCACGCAGACGACAGCCCCCTCCGGTCCGGCGTGAATCGCTCCGCCGAATTGGGGTTCGGCCTGAACTGACCGGGGCGGCGCGCCCCAGCTACATCAAGCCCCGGCTACATCAAGCCCCGGCTACACCGAGCGCCGGCGAACACGATCCCCTCGTCCCCCCGCCCTCCGACATCCGCCGTCCGCCGTCCGCCCTCCGTCCCCCCATCTCCCTCCCTTTCTCCAAGCTGAATCCTTCGGTTATCCTTCGGTTTAGCTTCGGTTCTTGAGAGGTAACACCCAAATTTTACCTAGGAGAGACCGAAGGATGACCGAAGGATGACCGAAGGATCACTGGACCAGGACTGGAGGCACACTGCAGGCACCAGCCACCCAACCTACCCTTCCCGCCCACCAGCCCAAATTGAACGCTTATTCCTTTCCATCAGCGGGTTGCCGAATCCCGCCTGACCCTGCGCCCACGCCCGGCTCCCGCCCGACCTGACCGCCATCCGGCCCCCGAGCGGCCAGTTGACGCCGGCCGCGCCTTGCCCCCACGCTCCGGCCCGCCTCCCCCACCCGTCCCGCCCGCCCCGATGCCCCGCCGCTCCCTCGCCGGCCTCGCGTTCGCCCTCCTCACCCTGCCCAGCCCCGGCGCGGAGGGGGACCTGGCCGCCGCCCGGGCCCTCGTCGCCGCCCGGCAACCCGCCGAAGCGCAGGCCGCGTTCGAACGCCTCCACGCCGCCGACCCCGCCCACGCCGAGGTGAACCACTGGCTCGGGCAACTCGCCAACCGCCGCGGCGACCCCACGCAGGCCGTCACCTACTTCACCGCCGCCGCCACCGCCGAACCCCAGGCCGGCCGCCACCAACAGGGGCTCGGCGACGCCTATGGGCGCCTCGCCGAACGCGCGGGCTTGTTCGGCGGGCTCGGGCTCGCCCGGAAGTGCGTCGCCGCCTACGAGCGCGCGGTCGCCCTCGAGCCGGCCAACGTGGAGTTCCGGCTCAGCCTGCTAGAGTTCTACCGGCTCGCCCCCGCGATCGTCGGCGGCGGGGCCACGAAGGCGCGGGCGCAGGTGGAGGCGATCCGCGCGCTCGACCCGGTGCGCGGCCGGATCGCCGCCGCCACCCTGCTCGCGGGGGAGAAACGCACCGCCGAGGCCTTCGCCGAATTCACGGCGGCCCTACAGGCCCAGCCGGACGACCACGTCGCGTTGTACCAATTCGGGCGGCTGGCGGCGTTGACCGGGCAGGAACTGGAGCGCGGGCTGGCGGCCCTGCGGCGCTACCTGGAATTGCCCGAGGTGATGCTGCCGCAAGCCCCCGGCCACGCTTCGGGCCACTGGCGCCTCGGCCAGCTGCGGGAACGGCAAGGCGACCGGGAGGGCGCGCGCGCGGCGCTCGAGGCGGCCCTGCGGCTCGAACCCGGGTTCAAGCCGGCCGCGGAGGCGCTCCGCCGGCTGCGCTGACGGAGGCGGCCGGCGCTTTTGTGGCCATCCCGGCATTGTCGGGCCCCAGGCGATGGCCACAAGAGGCTCAAGGGGCGATTGGGCGCGGACCGCATTGCAAAGGGCGTCTATAGACGCCGCGGACGCATCTAGGCGAGCGATCCAAGGCGAGGGATCCGATCCAAGGCAACGAGCACGCCCAACCCGATGCCTGCGCAGCCCAAG
>CAIOTK010000279.1 GCA_903861185.1 uncultured Opitutia bacterium | reverse complement strand
GCCCGAGGCTCACGCTGCGCACGGGCCGCACCGTGACCGGATCGAAGTACTCCACCGAACTGGCCATCGGGAGCTGCGGGAAATTCGAGTGGGAGAGCACGAGGAGTCCGTCCTGCACCAACCCGCCGTTGAGGTGGATGATCGGGCCGCCGCGCAGCCCGATCCACTCCCCCACCCGCTCGCCGGTGCGCTTGTCATATTTGCCGACGATGAAGTTGCCGATGCCGTAAAAATGGTCGCGATCGACCGCCACGCCCTGATTCGCTCCCCGCGGCCGCCAGCGCCGGACTTCGGTCGCCACCAGCCCGTGCCTCGTGAGCTCCGGCTTCGGCGCGGCCGGGAGCGCCGCGAGCCACGCGCGGTGCTCGTCGGCCGGGGCGGGACGGTCGACGGCCCGGCTGACGAACGAGGGAAGAATGAGGGTGAGGACAGTAAGCTTCGGCCAAAAACGAAAAATCATCACCGCGCGCTTATTTCCGCTGCCCCTGCCGGGCGAGCGGAATCCTGCCTCGTTACCGCGAATTAACCGGCCGCGGATCCGCCCCGTTCACTCGAGCGCGATTCCGGCAAGAGCGGGACGGCGGCGGAGAGGGCGGTGGCTCGCGGTCAAGGCAGTTCGTACACCTCGGCAAGGACCACGCCACCGGAGCCGGCGGCGCTGACCAGGATCGTGTAAGCCCCCGGATCGAGTTGCACGACGACGGCGGCATCCCGCCCGCCTTCGCTCAAGGGAAAGGCGCCGGCCCGCGCGGCCGCTGCGCGCAAAACGGCCGCCCCGCCATCGGACCAGTTGTCATTACCGTCCACGCGCGCCCCGGAGCGATCGTAAATGACGAGCTGCGGATCCGCCGCGCTGCCGCCCACGCCGTAGCTCGCCAGGGTCGGGCCGACGGCGCGAACCAGCAGGGTGCGCGGACGGGCGCCGGAAACGACGAAGCCGTGAATGTGGTTCGCGTCGGTACCCGAAAGAGATGCGCGGCTGGAGGAGTTCGCGAGCCGGGAGGGCAACGTCAGCCGGTACACAAGGACCATGGTGTCGTTTTCGAACTTTTCGGCATAGGCGCCCCCGTCCTGGAATCCATTGGCGGTGATGAAGTCGTTGTCATTGCCGACAAAGAGGTACCAGTCGTCGGGGGCAAACGGGTCGAGCGCGGGAACCAGGGCCAAGGCTTCCCATTTTTCGGAAAGGGTGTTGGGGGTATCAACCGGCCCGTTGTTGAGCCCGAACTTCGCCAATTGGGCGGAATCGTTGAGGTCGACCACCACCGTCGAGATGGCGGCAACCACGCCGGAAGCGAGGACCCCTCCCGGAGCGACGGGAGAGGCGGCGGACTCGTAGGGCGTGCCGACGAGATTGGTAGCCGCAGAGATGTCATGAACCTGGACCGAACGATAGGCGGAGACGGGGTTGGCCAGACCGCGGCCGTTTCCGTCGCGAGCCAGAACGAGAATCTGGTGGTTGTTCAAGGCAAGGATCTCGCTCTGGGCGGCCACCCGCGTGGCGGTTCCGACCGGGAAGGCGGGCAGCGCGACGACGTAGTGTCCCTTCAGCCTCGGTTCGGCGCCGGTGAGATCGTAGGCGAGCAGGCGGGTGTGGCGACGCGGACCCGATGCGCCCGTGCCACCATCCTGCCGCGCGGCCGATTGGAGCAACGTGAACAGCGTACGGCCGTCCGGGGAGAGCGCGAGACCCTCGAGCCCCTGGTTGTTCTGCCGGCCCGTCACGGGATCAGC
This sequence comes from uncultured Opitutia bacterium, assembly GCA_903861185.1. Classification (GTDB taxonomy): domain Bacteria; phylum Verrucomicrobiota; class Verrucomicrobiia; order Opitutales; family Opitutaceae; genus ER46. The sequence goes on along the minus strand of CAIOTK010000279.1, from coordinate 1,112 downwards.
GGGCACCGGAGCGGGCTGGCCAGCCCCGGGGTTATTGGAAGCAAAGGAGTCAGCCCCGGCCCGCTTGGGCACCAAGGCCTCGGGCGGGCGGATCACCCCGAGCAACCGGCCGTCGGCGGCGAAACGGTAGACGTACGGACCGTACTCATCGCTCACCCAGATGGTTCCGTCCGCATTGACCACGATACCCTCCGCGTCGAGGGAGAGTCGGCCGTTGCTGGCCTGGGGCAGCGGCGGCAGACCAGGCCTCGAGCCGGAGCCGCTCGACACCGGGTCGAGGGAGGTGAAGGGCGCACCGGAGGCCTCGGTGAAACGCACCGAGTCGACCAACTGGAGCCCCACCTGATTCTGCGCCGCAGCGCCTCCCGGAGCGGGGCGGAAAGTCACCTCGACCTTGTTGAAGCGCGGGATGTAGTTCGTCGTGCCGGCGCCGTTGTATCCACGGTCCGGTTGCGTGAAGAGCAGCCCACGGTAGGAGCCGTCGGCCTCGCGCCGCCACGACCCCGGCTGGAAAGCGAACGCCGAGAAGGAGCCGAAGGTCTCACCGAAGCGGTCCCGCTGGGCCGCCGGCATTCGCCCCACGCCCACCAGGCCGTGGTTGACGAAAAGCTGGCCGCCCAGCGCAGCGCCACGGGAAGCCTCCGCCGCGGGGAGCACTGCGGCGAGGGACAGGAGCCAGGCGCCAAGCGACGCCCGGCGGATGAAGGAGGAAACGGGGAAGGAAGCCATCCCGGCATGCTGCCCGACCATCGTTACGATCCGGCGTCGCCACCGTGACGTCGCGATGACAAGTGCGCCGGGATTAGGTCACGGAGGCGGCCCCGCGATGCACCGCAGGGCGCCGCGTCCGTAACATCCGGGCGAGGTCCCGGCCGGCTCCGGTCCCGGCCCGGGGCGGATTCGTCAGAACCGCCGCGTGATCTCCAGCGTCCAGGTGCGGCCCGGCAGGAGGCTCTGGTTCACCGAGGCGTCGTAGCTGAAGCCCTCGGAGCTCGCCAGCGGCGGCTCGAGGTCGTTGAGGTTGGTGACGCCGATCCGCACCAGCGTGCGACGCACCGGCGCCGGGGCATTCTCCCCGAATTGGTACCCCGCGAGCAGATTACAGGTGAAAG
>CAIOTK010000278.1 GCA_903861185.1 uncultured Opitutia bacterium | reverse complement strand
CGTGAGGCCCGTGGTGAGGAGGGTGGAGCCGACCGCGAGCGCATCGACGGTACCGCCGTCGGCCTCCGTGTGTCCCACGGTGAACCGCACTCCGTCGACCTCCAGGAGCACGCGGCCGGGCGCCACGGTATGAGGAGTCTCTGTGACTTGCGCGGACAGCGGCAGGCTGGCGAGGCCAAGCGCGCAGGAGAGCAGTAAGGGGGACGGGAGGCGGCGCGGCATCGGCGGGAATTTTCGGGCGGGCAGGGGCGCGGGCGAGGAGAAAATGGGGCGGCGGCGGGCCACTTCCCCCTTGCGCGCGCTGTGGGGCGGGGCCCAGATTCCGCGCAATGTCGCAGGGTTTCGCGCGCCTCGTGTTCGCCTTTACGGCCCTCTTCTTTGGGGCCTTCTTCCTCTGGCCGGTGCTGCAGATCCTGCGGGGCGGGTTCGTGGATGCGGACGGGCACTTCACGCTCGCCTACCTTGGGGCTATCCTGGCGGATCCGCATCACGTTGGGGCACTGGGCAACTCGCTGTTGTTGGCGGCCACCACCACCGGCCTCGCGCTGGGCCTCGCCCTCCCCTTGGCGTGGGTCAGCGACCGCTTCCTCTTTCCGGGCAAAGCCCTACTGAGCGCGCTGATTTTGGTACCGATGATTTTGCCGCCGTTTGTCGGGGCGATCGGAATCAAGCAGATCTTCGGGCAGTACGGGGCGCTGAATTCCCTGCTTCAGCTGGTAGGTTGGCTGGAGCCCGGGGCAACGATCGATTGGTTTGCGCGCCATCAGTTCTGGGGGATCGCGGTGGTGCAGGCCTTGTCCCTTTACCCCATCATCTACCTGAACGCGGTCGCAGCGCTGGCGAATGTAGATCCCGCAATGGAGGAGGCGGCGCAGAATCTGGGCTGCACGGGCTTCCGGCGCTTCCGGCGGATCACTCTGCCGCTGATCCGCCCCGGCTTGTTCGCGGGGGGCACCATTGTATTCATCTGGGCGTTTACTGAACTGGGCACGCCGCTGGTGTTCGACTACGACCGCGTCACCAGCGTGCAGATTTACCACGGCCTGAAGGACATCGGGATGAATCCCCTACCCTTCGCGCTGGTGGCGGTGATGTTGGTGGCGTCCGTGGGCCTCTATGCGCTGAGCAAGCTGCTGTTCGGCCGGACTAGCCATGCGATGATGGCCAAGGCCACCTCCTCCGGCGGCGCGCGCGCGCTCCCACGGGGTCGGGCTTGGCTCTGCACCGCGCTGTTCTCGGGCATCACGTTCGTCGCGGTCTTGCCCCACCTCGGCGTGATTTTGGTGGCCTTCGCCGAGGATTGGTACGGGAGCGTGTTCCCGGCAAGTTACACGCTGGAGAACTTCGAGCTAGCGCTCGGGCACGACCTGACCGTATCGGCGATCGGAAACAGCCTGCGCTTCGCAAGTATCTCCGCGGTGATCGACATCGTGCTGGGCGTGGCGATCGCCTACGTCGTGGTCCGCAGCAAGATCGCCGGCCGGCAGGTGCTCGACTTCCTCGCGATGCTGCCCTTGGCCGTGCCCGGGCTGGTGCTGGCCTTCGGCTACCTGGCGATGGCGCAGGACGGCCGATTCTTCTCCTTCCTGAACCCCACGCGGGATCCGACCCTGCTGCTGATCATCGCCTACTCCGTGCGGCGGCTGCCTTACGTGGTCCGTTCGGCCGCGGCCGGTTTCCAGCAGACGAGCGAAACCCTAGAGGAGGCGGCGCAGAACCTCGGCTGTCCGCCGCTGAAGGCGATGGTGAAGGTAACCCTGCCGCTGATCGCCGCCAACCTGATCGCAGGCGGGCTGCTGGCTTTCGCCTTCGCGATGCTGGAAGTCAGCGACTCGCTGATCCTCGCGCAAAAACAGGCCTATTACCCCATTACCAAGGCAATCTTGGAACTCTTTCAGCTGCTGGGCGACGGGAAGTTCATCGCCAGCGCCCTCGGGGTCTGGGCGATGGTCTTCCTTGGGGTTACGATCACCGGGCTCTCCCTTCTGTTGGGGCGCCGCCTCGGTGCCCTGTTCCGCGTCTGACCTGCCGATGCCGGCCCTGTTGCTCGCCTCGCTGATCTGGGCCTGTTCGTTCGGGCTGATCAAGCGACACTTGGCCGGGGTGGATCCCGCTTGGGTAACCGCGGTCCGGCTCGGGCTGGCGACCCTCGTCTTCCTGCCGTTCGTGCGTCTCCGCGCCGTGGGTTGGGGTGGGGCCGCCGCCCTCGCCGGGATTGGTGCGCTCCAGTTCGGGGTGATGTACGTCCTGTATCTGGAAAGCTTCCGGCACTTGCGGGCGCACGAGGTCGCGCTCTTCACCCTGACCACGCCGCTGCTGGTAACGCTTCTCGCGGATCTGCGGGAGCGGCGCCTCCGCCCTTGGGCTTTGGTCGCATCGCTCCTCGCGATTGCGGGCGCGGCGCTGCTCGTGCACCGCGCAGCGGACTTCGCGCTGACCTTGCGCGGGGTGCTGCTGGTCCAAGGCGCGAACCTCGCGTTCGCGGCGGGCCAGCTGGCCTATCGCGGCTGGAGCCGGGCCCGGCCTGCGCTGCCCGACCACGGGGCGATGGGCCTGCTCTACTTTGGCGGAACCCTGCCTGCACTCCTGTTGATCACGCGCCAGCCAATCCCGCCGCGGCTGGACGGCGCGCAGTGGCTGACCCTCGCCTATCTCGGGCTCGTGGCCTCGGGGCTGGGCTTTTACCTCTGGAATGCCGGCGCGCGCCGGACGGGCACAGGCACCCTCGCGGTCCTGAACAACGCCAAGGTACCCCTCGGCGTCGCTGCCTCGCTGCTGCTCTTTGGCGAGACGGCAGAGCTAGGCCCCCTGCTGCTGAGCGTGCTGGCCCTGACCGTGGCCGTACTCCTAGCCGAGCGGGGACGCCAGCCTGCGGCCTGACGTCCCGTGGTCCGAAACCGCCGACTTCAACCCTTCGCGTAGAAGGCGTTGATCTTGTCGGCGACGTCCCGGAAGCCGATATCCTCGCTATAGATCACCTTGTACTCCCCCATGGCGAGGTCGGCTTTACCCATCGCCTCGTAGCAGGCCCCCAGCTCGTAGATCACGTCCTTCTTGGCGTCATCCATCGCGGTCAGTTCATTCTTGGCGAGCGTGAGCTGCGTGACCGCGAGGTCGAAGAGGCGCTTCGTCTTGAAGCAACGGCCTAGGCCGACGAGAGAGTTCACCCGGACGGCGGGCCCCTTCTGGGACTGCTGGAACTGGGCGATGGCGGCGTCCACTTGGCCGGACTCGAGCAACAGTCCACCGAGCGCGAAACGGGCCGGATAGTCGTTCGGGTAGCGCTCCACGTAGCGCCGGGACTCGGTGAGCTTGAAGTCCGCCAGTTCCTTGCGGGCCGCCTCGAGCCGGGCTTGGGCTGAGGCATCCCCGGGTGCGGCGGCCACGGCAGCCTCGGCGGCCTTGCTGCGCTGCTCGATCAGCGCGGTGGCCAACTCGGAATCCTGCTTCTCCAGCGACGCGTCTGCTCGGCCGGCTGGCTGTTCGCGCGCTTTGCGCACCCAAGCCAAGGCTTCCTCCAGGTTGCCCATCTGCCGGTAGGCCTGCGCCACCGTGCGATAGTGGTTGAGATTGTTCGGCTCCTTGGCGACGCGGGCGAGGGCCTCCTCTAGCAGCCGATTGCCCATCGTGTCGCCGGTCACCACCTTCGCCGCCTGCTCCAGCGAGACGGCCTGCGCCTCATCGCGCAGCTTATCCCGGAACGAGGTCTGATCGTCCCACTTGTGCTTCCCGACCGTCTGGGCCACGGAGGCCTTGCGCATCAGGTTCTGGGCGTCGGCGTCCGCCGGACGGTCGCGAAGGATGTCGTCGGCCACCTTGAGGGCCTCGGCCGGCTTGCCGGCGGCCAGCCAAGCCTCCGCCAAGGCGAGCAAATTGGTGCGATTGGAAGGTTGCTGTTCCCGCACGGCCTCCAGGGCGAAGGCCACAGTCTCGGGTAGGTTCAGACGCTTGGCCGCCTCGGCGAGCAGCTTGAGCGCGCCGACGCTGGTCGGATCTTTTTCCAACAGGCCCTCGGCCGCCTCGAGCATCTGCGCGGGCTCCTTCTTCGATGCCGTCAGGAGCACCGGAGCGGCGGACAGGCCGGCAAGGGCGCGCCCCACGAAACCGCCTCCCTTGCTCCGCTGCGCGCGGAGCTGGGCCACCCGGCGGAGCTTGCGGACCGGCAGGCAGCCCGGCTGCATCCGCAGCACCTGCTCGGTGACTTCGACCACATACTCCAAGTTGCCGCGATCCAGCGCGATCCGCGCGTTCTCGATCAGCTTCTGATGTCGGGGATCCAGGGAAGCGACGGGAATCTCGGGCATACGCCCAGAACGAAGGGCGCCGGGAACGCGATGGTCAACGACAGAGTCCGGCTCACACGCTGAGCGTCCGGAGGCTGTAACCTTTTCGGCCGTCAATCGTCCGCCGCAATCCCCTCGGCTCGTGCCGCCGCGGCCAGCTCCGCCAAGCCGCGCGCCACTTCCGCTTCCGTCGGTCCCTCCACCAGCAAACGCAGCAAGGGCTCGGTGCCCGAGTAGCGAACCAGCACGCGGCCCCGACCCGCGAGGCTCCGCTCCCAGGCCGTGATCGTCGCGGACAGTGTGGGCAGACTCGCGAGCGGCGGCCGGAGCCGCACGCGCAGCGCCGTACTCCGCTGTGGGAAGCGGTCCCATTGCCGCCTGAGGCGAGACAAAGGTTCCTCCCGGCGCCGCATCACCTCCAGCACGCGCAAGGCCGCGACCAAGCCATCGCCCGTCGGCGATAGGTCTCCGCAGACGATATGGCCCGAAGTCTCGCCCCCTAGGACAGCCCCCTCCTCCCGCATCCGCGCGATGACCTGACGGTCCCCGGTTGCGGTCCGCAAGACGCGGCCGCTGCGCCGGGCAAGCGCGGCATCGACGCCGAGGTTGCTCTGTTCCGTCACCACGAGCGTCCGCCCTGGGAGGGCGTCGCGGTCGAGGGCGTCCAAGGCGAGGAGCGTCAGCAAATCGTCCCCATCGAGCAGGGTGCCCGTCTCATCGCAGAGGACCAGGCGGTCGCCGTCGCCATCGTGCGCCAGACCCAGACGCGCGCCGCTGGACCGGACCGCAGCGCGCAGCGCCTCCGGGTGTTCGCTGCCCACCCCGGCATTGATGTTCAACCCATCGGGGGCAATGCCCAGCGCGATCACCTCGGCGCCGAGTTGGCGCAGCACGGCGGGCGTGGTCTCGGCCGTGGCGCCGTGGGCGCAATCGACGACCAGCCGCCATCCGTTGAGCGCGCCCGCCGGCAGGAGGGTTGCCGCCCACTCGCGATACTCCTGCACCGCAAGGTCATCCTGCGGCAACGCAGCCGCCTGCGGAGGGGGCGCCGCGTCCAAGCGAGCCTCGATTGCCGCCTCGTCCGCGTCGGTCAGCTTCCGCCCCCCGCGGGTGAAGAACTTGATCCCATTATCCGCCGCGGGATTGTGGGACGCCGTGAGGACGACCCCGAGAGCGGCCCCGCGCGCCTGCACGGCGCGGGCGACGGCCGGCGTCGGCAGCACGCCGAGGGAAACAGGACGCAGGCCCGCGGCGGCGATCCCCGCCGCGACCGCGGCCAACAGGGACGGGGCCGAGGCTCGCGTATCGCGGCCGAGCAGCGCCGCGCCGGTGACTTGGGTCGCGCCAGACCAAGTGGCCGCGGCCCAACCTAGCCGGAAAGCGAAGGCCTCGTTGATAACCGGGCCGCCATAAGGCCCCCGAACCCCGTCCGTACCGAAGTAGCGCCGGCTCACGCGCGGAAGAACTCACGGACCGCCGCAACCTTGCGTCGGACCGCGCCGCCCCGCAGGAGGTCCCGCGCGGGTTCGAGCCCGGCGCGCACGGAATCCACGCGGCCGGTGAGCCAGAGGCCCGTGGCGGCATTAAGAACCACGGTATCCTCCAGCCCTCGGGGCGCCTTGCCCTCCAGCAAGCTCTCCACCCGGGCGAGGTTCTCCGCGAGATCGCCGCCGGCGAGGTCCGCGAACGGCGCGGGCGCGAGGCCGAAGTCCGCCGCGCGCCAAGTCCCCGCCACTTCCCGCCGCGCGCCCACGCCGCGGACTAGGTTCTCGGTCGCGGTCGTGAGCTCGTCGATGCCGCGTCCCGGCTCAATCGTCCCGTGAACGACCAGTCCGGCGCGGGTGCCCAAAGCTTCCAAGGCCCCAGCCAGCAGGGGGACGAGTCCCGGGGAAAAAGTCCCGACCAACGCGTGGGCGGGACGCCCTGGGTTAATGAGGGGGCCGAGAATGTTGAATACAGTCCGCTGGCCCTGCTGCGCCAGCGCCCGACGCACGGGCGCGATCAGGCGAAAGGCCGGATGGTAGGCAGGGGCAAACAGAAAGGCGAAGCCCAGTTCGCGCAGGGCGCCCCTCAGGCGCTCCTCCCCGGCTTCGATGTCCACCCCCAGGCCCGCGAGCAGGTCCGCGCTGCCACACCGCGAAGTGATGCCGCGGTTGCCGTGCTTGATGACTGGGACGCCAGCGCTCGCCAGCACCAGCACCACGACGCTGGAGACATTGAAGCCGCCGGAGTGATCGCCCCCGGTCCCGACGATGTCGATCGCTTGCCCGGCCCATTCGCTGAGTCCGGGATCGCGCGCCCGGTCGCGAAAGGCCACCGCGAAGGCCGCCACCTCAGCCGCCGTCTCCCCACGGCGCGCCAGGGCGGTAAGGAAGGCGCCCTTGTCGGCCTCGGTCTCTTCAGGGCCGGCGAGCGCGGCCGCAATCCATTGCACTTCAGCCGCGGTCAATTCGCGCCCGGCGGCCACCTCTGGAGTCAGTTCAGCAAGCAGGGGCATCAGAGGGAGCGAACGCCCCCGCACTGCCGCCGCCAACCAAAATCCATCCGGCAAAACCCACTTGCCTCACGCGACGGGGCCCGCGGAGGATGCCGGCTTCATGATCATCCGACCCAAGGTTCGCGGCTTCGTCTGCGTCACCGCTCACCCCGAAGGCTGCGCGGCGCACGTCCAAGAGTGGATCGACCACGTCAAGGCGCAGGGCCCCATCGCGCGGGGTCCCAAGCGGGTTTTGGTGATCGGATCTTCCACCGGCTACGGTCTCGCCTCGCGGATCACGGCGGCCTTCGGCTCCGGCGCGGCCACCGTGGGGGTCTTTTTTGAACGTCCCTCCGAGGAGGGGCGCCCCGCGACGCCCGGCTGGTACAACACCCTCGCCTTCACCCGCGCCGCCCGCGCGGCCGGACTCAAGGCCTTCAACCTCAACGGCGATGCCTTTTCCGACGAGATCAAGCGCCAGACGCTCGACACCCTCCGCGCCGAGCTCGGCCAAGTGGATCTGGTGGTGTACTCCCTTGCCTCGCCCCGCCGCACCCACCCGCGTACCGGCGCCGTCCACCGCTCGGTCCTCAAGCCGGTCGGCCAAGCCTACACTAACCGGACGGTCGACACCGATAAGGGCATCGTAAGCGAGGTGACCATTGAGCCGGCGACGGAGGCGGAGATCGCCGACACGGTGGCGGTGATGGGCGGCGAGGATTGGGAGCTGTGGATGAATGCCCTGTCCGAGGCGGGCCTCCTCGCGCCAGGCGCGCAGTCGGTCGCTTATTCCTACATCGGGCCGGAAGTGACCTGGGCGATCTACAAGAACGGGACGATCGGGCTGGCGAAGAACGACCTCGAGCGGGCGGCGCGGAACATCGATTCCCTGCTGAAGCTCAACGGCGGAGGCCGCGCCTTGGTCTCCGTAAACAAGGCCCTCGTCACCCAAGCCAGTTCCGCCATCCCCGTGGTGCCGCTCTACATCGCGATCTTGTACAAGGTCATGAAGGCGGCCGGCAGCCACGAGGGCTGCATCGAGCAGATCCAGCGCCTCTTCGCGACCGAGTTGTATGGCGATCGCCCGGCTCGATTGGACGAGGCGGGCCGCGTACGCGTCGATGATTGGGAGATGCGCCCCGAGATCCAGCGCGCGGTGCGCGAGATCTGGCCGCGCGTCACGACCGAGAACCTCGCACAGGAAACCGACATCGCCGGCTACCGTTCTGAGTTCCTGAAGCTATTTGGCTTCGGCCTGCCCGGGATCAATTACGAGGCGGAGACCGAGCCCCACCACCCGATGATTTAAGGGCTGTGCGATGCGCGCCGTGCTGCAACGCGTCTCCGCGGCGCGGGTGACCGTCGCGGGCGAGGAGACCGGCGCCATTGGCCCCGGCTTGCTGGTTTTGCTGGGCGTGGCGGCGGAGGACACCGACGAGGACGCGAGTTGGCTAGTCGGGCGGATTCTGGCCCTGCGGGTCTTCGCGGACGACGCGGGCCGGCTTGACCGCAGCCTGGCCGATACGGGTGGCGGTTTGCTGGTGGTGAGCCAATTCACCCTACTCGCCAGTTTGCGCAAAGGCACCCGGCCTTCATTTCATCCCGCGGCCCGGCCGGAACTGGCGCTGCCCCTCTACGAGAGGTTTTGCGCCCTCGCGGCCGAACGGCTGGGCCGGGCGGTAGCGACGGGACGCTTTGGCGCCGAGATGGAGGTCAGTTCGGTCAACTCGGGCCCGGTCACCTTGCTCCTAGACTCGCGGCGGCGCGACTGAGGCGGAAAAGGGGATCATTCCCGTTTGCGTTGGGGAACCTCCCCTAGCCCGTCGGGTCCAGTTGGGAATAATTCCCCAGTCCGGAAGCTCACTTCCAGCCTGAATTATCCCTAACTAATTAACTCATATCGCTTAGCAAAACCGCGACGCTCTGGCACGCGCTGTGCAGAGGATGTGAACACCACCATGCAAACCCCGTTCCCCCTTCCCCCCCAGGGCGCGGAACCGCTCTTCACCCGCGAGCGCCGGCAACACCGGCTCCAGCGGTTTCTGGAAACCTTTGAGCGGACCGCGCTGACGAGCTTAAACCTGCCTGGCGACCTCACCGCCCTCAAGGTGCCCGCCCCGGTCGGCATCCGATCGGGCAGCGAGCGAGCGGTCTGATTCGATCTGGCTCAGGCCGGCACAGTGAGCGGCCGGCCGTTGTCCTTGGGTCCCAGCGCCAGTAGGAAAGGCGCTGCCCGGCGGGCCCAGTCCTCGGGACCCGGATAGTCCCCGGCCCCCTCCCCCCAGCACGAGCGCAGCAGCTCTGTGTCGATTACGCCGGGATTGAGGGGGACTGCTGCCATCCCGGCCGGTAACTCCGCCGCCAGCGCCCGCGTGAGGCCCTCGATGGCCCATTTGGACATACAGTAGGAAGCGACCTCGGGAGCGACGCTGCGCCCCCAACCCGAGCTAAGGTTCACAATGACGCCACGGCCCCGCGCGACCATCGCGGGCACGAAGTGCCGGATCACGTTCTGCACGCCGCGAATGTTCGCGTCCACCAAACGGGTGAACTCGCGGTCGTCCTGTTCCCATAATGGCGCCAGCCGGTTGATGACCGCGGCGTTGTTGATCAGCAGGTCGGGAGGCTGGTCGTGCTCAAGCACCTTGGCCGCCCACAGGGCCACCTTGGCATCGAGGCCGACGTCGACACAGGTGAAGTCGTGGGGCGCCGGGTGGGTCATGCGCAGGTCAAAGATGGCCGCGCCCGTGCGGCCGCAGCCGATGACCGTGTGCCCGGCGGCGATGAATTCCCCCGCCAGCGCGCGACCCAGGCCCCGGGTGACTCCCGTGATGACAATCTTCATAGGCGACGTTCGAGCGTGGGCGGAGGCGAGCCGCCGACGCGAGCCGGAAGCGGTTGCCCCCGCGGGCAATGGCGTTGCCACGCGAGGCCCGAAGCTAATCGTGTCGGGGCGATGAAGCTCCTCGCCCCAAGCCTGCTCTTGCTTCCCCTGTTCCTCGGCGCGAGCG
>CAIOTK010000277.1 GCA_903861185.1 uncultured Opitutia bacterium | reverse complement strand
GAGCGCTTCGCCCTGCGGCGGCTGCCGGTGCGGCGGGAATTCTACACCGACCCCGAAAGTGCCGCGCGCCGCAGCGACCCGGAGGACGCGCCCTACGCGATCGCGGAGCCCTTGGTGTACCGCGAGGCGTGGACAGGCCGCATTTTCCGCGAGATGTCGCTCGTCATCCGCGTGATGTGCCAAGACACCCACGTCGAGCTGCGCCGGGCGTGGCGCGCCCTGCAGGAGGCGCCCCCGGCGCGCCGGGAGGCGGCGCTGGCGGTGCTGCAGGATGTGTCCCGCGTAGCCTACGACCGCATCCTCGCCGACGTGCGCCCGCGGCTCGCGGCCCGGAACAAGGTCGAGGAGGTGCGCCTCGCCGCCGAGTTGGCCGCCTTTTTCCGCGCCAACTACCTCCGCGCGGAACGGATTGCGCGGGGCGAGGACCCCGCTTAACGGTTGCGTCACGATGTCTCGCCCGCCGCTGCCCCCCGGCCGCCTTCTTCTTTGCCTCCTCGCCCTCGCGGCCGCACGGGCCGCCGCTCCGGCCGAATGGCCCGAGTTCCGCGGCCCTACCGGCCAAGGTCGCAGCGAAGCCCGCGGCCTGCCCGTTGAGTGGTCCGAGACCCGCAGCGTCGCGTGGGTCTCGCCGATCCCGGGTGCCGGCTGGTCGTCACCGGTCGTCGCTGACGGCCGGGTGTTCCTCACCACCGGGCTGCCCCGGCCCGAGGGTGGTGCGTCGCTCCACGTGCTCGCCCTCGACGCCGTCACGGGGCGCGTGGTCTGGGATCGCGAGGTCTTTGCCGGCCCGGAGATCGAGGCCCAGCCCTTGCACCGTAAGAATAGCCCCGCGAGTCCCACGCCCGTGCTCGCGGACGGCCGGGTGTACGTCCATTTCGGGCACCACGGCACCGCCTGTCTCGACCGCGACGGCCGCGTCCTCTGGCGCAACAACGAGGTGCGGTACGACCCGGTGCACGGTAACGGCGGCTCCCCGGTGCTGGTGGGTGACCTGCTGATCTACCACGCGGATGGGGCGAAGGATCCGTGTGTCATCGCGCTGGACCGCCAGACCGGCACCGTACGTTGGCGCGCTGGACGGACGGTGAGCCCGAAGCAGACCTTCTCCTTCGCCACGCCGCTGCTGGTGGGCGAGGGGAGCGGCGCGCAGCTGATCAGCCCGGCGAGTGGCGCTGTGGCAGCGCTCGATCCGCGGGATGGCCGCGAGGTGTGGCACGTGCGTTACGGCGGCGGGTTCTCGGTCGTGCCGCGGCCGGTGGCGGGGCACGGGCTGGTCTTCGTCGCTACGGGCTACGCGCGGGCGGATCTGCTCGCGATCCGGCTCGGCGGGACCGGGGACGTAACCGATACCCACGTGGCGTGGCGGACCACGAAGGGCGCGCCGCTCACGCCGTCGCTGGTGCTGGACGGGGACGAGTTGTACGGCGTCTCGGATATGGGGGTGGCGACCTGCTGGGACGCGCGCACGGGTAACGTGCACTGGCAGGAGAAGCTGGAGGGCGGCTATTCAGCTTCGCCGTTGTTGGCGGACGGGCGGATTTATTTTCAGAACGAGAACGGCCTCGGTACCGTGTTGGCGGTGGGCCGGGAATTTCGGCGCTTGGCGACCAACCCGCTGGGTGAGCGCACCCTCGCGTCGTACGCGGTGACGGGGCGTGCGCTGCTGATCCGGACTGAGAGCCGGTTGTACCGGATCGAGACGCGCTAGAGTCGCGCGACCGCGCCGGCGAAGGCGGCCTGATCTGGAGCGCGGTAAAACGAGGTCCCGGCCACGAAAGTGTCGGCGCCCGCGGCGCGGCATTCGGCGGCGGTGGCGAGGTCGATGCCGCCGTCGACCTCGAGGCGGAAGCGAAGCCCGCGCGCGGCGCGCCAGGCGTCGAGTTCGCGTAGTTTCGGCAGCATATCGCGGCGGAAGGGCTGCCCGCCAAAGCCGGGTTGCACCGTCATCACCAGCACTAAGTCAACCTGCTCCAGGAAGGGGACGGCGGCGGCCGCGGGGGTGCCGGGGTTGAGCGCGAGGCCGGTCTGGCAGCCGAGTTCCCGAATCCGGGATAGGGTGGCGTGGCGGTCGCCGGGCGGCTCGACGTGGACCGTGATCAGGTTGGCCCCGGCGCGGGCGAAGGCCTCGAGGTAACGATCCGGCTCCGCGAGCATCAGGTGGGTATCAAAGAAGAGCTGGCACCCGGCGCGGCGGAGGGCAGCGAGCGTCTCCGGGCCGAAGGTCAGGTTCGGGACGAAGGCGCCGTCCATCAGATCGAGGTGGAGCCACGGGGCGCCGGCGGTGGCGGCGGCGGCGGCGCTGGCGGCGAGGTGGGCGTGGTCGCCCGCGAGCAGGGAGGGGGCGAGGAGCGCGGCGTGCACGGCGGGAGGGGAGCCCGCGGCGGCGCGGCGGGCAAGGCTGAACCCGGCGCCGAACGGCCTTGGCGCGGCCGCCTCCCCCGTGCTAGCTCGGGTCGATGAATCCCCATCCCCTTCGACTGATCCTTGCCGTGTTGGCGGCCCCCGCGCTCGCGTTCGCCGCCGCGCCCGGCTCCGCGTGGCACGTGTTCCTTGGCACCGGTGGTCCCGGCGCGAAGGGCATCTACCGCGCCTCCTTCGACGCCGCGACCGGCAAGCTCGGCCCCGCGGAACTTGCAGCCGAGGCGGGTAACACGGGGTTCCTCGCCGTGCACCCTGACGGCGATAAGCTCTACGCCACCGCGACGCTTGGGGGCGCGCCGGGTGCCGCCGCCTACCGCATCGGACCCAACGGCGCGCTGGCGCTGATCAACTCGGCCCCCACGGGCGACGGCGGCGCGGCGCACCTCGCCGTGCACCCTTCCGGCCGTTTCGCCGCCACGGCGCAGTACGGCGCGGGGTCGGTCGCCGTCTTCCCGCTCGGCGACGGCGGGCGCCTCGGCGCCGCCGTCTTGCACCGGCACACCGGCGGCTCGCGGGTGGTTGACCGCCGGCAGGACAGCCCGCACCCGCACTACGTCGGCTGGTCGCCGGACGGGCGGTTCGCGCTGGTGCCGGACCTCGGGCTGGACGCGATCGTGATTTATCGGGTGCTGCCGGCCGCGCCTTACTTGGAGCGCCACGGCCTCGCGGCGGGTCCGGCCGGCGGCGGGCCTCGCCACCTGAAGTTCTCCCCGGACGGGCGCTTCATTTACCTCCTGAACGAGCTGAGTCTCGCCCTCAGCACCTTCGCTTGGGACGCGGCGGCGGGCACGGCGCGTCTGCTGGGAACCGTGCCTTCGCTGACCGAAGCGGCGAAGGCGGGCGAGGCCTTCAATTCTGGCGCGGAGATCGTCCTGAGCCCCGACGGACGCTTCGGCTACTTCTCCAACCGCGGCCACGACTCTGTCTCGGTCTACCGTTTGGATCCCGCGACTGGTGCGGCCGAGGTGATCCAGGTGCAGCCGGTGCGCGGCGCGTTTCCCCGCAACATCAACCTCGCGCCGGGCGGCGGCTGGCTCCTCGCGGCGGGGGCGGACTCGAACACCCTTGCCGTACATCGGGTCGATCCCGCGACGGGACGTCTGACCTATCAGACCAAGGGCGTCAGCAACGTCCCGGCCCCGATCTGCATTGTCTTCGCTCGGCCCTGAGCGTCCGCCGCGCGCGATGCAGTTGCGCCTCCAGCGTAGTTCCCTGATCGACCAGGTTTGCGCGGCCCTGCGGGAGGGGCTGCGGGCGGGGGCCTGGCCGGAGTGGCTGCCGGGAGAGCGCCGGTTGTGCGCGGAGCTGGGCGTCGGCCGCAACTCGCTGCGCGCGGGGTTGCAGCGGCTCGCCGCCGAGGGGGTGGTCGCGATCGTGCCGGGCGAGGGTACCCGGCGCCTCGCGCGAGCCCGGGCTGCCGCCGCTGCGCCCCCCCGCGTGGTGACGCTGTTGTCGCCGGTGTGTCTCGACCAACTGCGGCCGCAGCAAGGCCTGTGGATCGACGCCTACCGCGGGATGTTGGCCGAGGCGGGCTGCCGCCTGCGGTTCGTCGTATTGCCCCCGGGGCTGCGCGCGTCCCCGGCGGCGGCGCTCCCGCGGCTCCGTCGCCAAGAGTCTTCGGGCTGCTGGGTGCTGGTGCGTTCCAGCGCCGCGGTGCAGGCGTGGTTCCAACGACAGGGGCTGCCCTGCGTGGTGGCCGGCTCTTGCCACGACGGGATCCGCCTGCCCTCGGTCGACCTCGATTACCGGGCCCTCTGCCGGCACGCGGCGGTAGTGCTGCTCCGAGCCGGCCACCGCCGGATCGCGTTGCTTTCGCCCCGGGAGGGGGCGGCCGGTGACCTGCGCGGCGAGGAGGGGTTCCGCGAGGGGGTGCGGGGCTTTCCGGAGACGACCGAGGCCGCCGTGGTCCGGCACGGTCCCGGCCCCTCCGACGTGGCGCGCGTCCTGCGCCGGATGTTCCACTCGGCCCGCCCGCCGACCGGGGTGCTGATCGGCGAGTCGTACGCCTACCTGACCGCCTGCAGCGTGCTCGCGCAACTCGGGCGCCGCGTCGGCGCCGACGTGTCGCTGGTCTGCCGGGACGAGGACCGTTTCCTGTCCTATCTCGAGCCCGAGCCGGCGCGCTACGTGGCTGATCCGCTGCACTTCGCGCGGCGGCTGGCCCGGATCACCGGCGATCTGCTCGCAGGGCGTTCGGTGCCCGTCGACTCCCGCCCCCTGCTGCCGCGGCTGGTGCGGGGCGCCTCCCTCGGTCCGCCCCCGCGCGGCTGACCGCGCTTGCCCCGTGGCGCCGAAGCCGTTGGATCGGCGCGTGGACAAGGACGGATCTCCAGCCTGCTGCGGCCCGGGCCGCGGCGCGGGCGCAGGGCCGGCGCCGGGCGCCTTCGGGCGCGTGCCCGGGCCCGCGGCTCCGGAAATGGTCCTGATTCCGGGCGGCGTCTTCCGGATGGGCAACGAAGCCGATTACGGCTTCGCCGCCGACGGCGAGGCGCCGGTCCACGAGGTCGAGCTGCGTCCGTTCTTCCTCGATGCGACCACCGTGACCAACGAGGCGTTCAACGCCTTCGTGAACGCGACCCGCTACCGCACCGAGGCGGAGCGCTTTGGCTGGAGTTTCGTCTTCGCCGGGCACCTCGACCCGCGCGAGGTGGCGGCGCGGCCGCGCGTGCGGGGCTCCGAGTGGTGGGTGCGGATCGAGGGGGCCGACTGGCGGCATCCCGAGGGGCCGGGTTCCTCCGTGCGGGGCCGCTGGGATCACCCGGTGGTGCAGGTCTCCTGGCACGACGCCTGCGCCTACGCGGCGTGGGCGGGCAAGCGGCTGCCGACCGAGGCCGAATGGGAGCGGGCGGCGCGCGGCGGGCGCGAGGGCCACCGTTACCCGTGGGGCGATGAGTTGGAGCCCGAGGGGCGCCACCGGATGAACGTCTGGCAGGGCGAATTCCCGCGGCGGGACACCGGGGCGGACGGTCACCGGGGCACCGCGCCCGCGCGGGCCTACCGCGCCAACGGGTTCGGCCTCTACCAGATGACCGGCAACGTCTGGGAATGGTGCTGGGACTGGTTTGACCCCGCCTACTACCGCGTCTCGCCGCGGGCGGATCCGACCGGTCCGGCGACGGGGGACCGCCGCGTGCAGCGCGGGGGCAGCCACCTGTGCCACGCGAGTTACTGCAACCGGTACCGCACCGACGCGCGCAACGGCACCGAGCCCGCCTCCGCGGCCACCCACACCGGCTTCCGCTGCGCCCGGGACGTCGCGGCGTGAGGGAGGCGCGCCGGACCGGGGTCCTGCCCTGGCCGGTTGCGCTCAACGGCAGCTTCGGCTAGGTCCCGACCATGCCCCGCTCCGTGCTGCCGTCCCTGCTCCTGTTCCTCAGCCTGCTGGTTGTGACGGGGACGGCGGCCCCCGCCTTGGCTCCGGACCAGGCCGAGGCGCTCCGCGAGGTCTGGCGCCGGGGCATCGCCGAGGGGCAGGTCCCGGGTGGCGTGATGCTCGTGGTCCGGAATGGCGAGGTGGTGTTTCGCGAGGCCTTCGGCGTGGCGGACCTCGCGCGCGGGACCCCGTTCGCCGTCGACGCCCCGTGCCGGATCGCGTCCGTCACGAAACCCTTCACGGCCGCGCTGCTCGGCCTGCTGGTGGCCGAGGGCCGGCTCGGCTGGGACGATCCGCTCGACCGGCACCTGCCGGCGTTCCGCGGCGTCCGCCTGGCTGGCGGCGGGCCGGCCGCACGCGTCCCCCGCGTGCGCGAGTTGCTGGCGCACACCGCCGGCTTCGCGGGCCAGTCCGCCCGCGGCGAGGAACGCTGGCGGATCCGCACGGACGGGACCCTCGCCGACGCGGTGGAGGATCTCGCCCGCGCGGGCCTGGCCGCGGAGCCGGGCGTCCGGTATGCCTACTCCGGCCTCGGTTATCTGGTGGCGGGGCGCGTGGCGGAGGTGGTCGCGGGACAGGAGTTCTCCGCCCTGCTGGCGCGCCGTTTGCTCGGACCCCTCGGGATCCCGGACGTCGCCTTCCCAGCCGGCCTCGCGCTGGAGCGTGGCGCCCGGCAGCCCACCTTCTATGACCGGAGCAGCGGGACGCTCGTGCCCGACCCGGGCGGTCCCGCCTTCGCGTTCCCCAATCCCGGCGGCGGCCTGGTGGCGACCGCCGACGAGGTGGCCGCGCTCCTGCGGCTGCACCTGGACGAGGGCCGCGTGGGCTCGCGCGTCCTCCTGCCGGCCGCCATCCTGGAGGAGCTGCAGACCGTGCAGCCGGGGACCGCGCGCGATGGCTATGCCCTCGGCTTCAACGTCGTCCACGCCGGCCCGGACGGCCGGGGCGTGCGCCTCCGGCACAACGGCGCTTCCGGCACGCTCGCGCTGATCGACCGCGAGCGGCAGATCCTAGTCGTCGCCCTCACCCAGGTGCCGACCAAGCAGCGTCCGGCCTTCACCCGGAGCTTGGACGCCGCGATTGAGCGCTTGCTTGAGGCGCCCTGAGGCGCGTCGGTCCTGAATTGGAACCGGAGGGCCGGGATTCCGGTTCGACGGGCCGCGGCGTCATGGTAGGGTTCAAGCCGCCCCGATGAAGTTCCCCGCCCTCCTGGCTCTGCTCGCCCTCGCGTTCCCGGCCGCCGCGCAGCCACGGCCGAATATCCTGCTCATCGTCTCCGAGGACAATGGTCCCGAGCTCGGCTGCTACGGGGACCCGCACGCGCGTACGCCGCGGCTAGACCGGCTGGCTTCCGAGGGCGTCCGCTTCAACCGGGCCTTCGTGGCGCAGGCGGGTTGCAGCCAGTCGCGGGCGAGTTTCCTCACCGGGCTCTACCCGCACCAGCACGGGCAGATCGGCTTGGCGACCTGGGGCTACCGCCTCTACCGCGAGGACACCCCGAACCTGCCGCGCCAGCTGAAGGCGGCGGGCTACCGGACCGGGATCCTCGGCAAGCTGCACGTCAACCCGGAGTCCGCCTTCCCGTTCGATTTCCGCGCGCTGCCGACCGCGAACTTCGCTCGGCGCAACCTTGGGGAGTACGCTCGGGCCGCGGAGGGCTTCTTCACCGCGGGCGCGGAACCGTTCTTCCTCAGCGTTAACTACCCGGAGGCGCACGATCCTTGGCTGCGGCAGGTCGACGGCCTGCCCGCGAATCCGCAGCAGGGCCGCGACGTGCGCGCGCTCCCATACTTCGGCATCGACCCGCCGGGGATGCGGGAGATGGTCGCCGACTACTACAACTGCCTCAGCCGGCTGGACCATCTGGTGGGCGAGCTCCTCGACGCGCTTGAGCACTCGGGGAAGGCGCGGGACACGCTGGTCGTCTACCTCGGGGACCACGGGGCCGATTTCCTGCGGGGCAAGCGAACGTGCTACGAGGGTGGGGTGCGGATCCCGCTGCTCGTGCGCTGGCCCGGCCAAGCGCGTCCGCAGGTGCGGGAGGAGTTGGTCTCCACCGTGGACCTGCTGCCGACCCTGCTCGCGGCGGCCGGCGCCCCGCCGGTCCCGGGCGCGGCGGGTCGGGCGCTGCAACCCCTGCTCGCGGGCGGCCCCGCCCCGTGGCGGACGCACCTTTTCACCGAATGGCACACCCACGCGGCGGCGGCCAACTACCATCCCCAGCGCGCGGTGCGCGACGACCGGTACAAGCTGATCGAAAACCTCCTGCCGGGGGTCGTGAATCCCGACTACGCGGACACCATCCGCAAGCTGGAGGCCGACGCGGTCGAGCGCGGCGAGGATGGATTTCGCGGCGGGATCGCGCGGGCGGTCGAGACGGCCGTGGCCGCCGTCCGCGCGGGTTACGCGGTGATGGAGCGGCCTCCGCGCCACGAGCTTTACGACCTGCGGGAGGATCCGCACGAGTTTCGCAACCTCGCCGAATCGCCGGCGCACGCGGCGATCCTGGCCGACCTCGCGGGCCGGCTCGACGCGTGGCGGCGCGAGACCGGCGACCCGTTGCTCGACCCGGCGAACCTGCGCCGGCTGACCGCGGAGGTCACCGCGGTGCGCTCCAAGTCGGCCGGGCGCGAGCTGCGCTGGGGTTACCCCGAGTACTTCTTCGGCCGCGAGCCCGCGCCGGCCGAGGCGTCAACCCCGGGGGAGCCCCGCGCCGGGCGGAAAAAACGCCAATGATGCATCCGTCCGGCCCGCTCCTCGGTCTTGCCCTCCTGCTGGCGCTCGCGCCGGCCGCCCCGGCGGCCGCGCCCCCCCGGCCGAACGTCCTGCTGATCGCGCTCGACGACCTCAACGACTGGGTGGGTTATCTCGGCGGCCACCCCGATGTGCGCACGCCGCACCTCGACGCGCTGGCGGCGCGGGGCCTCGCGTTCACCAACGCCCACGTGGCCGCGCCGGTCTGCAACCCGTCTCGCGTCACGCTGATGATCGGCCGACAGCCGAGCACCACTGGGATCTACGGTAACGATGTGCGCTGGCACGAGGCGCTGCCCGGCGTGAACTCGTTGCCCGCGCACTTCAAGGCCCACGGCTACCACGTGGCCGGAGGCGGGAAGGTCAACCACCACACCCCCGGCTTTAACCGGCGCAGCGATTGGCACGATTACTTCGACCAGGTCTTCGATAGCCACTACCAGGCCCGCCTCGCGCGCGGGGAGGACGTGCGCGCCTTCACCTGGCCGGACGGGTTCCCGCTCAACGGCCTCCCCGAGGTCCGCGCCCTCGGCCGGCCGCCGCAGAACGCGAATGAGTTCGATTGGGGCCCATGGGACGCCGCCGACGGGGAAATGGGCGACGGGCGCCTCGCCGCCTGGGTCGCCGACTTCCTCGCCCGTCCGCCGGCGCAGCCGTTCTTCCTCGCGGCCGGCATCTACCGCCCGCACCTGCCTTGGTACGCGCCGCGGAAGTACTTCGAGATGTACCCCCCGGACCGCATCACACTCCCGCCGGTCAAGGAGGACGACCTCGACGACGTGCCGGCCGGCGGCCAGCGGATGGCCGCGGACCGCCGCGAGGACCTCGAGCTCATCCGCCGGACTGGCAAGTACCGCGAGGTGCTGCAGGCGTACCTTGCCAACATCTCCTACGGGGACGCGCTGGTCGGCCGGCTGCTCGCCGCGCTCGACGCGAGCCCCGCCGCCGCCAACACGATCGTGGTGCTCTGGTCCGACCACGGCTGGCACCTCGGCGAGAAGAACCACCTGCACAAGTTCACGCTCTGGGAGCGTTCCACCCGTGTCCCGTTCATCATCGTCGCCCCGGGGGTGACCCAGCCCGGTGCGCGCACTGCCCGGCCGGTGGGCACCGCGGACCTGTTCCCGACGCTGGCCGAGCTGTGCGGCCTGCCGCCCGCCGCCGGCCTCGACGGCCGTAGCCTGGTGCCGCTGCTGCGCGATCCGCTCCATCCGTGGGATCGGCCCGCGCTCACGACCCACGGGCAGGGCAACCACGCGGTGCGCAGCGAGCGTTGGCGCTACATCCGCTACGCCGATGGCGGCGAGGAGCTGTACGATCACGAGCGCGATCCGCACGAGTGGACCAACCTTGCCGGCAGCCCCGAACACGCCGCCATCCGCGCCGAGCACGCGCGCTGGCTGCCCCGCGCCGACGCGCCCCCGCTGGGCCGCAAGGGGCGGAAGAAGGCCGATTGAGATGCGCGCTTCCCGCCTTCCCCTGCTCGTCCTCAGTCTTGCCGCCGCCGCGTCAAGCGCGGCCTCGACCCGGGGCCCGCTGAGGGTGCATCCGGAGAATCCCCGCTATTTCGCGGACGCCGCCGGCCAGCCCCTCCTACTCGCGGGTGCTCACACCTGGGCGAACTTGGTTGATATGGGCCCGGCCGACCCTCCGCCCGCGTTCGACTTCGCCGCCCACCTCGTCTGGCTCGCGGGGCACGGGCACAACTTCACCCGCGGTTGGACTTGGGAGCCGACCAAGTGGGACAACACCAAGATGAAGAACCCGGACTGGCGCAACGGGGCCCACACCGTCGCACCCCACCCGTGGCGGCGCACCGGTCCCGGCCTCGCGCTCGACGGTCGGCTCAAGTTCGACCTCAGCCAGCACAATCCGGAGTACCTCGGGCGCCTCCGCACCCGCTTCGCCCTAGCGCGGGCGGCCGGGATTTACGTTTCCGTGATGCTGTTCGAGGGCTACGGGGTGCAGTTCCAGGCCGACGCCTGGCCCAACCACCCCTTCAACCCCGCCAACAACGTCAACGGGGTCGACGGCGACCTGGATGGCGACGGCAAGGGGATCGAGGTGCACCAGCTCGCCGCGCCGCGCGTGACCGCCGTGCAGGAGAGTTACCTGCGCTGGCTCGTCACCGGCCTGAACGACTTCGACAACCTCCTCTACGAGGTGTCCAACGAGACGCACCCGGGTTCGACTGACTTCCAGTACCACGTGATCCGGTTCGTGAAGCAGGTCGAGGCCGGCCTGCCGCTCCAGCATCCGGTCGGGATGACCTACCAGAACCGGCGCGGGAAAAACGAGACCTTGTACGCGGGTCCCGCCGACTGGGTCTCGCCCAATTCGGACGGCGGCTGGAAGGACGACCCGCCGGACCTCGGCGGCCGCAAGGTCGTGCTCAGCGACACCGACCACCTCTGGGGAGTGGGCGGCGATGCGGCGTGGGTGTGGAAGACCGTCACGCGCGGCGCCAACCCGATCTTTATGGACACCTACGACGGCAAGGTGCTCGGCCAGGTGCGCCCGCAGGATGACGGGCCGCGCCGCGCGATGGGCGCGGCGCTGGCGCTCACCCGGCGGATGAACCTCGCGCGGGCCGTGCCGCGGGGGGATCTCGCCTCGACCGGGTTCTGCTTGGCTGCGCCGGGTGCCAGCTACCTCGTCTTCCTGCCGGCGGGGGGCGAGTGCAGCCTCGAGCTGGCCGGGACGCCCGGTGTGTTCACGGCCGAGTGGCGCGCCGCGGACGGAGGAGAACCGCGGTCCGCCCCGGCCGTCGCGGGAGGCGCCCGCCGCACCCTGCGTTCCCCGTTCGAGGGTCCGGCCGTGCTCTTCCTCTCCGCCCTCCCACCATCAACCCCCTCCCCGTGATGACGCGCTTTCCCCGACCTTTCCTGCCCGCGCTGGCGCTCGCCGCCCTGGGCGCGTTGCCCGTTCCGGCCCTCGCCGGCCAGCCCCGCAAGGCCGCGGCCGCGACCGCCGGTTCCGCTGCCCCGGTGCAGCATCAGGGCGACGTGACCGAGGTCCGCGTGGTCCGGCGCGTGGATCAGCACCCTGACGCGTGGCGGGTCTGGCAGCCGTTCATCCTGCAGGGGGAGCGCCCGCGCCACCTGATCGTCGCCTTCGGCGCGATGGCGAACGGGAAGAAGGATATGGGCCACATCCTCGCCAGCCTTTCCACCAACGACGGGGAGACGTGGGGTGAGCCGGTGAAGGTCTTCGACTACCACCGCTGGCAGGGCGCGATCCAGTTCGCCTACGCCAACCCGGTGCTCTTCCGCGCTCCGGGGCAGGACGTGATCTGGTGCTTCGCGATGCGCTGCCCGATCGCGTATGAGAACAGCGAGGAGTCGCAGCTCGTCGCCGCCTTCACCGCGGACGGCGGGCGTTCGTGGACGCCAGTCGAGCTGGCGATGCACTACACCGGGCCGCTCATCACCAACGCGGGAATCGTCGTGGCCGAGCACGAGGGCCGGAAACGATTCCTGCTGCCGGCGCACCGCAACACCCTCGCGGCGGATCCGCGCGGCTCGCGGGACCACTTTGTCCTCAGCAGCACCAGCCTGCTCGAATGGAAACTGGAGGCCTACATCCCCCAGCCGGCGAGCCCGCGCGTCTTCCTGCACGAGGGCAACGTCGCCGCCGGGGACGCCCCCGGGGAGCTGAGGATCGTGATGCGCACCGCGGACTATGACGACCCCGAGAAGACCACGAACCCGCCGCGCGCGTACTCGAGCGTGAGCCGCGACGGCGGCCGCACTTGGAGCACGGCCGCGCCGGAGCCCGAGCTGCACAACGCCAAGGCGAAGGGCTTCTTCGGCCGCGCCGCCAACGGCACCCACCTCTACGTGTACAACGACGGCCCGGCGCAGCGCGACCGCTCCTGGCCGGGCTTCCCGAACGGCGGCCGCACCTCGCTGCGCTACAAGACCAAGGCCCCCGGCGGCGCCTGGAGCGCCGAGCAGGCCTTCTTCGACGCGGGGACCAAGAACTCCTACCCGACGCTCGTCGAGGTGGCGCCGGGCGACTTCCGCGCCGTCTGGGACAGCGGCGACGCCACCACGCCCCGGACGCACATCCTGTTCGGGAAGTTCAAGCTCCGCTGATGCACCTCTCCTTCCCGATGAAAGTCCCCCGTTTCCCCCTCGCGCCCCTCCTGGCGGCGCTGTTGCCGGCGCTCCCGGCCGCGCTGCCCGCCGCCGAGGCGTCGCCGCGCGCCGGCCGCGCCAACGTCGTGCTCATTCTGGTCGACGACCTTGGCTGGCGCGACATCGGCGCGAACGGCAGCACCTACTACCGCACGCCCAACATCGACCGGCTCGCCCGCGAGGGGGTGCGGTTCACCGACGCCTACGCGGCCTGCGCCGTGTG
>CAIOTK010000276.1 GCA_903861185.1 uncultured Opitutia bacterium | reverse complement strand
TCGAGGAGACGATCACGCAGACCAACCTCGAGGCGGCCGACGAGATCGCCGAGCAGCTGCGCCTGCGCAACCTCGGTGGCCTGATCATCATCGACTTCATCGACATGAAGGAGCGGCGGCACCGCAACGCCGTCTACGAGAAGATGGTCGAGCTGATGGCGTCCGATAAGGCGAAGAACCACATCCTGCCCATCTCGCAGCTCGGGATCATGCAGATGACCCGCCAGCGCCAGCAGGAGTCGCTCTCGTCCAACCTCTACACCGACTGCCCGTACTGCCGCGGGCGCGGGATCGTGAAGAGCGCGACGACGATGTCGGTCGAACTGCAGCGCAAGCTCAGCTCGGTCGTGCGCCGCCTGCAGCTGCGCAACGACGCGAAGGAGTACTCCCTGCGGGTGCTGGTGCACCCGAGCATTCTGGAGCGTCTGCGGAGCGAGGATGCGGACCTGCTGGTGCGGATGGAGAAGCTCTTCGGGGTGAAGTTGGCCTTCCGGGCCGACCTCAACTACCACGTCGAGAACTTCAAGATCATCAACGCCCTCACCGGCGAGGAGTACCGCTGAGGCGCGCCGCCGCCGGGCCCATTCCGGGTTTGCCTTTGGCGCGGATCGCCCGTGAATCCCGCGCCCGAGCCGGCCCGCCGCCGGCCCCCCTCCCGCCGATGGAACCTCACCCGCCCCCGCCCGCCCCCGCCCGGCGCAATTTCCTCGCCCAGGCCGCCGCCGCCGTCATCGGCGCCATCACCCTGGTCATCCCGGCCGCCTCGGGCCTGCTCGTCCTCCTCGACCCGCTCCGCCGGAAACCCGCCGGCGGCGGCGCCGTGTTCGTGGCCAACCTCGCCGCCGTCCCCGCCGGCGGCGAACCGCGCAAGTTCCCCGTCCTCGCCACCCGCGTCGACGCGTGGAACCGCACGCCCGACGTCCCCGTCGGCGCCGTCTACCTGCAGCGCCTCCCGGACGGCGGCGTCCGCGCGCTGAACGTCGCCTGCCCGCACGCCGGGTGCTTCGTGGACTACAAGGCCGCGCGGGACAACTTCCACTGCCCCTGCCACAACAGCAGCTTCGCGCTGGACGGCCGGGTGCTGGACCCGAAGAGCCCCAGCCCGCGTCCGCTCGACTCGCTCGAGACCGAGGTCCGCGGGGGCACGGAGGTGTGGGTCCGGTTCCGGAACTTCCGCGCCGGCGTCCACGAGAAGATCCCCGTCTGACCCTCCCCCCGTGAAACCGCTCGACTGGCTCGATCAACGCACTGGCTACCGCAAGCTAGCCCACGAGGTGCTCTTCGAGAACGTGCCCGGTGGCGCCCGCTGGCGCTACGTCTGGGGCAGCACGCTCGTCTTCTGCTTCGTGCTGCAGGTGATCACCGGCATCGCGCTCTGGTTCGCCTACAGCCCCAGCTCGCAGACGGCTTGGGAGAGCGTCTACTACATCCAGCACGAGATGTGGGGCGGCTGGTTCCTCCGCGGGCTCCACCACTACACCGCGCAGGCGATGACGGTGCTCCTCGCGGTCCACCTGATGCAGGTGGTGATCGACGGCGCCTACAAAGCCCCGCGCGAGTTCAACTTCTGGTCGGGCATTTTCCTGCTCTGCCTCACCCTGGGCCTCTCGCTGACGGGCTACCTGCTCCCGTGGGACCAGAAGGGCTACTGGGCCACGCGCGTCGCGACCAACATCCTCGCGATCACGCCGTTCGTCGGCCCCGAGCTGCAGCAGCTGGTGGTCGGCGGCGCCGACTACGGCCACCACACGCTCACGCGCTTCTTCGCGCTGCACGCCGGCGTGATCCCCGGGGCGATCATCCTCTTCATCGTCGCCCACATCTACTTCTTCCGGCGCCACGGGCTGACGCCGAAGGAGCCGCGCCGCCGGCCGGACGCCGCGTTCTGGCCCGACCAGGTGCTGCGCGACGCCGTCGCCTGCCTCGCGGTGCTCGCCGTGGTGGTCTTCCTCGTGGTGCGCAACCGGGGCGCCGAGCTCGGGGCGCCCGCCGACCCCTCGGAGCCCTTCCCCGCCGCGCGGCCGGAATGGTACTTCCTCTTCCTGTTCGAGTTCCTGAAGTACTTCCCCGGCGGCACCGAGGTCTGGGGCGCGATCGTGATCCCCGGCCTGCTGATGGCGCTCCTCGCAGCGATGCCGTTCATCGGCAACTGGCGCCTCGGCCACCGCTTCAACGTCGCCTTCCTGTGGATCGTCCTCGCCGGCTCCGGCTGGCTCACCTGGCTCGCCTTGGCGGAGGACCGCGCCAACCCCGACCACGCGATCGCCGTCGCCGCCGCGCAGCGCGAGGCCCAGCGGGTCGTGGAGCTCGCCCGTTCCCCCGCCGGCATCCCCGCCACCGGCGCCGTCACCCTGCTGCGCCAGGACCCGCTCACCCAGGGTCCGAAGCTCTTCGCGCGGCACTGCGCGAGCTGCCACCGCTTCGACGGCCACGACGGCCTCGGCGGCCAGCCCAAGGACGCCGCCTCCGCGGCGGACCTGAAGGGCTTCGCCAGCCGCGAGTGGCTCGCCGGCCTGCTCGACCCCGCGCGCGTCGCCACCCCGCATTACTTCGGCGGGACCAAGTTCAAGAACGGGAAGATGGTGAAATACGTCCGCGAGGACGTGGCCGAGTACGGGCCCGAGGACCGCAAGCTGCTCGAGTTCACCATCGCCGCGCTCTCGGCGGAGGCGGGGCTCAAGGCGCAGCGGGACATCGACCGGCGCGACGAGGCGCTGATCGTGCAGGGGCGCGAGGCGCTGGTCGGCCCCCGGATGAACTGCGCCGACTGCCACGTGTTCCGCGGCACCGGCGACGCCGTCGGCCCGGAGCTCACCGGGTACGGTTCGCGCGAGTGGCTGGTGGCCTTCATCGGCAACGCCGCGCATCCCCGCTTCTACGGCGAGCGCAACGACCGGATGCCGCTCTTCGGCGAGGACAAGGTGATCACCCCCGGCGAGCTCGGCCTGATCGTCGACTGGCTGCGCGGCGAGTGGTTCGTGCCCCCGCCCGCCGCGACCCGCTGACCCGGGCGTCAGCGGGCCCAGCTCACGGGCGGCGGACCGGCAGGCCGGCCGCCCCCCAGCGCGCGTAGGAGCCGAGGTTTTCCGTCGACCAGCCCTCGCGGCGTAGCAGCTCCGCCGCCACCCCCGACCGGCCCCCGGCCGCGCAATACAACAGCAGCCGGCGCCCGCGGTGCGCCGCCAGAAACGGTCCCCACTCGCGCCGCGCGCCCCGCAGGTCGCTCAGGGGCAGCAGCACCGCCGGAGCCGCCACGCCGGCCGCCCACTCCGCCGGTTCTCGCACGTCGATGATCACCGCCGTGCCCGCCGCCACCTCGGCCGCGGCCGCCTCAGGCGCGATGCCCGGCCGCAGGAGCCGGAACATCCGCCAGAGCGCGTAGGCGAGCGCCAGCCCCGCCGCGAGCTGCAGCCAGAGGCTCACGCGGTCTCTCCCCGCCGATTGGCCATATAGTACAGGACCGGCACCGCCATCCGGCTGATCAGCAGCGAGGCGATCTCGCCGAACATCAGGCTGATCGCCAGCCCCTGGAAGATCGGGTCCGCCAGG
>CAIOTK010000275.1 GCA_903861185.1 uncultured Opitutia bacterium | reverse complement strand
CTCACCGGGCGCAACTCGTGGCAGCTCAAGGAGGCGGCGAACCACATCCCGTACTTCCCGCCCGAGTTCAAGGGCTGGGGCGAGGCGCTGGCGGAGCACGGCTGGTTCGTCGGCCACACCACCAAGGGCTGGGGCCCCGGCGTGGCGCGCGACGCCGCGGGCAAACCGCGGCAGATGACCGGCCAGGCCTTCAACGCGCGCAAGGCGGCGCCACCGACCACCGGCATCGGCAACGCAGACTACGCCGCCAACTTCGAGGACTTCCTCGCCGCCGCGCCCGCGGGAAAACCCTGGGCCTTCTGGTACGGCGCGATCGAGCCGCATCGCGGCTACGAGTTCGGCTCGGGCGTGCGGAAGGGCGGCCGCCGCCTTGAGGACATCGACCGCGTCCCCGCCTTCTGGCCCGACAACGAGACCGTCCGGAACGACATCCTGGATTACGCCTATGAGGTGGAACACTTCGACCGCCACCTCGGCCGGATGCTCGAATCCCTCGCCGCCCGCGGCCTCTTGGAGAACACGCTCGTCGTCGTCACCTCCGACCACGGGATGCCGTTTCCGCGCGGCAAGGGTACCGCCTACGCCTTCTCCAACCACGTCCCGCTGGCGATCCGCTGGCCGGCGGGCATCACCGGGCGCGGGCGCGTGGTCGACGACCACGTGAGCTTCGTGGACCTCGCGCCGACCTTCCTCGAGGTGGCGGGTCTCCCCCGCGAGCGTGCCGGGATGGCAGAGTTCGCAGGACTCAGCCTCACGCCGATCTTCCGCAGCGACCGCTCCGGGCAAGTCGTGCCGGGCCGGGACTTCGCGCTGGTCGGAATGGAACGCCACGACATCGGCCGGCCGAACGACGTCGGCTACCCAATCCGCGGGCTGGTAAAGGCGGGGCTGCTGTACCTAGAGAACTTCGAGCCCACCCGCTGGCCGGCGGGTAATCCCGAGACCGGTTACCTCAACGTCGACGCGAGCCCGACCAAGACCTTCATCCTCGAGGCGCGGCGGCGCGCGGGCAGTGATCCCTTCTGGGACCTGTGCTTCGGGAAGCGCTCGGCGGTCGAGCTCTACGACCTGCGCACGGATCCGGACTGCGTGCGCAACGTCGCCGCCGACCCGGCGCGGACTGCGAGCCGCACTGCGCTGCGCGCGGAGCTGCACGATCGGCTCAAGGCGCAGGGCGACCCGCGGATGTTCGGCCAGGGGGAGGTCTTTGACCGCTATGTGCACGCGAACCCCGCGCACGTCGGCTTTTACGAGCGCTACCTGCGCGGCGAGAAGCTGCAGGCCGGCTGGGTGAGTCCGTCCGACTTCGAGCCCCGGCCGTTAGACTGAGGCCGGGGCGAGGTGGCGATGGCGAAGAGCTGAACCCGCAGCCTCAGGGCGCGGAAGCCTTTACCGCGGCCTTCGCGGGGGCCTTCGCCGGCCGCTTCGCGGGCGCGGGCGCCGGCTTGTCGTCGAGGTTGCGCTCGAGCGCCGCGGGATCGAGGTCGACCTGCACCCCACCGGCGGGCACGGGCAAGCCCGCACTCCAGAGGATGCCGTTGAGCACGAGCGTGCGCTGACTCGGGTAGGACCAACTGCGGTGCAGGTCCGCCCCGGTGAAACCGAAACCGCGGCCGCCCTCGGGTCGCTGGTGCGCCCACGCGATGACCTCCGCCCGGCCTAAATGACGCTTGGCGTCGGCGGTGGAGCGGGACTTGTCCGGCACCGCACCGCGCAGCAGCGGAGTGACCCCGGCCGGCGCAAAATGCAGGTTGTAGAGCCAGCCATCCGCGGGCGCGGCGAAGGGCCGCACGCCGCGCGTCACCTCGTGGGCCGGGATGTCGGTGAACTCCATATCCCAATGGCCGCGGCTGCCGATGTCGCTGTGATACACTGCGCCGAGCCAGCCCCGGATCGCGGCGCCGTCCGCGCCCGCCGGGAAGTCCATCGCCTGATGCAAGAGGACGAGGCCGGCGCCGCCGTCGAGCAGTCGGCGGAGGACGGCCCAGCGGTGGGGATCCGCGAAGGGCTGCTTCCCGCCGCCGTCGCCGAAGTAGACCACGGCGCGGGCGCCCTCGAGGACGCGCTCGTCGCGGGGCCAGCCGCGGGCGAGGACGGGCCAGACGCCGGGCTGGAGCCGGAGCCATTCGAGGAGCAACGCGCAGCCCGCGAAGTACTCGTGGGCCATCGGCTTGCTGCTGGGCGCGCCGGCCAGCAGCACGATCTTGGCGAGACCGGGGCGCGGGGCATCGACCTCGAGCGACACGCCAGACTGGTCGTGCGGGGAGGCCGCGGCGAGCGGCGCGGCGGCGAGGACTAGGGCGGGCAGGAGCCGGGCGAGGCGCATAAGGGGGCAGGTCAGGCGAGGAGGTCGTGGACCACGCGGCCGTGCACGTCCGTGAGCCGGTAATCGCGGCCGTCGTGGCGGAACGTGAGCTGCTCGTGGTTCAATCCCAACTGGTGGAGGATGGTCGCGTGCAGGTCGTGCATATGGACCTTGTTCTCGACCGCGAAGTGACCGAATTCGTCGGTCTCGCCGTAGGCGAAGCCCGGCTTGAAGCCGCCGCCGGCGAGGAGGACGGAGAAACCGGTCGGGTTATGATCGCGGCCGGTGCCGTTGCGCTCGGCGTAGGGCGTGCGGCCGAACTCGCTGCCCCACCAAACGATCGTGTCCTCGAGGAGCCCGCGCGCCTTCAGGTCCGCGAGCAGGCCGGCGACCGGCTTGTCGACGCGGACGGCGTGGTCCAAGTGCTTGGGCATATTGGAGTGCTGGTCCCAAGCAGGGTTGTTGGTGTTGTCGGAGTAATTGACCTGAATGTAGCGAACACCGGCCTCGGCGAGGCGGCGGGCCATCAGGCACTGGCGGCCATAGTCGTCGGTGGGTTCCTGGCCGATGCCGTAGAGAGCGAGCGTAGCGGGGGATTCGCGGGACAGGTCGAGCGCGTCCGGGGCGTGGGTCTGGAGGCGCCAGGCAAGTTCGTAGGAATGGGCGAGCGCCTCGAGTTCGCGATCGCCGGGGCGGGCGCGGACCTGGTCGCCGTTGAGGGCGCGGACAAGCTCAAACTGGCGGAGCTGGGCCGCGGCCGAGAGATCCGGGTGGCGGACGTGGCGGAAGGCAGCCTCGGCGGCTTTCTGGCCGGCGCGCCCGAGGGCGGTGCCTTGGAACACGGCGGGGAGGAAGCCGCTGCCGTAATTGCGGGGCCCCCCGTTGGCGAGGGTCGGACTGAGGGAGACGAACGCGGGGAGATTCTCGCTCTCCGCGCCGAGGCCGTAGGTCACCCAGGAGCCCATCGAGGGGCGCAGCTGGTTGGTGGCGCCGGTGTGGAGGAAGAGCGTGGCGGGGCCGTGGGCGACGCCCTCGGTGTGCATCGAGCGGACGACACAGTAGTCGTCTGCGTGGCGGGCAAGGTGCGGGAAGAGTTCCGAAACCCAGCGGCCGCTTTGGCCGCGCTGGCGAAACTCCCAAAGCGGCTTCATCACGCGGCCGGTCGCGCCGGCGCCGGTCTTGGCGATCGCGCGCTGGTCGAGGAACTCGAGCATCCGCCCGTCGTTGGCGTAGAGGGCGGGCTTGTAATCGAAGCTGTCGAGGTGGCTCACGCCCCCACCCATAAAGAGGAAGATGACCCGCTTGGCGCGCGGGCGGTGGTGGCCGGGGCGGGCGGCGAGGGGATTGGCGGCGCGGGCCGTGGTCTGGGCCGCGAGGCCGGCGAGAGCGAGGAAACCGAAGCCGCAAGCGACCCGGCTGAGGGCCTGCCGGCGGGAAAGGGGGAAAGGAGGATTCATCGGCGGGGTCATTCGAGGTAGCGGAAATCCGCGCTAGCAAAGAGGGCCTGGACAACCTGCGCCCAAGCCGCGGCAGTCGGCTCACCCGCCGGCACACCGGCGAGGAAGTCACGCGCCAGCGCCAACTCGCCCGGCCGCGGGGACCGACCGAGGATAATCCGGCAGGCGTGGGCGAAACGCTCGTCGTCCCGCGCGCCGGGCGTCTCGCGCGCCAAGCGTCCCGCCGCGTGTCGCGCCTGCTCGATCACGAATGGGTGATTGAGCAGGAACAGCGCCTGAGGGGCTACGGTAGTCGTATGGCGGCGAGCGAGCGGCGCGTTGATGTCGGCGAAGTCGAAGGCCTCGAAAAGGTCCGGGCGCCGGTTACGGAACGCGGGCGTGTACAGGCCCCGGCGGAGGTCTGCGAAGACGAACCCGTACTCGCTGGCCGGCGGCGTCGCGCCAAAGTTCGGCCCGCCCACCGCGGGGTCGAGTCGGCCCGCGGCCAGCAGCAGCGCATCGCGGATCTCCTCGGCTTCAAGTCGCCGCCGCCGCGCGTGGGAGAGCAGCCGGTTCGCCGGGTCGCGTTCCGCCGCGCCCGGGGGCGGGACGGACGAGAGCTGGTAGACGCGCGAAAGCATAATCTCGCGCACGAGCGCCTTCACGGACCACCCGTTTGCGGTGAACCGCAACGCAAGGTGATCGAGCAGTTCCGGGTGCGTCGGTGCGTCGCCCGTCGTGCCGAAGTTGTCCACCGTCCGGACCAGCCCTTCCCCCAGTAGCCAAGCCCAGACGCGGTTGACGGTCACGCGGGCGGTCAACGGATTGCCCGGGTCTGCAATCCAGTCCGCCAACTCGCGGCGCCCGCTCTCGTCGGGCCGGAAGCGCGGGCCCTCGCCGCGGTCGGCGACCGCCAGGAAGCCTCGCGGCACCTTCGGCCCGAGGTTGCGAGCGATCCCGCGCACGCGGATTTCGGTGTCTCCGATCTCTCCGGCGGCCTCGCGCACGCTCATCGCCAGCGGTCGCCGCGGGCCGGACGCGGCCAGCTGTTTCAGTTCGGCCTCCACCCGGCGCAGCTCGGCGGCGCGCTCCTCGGTTGCGTTGTCCGCGCGAGCCACCGGGGCCGCCGATCCCTCCCCGCGCGCGTCGAGGGGCAGCAGCTGCAGGGCATCCACGATCACGAACCCGTCGGTGCCCTCGTTGGAGATCAGCACATAACCTTGGCCGTCCTTTTCGAAACGGAACTGGCCCAGCGACAACAGGCGCTCTCCACCGGGGGGGGCGGTGCGCTGGTTGACGGTGACCGTGGCCTCGCCGTCGGCGTGG
>CAIOTK010000274.1 GCA_903861185.1 uncultured Opitutia bacterium | reverse complement strand
GGCGCCCTTCAGCCGGTCGCCTAGATCTTGGCTCAGTGCTTCCGCCTCGCGGCGGCCTTCGCTGACCAGCTTTTCAGCGACCTCCTTGGCCTCTGCGGAGGTCACTTTGCCCTGACGCACGAGGTCGCCCAGCACGGCCTCGACCTTTTCCTTAGACACGACTGCTGCGCCGACTCCGGCCAGCAGGGTTTTTTTGAGGGAGTCGATCATAGCGAAAACACCCTAGCCGGGTCGGCGGGTGGAGGCAACCGCCGAAGGCGAGAAGGCGTAGGCTGCCAGCCTGACTACCGCTTCAGGATAGAAGGTTGCAATGTCACAAACTTGTGACTTTCTGGCGGGTTCAATTTTGGCGTCCTGCCTCCTGGTGGGGCGTCGAATTGAACACCAAACCAGCACCCTATGAATAAACCGCAGCACCTCGCCGCCGCCTCCCTCGGGCGGTTCGGCCTTGCCACCGCCTTGGTCGCGGGCGTCGCCTTCGCCGCCCAGCCCACGGTCTCAACCAACGACGTCCAGAAGATGGAGAAGTTCGTTGTGACCGGCTCCCTGATCCCGATCGCGGCCGGCTCTCCCGCCATCCCCGTGACCGTCCTGGGCGCCCCCGAGATTGAGAAGACCGGCGTCAGCACCGACCTGCTCGATGTCCTGAAGAAGGCCCAGCCGGCGTTCTTCGGCTCGAACAACATCGGTTCCGAGAACGGCAACATTTCCTCGGGCTCGACGAACGGCGGCTCGCAGGTTTCCCTGCGCAACCGGGCGACGCTGGTCCTGATCAACGGCCGCCGGGCGAACATCTCGCCGGTGCTGGCGAGCGGTGGCTCGAGCTTCGTGGACGTGAGCGTGATCCCGATCTCGGCGGTCGAGCGCATCGAGATCCTCTCGGACGGCGCCTCGGCGACCTACGGTTCGGACGCGGTCTCGGGCGTGGTGAACGTCATCCTGAAGACCAACTACGCGGGTTCGGAGATCGGCGGCACCTACGGCTGGAGCCCCAATGACGGCAAGTGGGCGACCCGCAGCTACTACGGTGTGGCGGGCGCGAGCTTCGGCCCGACGAGCCTGACCATCACGACCGAGTGGAAGCGCAGCGACCCGTTGATCCAGAAGGAGCGCGACTTCGCCAAGGGCCAGTTCCGCACCCCGTCCTTCGCGGGCTCGATCAACCTCGCCGGCACCACGGACTTCTACTTCCTGGGCGGCAACCGGAATGCTCCCCCGCAGAACCTCGACCTGACGCCGGCGCAGGCCGTCGCGCAGGGCATCTACCAGGGCCCGCTGACGCAGGACCAGGTGGCGCAGTTCTTCGATCTGGCCAACTATCCGACGATGCTGCTCCGCGCCCAGCGCCGCAGCTTCACCGCGGCCCTCGAGCACAAGCTCAACGACACGACCTCGATCTTCGGCGACTTCATCTACTCGCTGAACGAGACCGAGTCCGTCCTGAACGCCCAGCCGGTCTCCGGCAACGTGGTCGGCACCAATCCGAACAATCCGTTCAACGTGACGGTCACGGCCCGCAACCGGTTCGTGAACTTCCCCCGCATTTACGCCAACCAGTCCACCAGCATCCGCGGTGTGACGGGCATCAAGGGCAAGATCACCGACACCTGGAGCTATGAGCTGGCCGGCAACTTCAACCGCACCGATCACGCGTACCGCAATCGGAACCTGATCGACGGCGTGAAGTACACCGAGCTGGTGAACTCCGGCGCCTACAACCCCTTCGCGGTCCGGCAGAACCCGGGCGTGATCGAGAGCATGGTGGGCGTGCAGTTCCGCAACTACGACAGCCAGCTGAACAGCTTCGACTTCCGCCTCAGCGGCAGCGTCTTCCGGCTACCTGCCGGTGACGTCAAGATCGGCGTCGGCGCCGAGACCCGCTGGGAGTCCCTCAGCTTCGTGAACGATCGCTTCGACCAGACCGGCCAGTGGCTGCAGGCCACCCCGCGCCAGCCGTTCGCAGCCCGCTCGACCACCGATGGCTTCTTCACCGAGGTGCGCGTGCCGGTCTTCGGCGGCGGCAACTCGATGCCCGGCTTCCACGTGCTGGAGCTGTCCGCGGCCGTCCGCCACGACATCTACAGCAAGACCTCCGATCCGACGGTCCCGAAGTACTCCCTGCGCTGGCTGCCCTTCAACGACGAGCTCGCGATCCGTGGTTCGTACTCGGAGTCCTTCAGCGCCCCGACCCTGTTTGACCTGTTCGGGCCGGTCTCCGTGGGCTTCACGTCCTCGATCAACACCACCCGTTACAACACCAGCGGCACCTCCCTGGGCGTTGCCTCCGGCTCCCGCCAGTACCGCTCGCAGTCGGGCTCGAACCCGGGCCTGAACCCCTCGGAGTCCCGCAACTGGTCCGCCGGCGTCGTCTGGTCCCCGAAGGCCATCAAGGGCCTCTCGGTTTCGGCCGACTGGTTCAACATCGACGAGCGCGACCTGATCTCCTCGATCAGCTCGAGCCTGATCGTCTCGGACGTCGAGCAGAAGGGTTCTGCTTCCCCGTACGCTAGCCTCGTCCGCTTCGGCACCAGCCTCGCGGGTGAGACCTACTTCGGCACGGGCGCGGCGGTCACCTCGCCCGGCCAGATGACGAACCGGCCCTCCGACGAGGTCTGGATCTCCAACGCGATCGTCAATGTCGCCGGCTACTGGCAGGACGGCATGGACCTCGCGGCGAGCTACAAGTGGACCCAGCAGGGCTTGGGCAACTTCAATGCCTCGCTGGCCGGCACCTACATCCGCGAGTACGCGGTGCAGAGCCTGCCGAACGGCGCGGTCGCCCGCTACCAGGACGGCTTCTCCGGCACGGCGGCTTATCCCCGCTACCGGACCCGTTCGAACCTCGACTGGGTCTCCGCGAACAACCGCTGGAACGCCACGATCGGCCACACCTGGGTGCCCGAGATCGACGATCTGGCCTGGTCGACCGAGTACCGCGTGAAGAGCTACCACACGTTTGACCTGCGCGTGGGCCACTCCTTCTCCGGTTCCTCGAACCGCTGGCTGAAGGGCCTGCAGGCGACGATCGGTATGAACAACGTGTTCAACAAGTTCCCGCCGCTCATCCGCTCCGAGGGTAACCAGTCCCACGACATCAGCTCGTACGACCCGATCGGCCGCTACATCTACGGCTCGATCAAGTACAAGTTCTGATCGCGAGGGCGTGCCGCCAGCCGGCACGCCCTCCCCTTTCCGAGCCGGGCCTGCGGGCCCGGCTTTTTTTTGCCCGGACCCGGGCCCCGACGGGGTCAGCCTGTTGCAGGTTGCAGAGGCCCCATCCCCCTTGCTCGCCCTCCGGCGCGGCAGAAGGCCTGCAACCTGCAACAGGCTGACCCCGTTTCGTTCAGAGCGGGGGATTAGGCGTGCTTTCACGGGGGTTCGGCGTTTGAAGGGCGCGATGGATCTGACCCCGCACCGGGCCCTGTTGCGCGAGTTGGCCGCCACCAGCGGCGAATTCCTCCGCGGCCATTGGGGCCAGCCTGGCCTGGCGGTAGAGACCAAAGCCGACGCTTCGCCGGTGACCGCCGCCGACCGCGGGGCAGAGCAGCTGATGCGCGCGCGGATCGCCCAGGCGTTCCCCAGCCACGGGATCCTCGGGGAAGAGTTCGGGACGGAGAACGAAGGCGCGGACTTCACTTGGGTGCTCGATCCCATTGATGGCACCAAGTCGTTCATCACCGGCGTCCCGCTGTGGGGCACCTTGATTGCCCTCCTGCACGAGGGCAGGCCGGTGCTGGGCTGCATCCACCAGCCGGTGCTGGGCCAGCTAATGCTGGGAGACGGCCACACCACCACCCTGAACGATCGCCCCGTGCGCTGCCGTGCGGTGTCGGGACTGGAGGCGGCGACGGTGCTGACCAGCGACCCCCTTAATCCCGAACGTTACCAGCCGGGTTCCGGCTATGAGCAGCTGATCCGGCGCGCCCGGTTGGTCCGGACGTGGGGCGATTGCTACGGCTACCTCCTAGTGGCGGGGGGCTGGGCAGATGTGATGCTCGACCCGGTGATGAACCCCTGGGATATCGCGGCGCTGGTGCCGATCCTGCGCGGCGCGGGCGGGGTGATTACGGACTGGCAGGGGGGACCGGCCTATCCGGCCAGTTCCACCGTGGCGGCAGC
Organism: uncultured Opitutia bacterium; assembly: GCA_903861185.1. Taxonomy (GTDB): domain Bacteria; phylum Verrucomicrobiota; class Verrucomicrobiia; order Opitutales; family Opitutaceae; genus ER46. The sequence goes on along the minus strand of CAIOTK010000274.1, from coordinate 9,062 downwards.
CACCCCGGAGCTGCACGCGGCCACGCTGGCGGTCCTGCACGGGCAGGACGCGTCCAAAGTGATCCGGCGGGATTAAGGGGCGCCGGGCGCGGCGGGGCGGTTCAGACCTGCTCCGGGATCGCGTAGGGCGGGCGCTGGGTCTCCTTGAGCAGGAAGCGGGCGTATTCGAGCGCACCTTCCTGCTGACCGGAGACGGCGGTGATGCCATCGCCGATCGCATCGAGGGAGAGCCAGGGGCCGAGCCGGAAGGGCTGGCGGGCGAGGTCGATCCCGTGCACCTGCAGGTGCGTCTGCAGTTCCCGATGGATCGCGCCGGCGGCGGGAAAGTCCCCCAGCGTAGCATCGATCGCGGCCGTCGGGGCGGATTCGCCGGCGCGGTAGGAGATGTTACCGAAGTGACAGAGCGAGGCGGAGAGGTGGCCCGTCTCGACCGGAGCGGCGAGGTCCTGGCTCCGGCGGGAGCGAACGGCATCGAAGAAGTTCTGGACGTGGGTGGCGCCACCGTCGCCCGCGAACTTACGGATCTGCTTGCCCGCCTTATCGAAGGCGGTGGCTCCGACTAGGCCGGCCACCGTCCCGCCCTCGCAAGTGGCGATGACCCCGGTGCGGAGGCCCCCGACTTGGTCGAGGTAATTGACCCCTGGCTTGGCGGGGAGCGCCCGGTGTTCGAAGATCAGCGGGATCTGGGCGTAATCGTAGACCGCGACGTGGGTATTCGGGGTCTCGGCCGCATCCAGGATCGAGTACCGGTTACCGAAGCTGACGATCCGGCGCGGGGGGCCGTTGTGGCGGGCGATGCGCAGGGCGATGTCGAGGACGTGGACTCCGTTGTTGCCGAGCTCGCCATTGCCGGTGTCCCAGGACCAGTGCCAGTCGTAGTGCAGCTTGCCGCGGGTGAGCGGGACCATCGGCGTGGGGCCGCAGAAGAGGTCGTAATTGATCCCTTCGGGATACCAAGGCAGGCGTTTGCCGATCGACTGGCGGAGATTGTAGACGATGGCGCGGATGTGCTGCACCTTGCCGAGTTCGCCGGAGTGAAGGTACTGGATGGCTTGGGCGAGGCCGGTTTCGGAGCGGTAATGCGTGCCGACCTGAACGATCCGGCCGTACTTGGCGGTGGCCTCGATCATCTTGCGGCCTTCCCAGACCGTGCGGGACATCGGCTTCTCGACGTAGACGTCCTTGCCCGCCTGGCAGGCCCAGACCGTAAGCAGGGCGTGCCAGTGATTGCTGGTCACGATCATCACCGCATCAATGTCCGCCCGGCCGATCAGTTCCCGCGCGTCGGTCGTCTGGAAGGGGGCGGGGGTGCCCTCGGGGAGGTTGCGGGCGACGCGGGCGAGCACCTGGGGGTCGACGTCGCAGAGTCCGGCGATGCGGACGCCGGGCATCTTCACGAGGTTCTTGAGGTGGGCGGAGCCCTTGCCGTTGAGCCCGATGACGCCGAGGCGGATGGCGGAGTTCGCGCCGGGGGCGGCAGCGTAGACCGACGGGCGCAACCCGGCAGTGAGGGCGGCCCCGGCGGCGAGGGCGGACTGGCGAAGGAAGGAGCGGCGCGGGAGCGAGGGCATGGGCGGGGAAGGGGTGGGCGAACGGGCGGCCGGGGGCGGACGCGCCGCGGAATAGCGGCACTGTAGGCCGAGGGCGGCCGGCGACAAGCCGGGACGCGAGGCGGGGCGGCGGATTTGCGTTCGCCAGCGGTGGGCGACCGGCTTAGGTCGCCGGGATGCCCATCGACACTGAGGATCTGTTGGAGCGTTTCTGCCGTTATGTCCGGATCGACACGCGCAGCGATCCCCACGCGGGAATGACCCCGAGTTCGCCGGGCCAGTGGGATCTCCTGCGGTTGCTGGAGGCGGAGTTGCGGGCGCTGGGGGCGGAGGACGTCGAGCTGACGCAGACGGGGTATGTGCTGGCGACCATCCCGGCGACGACCCGCCGGGCGGGGGTGCCGACCCTAGCCTGGCTGGCGCACGTGGATACCGCGACCGAATTGCCGGGCGGGGCGAAGCCGATCGTGCACCGGGCCTATGATGGCCGACCGATCGTGTTGCCGGAGGATCCGACGCAGGTTTTGACCGTCGAGAGTATCCCGCACCTGCGGGAGTCCATCGGGGAGGACATCATCACGGCCAGCGGCGCGACGTTGCTGGGGGCGGACGACAAGGCGGGGGTGGCGGCGATCGTGGCGGCGACGCGGTATCTGTTGCGGCACCCGGAGATCCCGCACGGGCGGATCCGGGTGTGCTTCAATCCTGACGAGGAGATTGGGCACGGGCTGCGCACCCTAGAGCTGGATCGGCTGGGAGCGGACTTCGCGTACACGCTCGACAGTGAGGCGCGGGGGGAATTGGACGACGAGACCTTCTCGGCGGATGCGGCGGTGGTGGAAATCCGCGGGGTGGCGGCGCATCCCGGGTGGGCGAAGGACGTGATGGTCAATGCGCTCCGGCTGGCGGCACGCTTCACCGCGGCGCTGCCGCTCGGGCGCTCGCCGGAGCGCACGGCGGACCGGGAGGGCTTTATTCATCCCAACGAGATCCGCGGCAACAGCGAGCGGGCGACCGTGCGGCTCATTCTCCGCGATTTCGAACTCGAGGGGCTGGCCGAATTGCGGCGGATCGTGGAGCAGGCGGCAGCGGCGGTGCAGGCGGCGGAACCCGGGGCCCGGCTGGAGGTGGCGTTCCACGAGCAGTACCGGAATATGCGCTATTGGCTCGACCGCGATCCGCGACCGGTGGAACACGCCCTCGAGGCGATCCGCCGGACGGGGCTCACTCCGTTCCGGCACCGGATCCGCGGGGGTACCGATGGTTCGCAGCTGACCGCGCGCGGCCTGCTGACGCCCAACCTATTTTGCGGGATGCACCAGGTGCACAGCCAGCGCGAGTGGGTGTCCCTGCAGGATATGGGCCGCGCCGCCCAAATGCTCATCCATCTGGCCCAGGTCTGGGAGGAGCGGAGCCCGGGTGGGCCGACGGCGTGAGCCGGATCGGCCAGAATCAGGTTGGTTTTCGGCGCGAGTTGGACCAGAGTCCCTTTCCTCTTTTTTTCGCCATGGCCCAGACCAAATCGGACATCGGACTCATCGGCCTCGCCGTGATGGGTCAGAACCTCGCCCTCAACATCGCTGATCACGGCTTCCGGATCTCCGTCTATAATCGGACGACCGAGAAGACGGAGAAATTCGTCGCCGAGAACCCGGCCACTCCGGGCGGCCTGTACGGGGCCAAGACCTTGGAGGAGTTCGTGGGATCCCTCTCGCGCCCGCGCAAGATCGTGATCCTCGTCCAGGCCGGCAAGGGCACGGACGCGGTGATCGACAGCCTGGTGCCGCTGCTGGACAAGAACGATATCGTGATCGACGGCGGCAACGCGCTGTGGACGGACACCATCCGGCGCGAGCAGGCCCTGCGAGCGAAGGGCCTCCGCTTCATCGGCTCGGGCGTTTCCGGCGGTGAAGAGGGCGCGCGCTTCGGTCCGGCGCTGATGCCGGGTGGCGATCCGGCGGCCTACAAGGAGCTGGAGCCGATTTGGAACGCGATCGCGGCCAAGGTGGACGCGAAGACCGGCCGGCCCCTGACCGGGGCGGCGCCGGGCAAGCCGATCGAGGGGGGCGTGCCGTGCGCGACCTACATCGGCGAGAATGGCGCGGGCCATTACGTGAAGATGGTCCACAACGGGATCGAGTACGGCGATATGCAGATGATCTGCGAGGCCTACGCGGTGATGAAGGGCCTGCTGGGGCTGAAGGCTCCGGAGATGGGTGAGATCTTCGCCGAATGGAACCGCGGGATGCTGGGGAGCTTCCTGATCGAGATCACCGCGGACATTCTGCAGCAGAAGGATCCCGTGACCCGGAAGCCGATCGTGGACGTGATCCTCGACACGGCGGGCCAGAAGGGCACGGGCAAGTGGACGTCGGTGAATGCGCTCGATATGGGCGTGCCGGCGCCGACCATTGCGGAGTCCGTGTTCGCGCGCTGCCTGAGCGCCATCAAGGAGGAGCGCGTGGCGGCGGCGAAGGTGCTCAAGGGGCCGTCCCGCAAGTACAAGGGTTCGCGCAAGGCGCTGGTGGCGGCGATCCACGATGCGCTGTACTGCTCGAAGATCTGTTCGTACGCGCAGGGTTTCCAGCTGATGCGGGAGGCGCAGAAGGAGTACAAATGGAAGCTCAACTTCGGCGAGATCGCGCAGATCTGGCGGGGTGGCTGCATCATCCGCGCCGTGTTCCTGCAGAAGATCACCGAGGCCTACGCGCGGAAGCCGGACCTGGCGAATCTGCTGCTCGACCCGTATTTCAACAAGACCGTGCGTCAGGCGCAGGAGAACTGGCGCAAGGTCGTGGCCCTCGCGGTGGAGTGCGGCGTGCCGGTGCCGACCTTCAGCTCGGCGCTGTCGTACTACGACGGCTACCGCTCGGCGCGCCTGCCGGCGAACCTGCTCCAAGCGCAGCGGGACTACTTCGGGGCCCACACCTACGAGCGGACGGACCGCCCCCGCGGCGAGTTCTTCCACATCGACTGGCCGGAGGCCGGCCGGCCCCAGTTGGCGATCAAGTGACCGGGGCGGCGGCGGAGGGGCGTGGACGGCGGGAAGCCGTCCCGCCCTTTGCGGAATACTTTACCCGCACGCCGGACAGGGCAGTGGAAGCCGCGACTAATCCGATGAAAGAACTGGTGTTCTCCGTGACTCGGGAAAGCGACGGCGGGCTCGTGGCTGAAGCCGTGAGTGAGAGCATCTTTACCCAAGCGGACACTTGGGAGGAGCTGAAGGAGAACGTGCGCGAGGCGGTGGCGGGGTTTTACTTCGACCGTCCCGCTCCGGCAACGATTCGGATAGGCAGCGAATTGTTACCTTAGCCGGGCTCGCTCTGCGGAAAGTAGTTTTGGCCCGCAAGCGATGCGCGGGCCTCGGCAAGGGGTGCCGCGCGAACGGGGCGGAACGTGCGACCTTGGCGGTTCCTTCCGCCATGAAAACCGCTTTCGTCCCGCTCCTCGGCCTCGCTGGCACCTTCCTGCTGGCCGTAGCCTGCTCTTCGCCGGCCTCCCGCATCGAGGCCAATCCCGAGGCCTTTGCCCGGCTCAGCCCGGAACAACAGACCCTCGTCCGCGCGGGCCAGATCGGCCTCGGCTTCCCCAGCGAGGCCGTTCGCCTCGCCCTCGGGGACCCCGACCGCACCACCGTCCGCACCGACGCCCGCGGGGAAACCGTGATCTGGCACTTCCTTACGTACGAGGCCAGCGGCCAAATCCTCTTCACCGGCCACTTCCACCGGGGCTACCGCGGGGGGGCCTGGGGCTGGGGTTGGGGCGGCGCCTACCCGTACTACCTCGATTACCCCGCCCGCACCGTCCGCGACCGCTTCCGCGTCGAATTCCACGACAGTAAGGTAACCGCCATCACCAAGGAGGACAGCCGATGAACCAAAACCTAAAGTTCCGCCAAGCTCAGTTCCATTGGGGCAAGGCCCATCTTGACAGAATTTACTCCAGCCGGCACCCCGAACCAATGAAGTTTCTTCCGCACCCGTTCACGGAACGCCCCCAGCACCCGCGGGGGGTGTCGCGAGGAGGGAACCCGTCGCGGACGCGATGATGCCCCGAGCTCCGGGGGCAGCCCTAGAGGAACAGATCGCGCACTGGCGCAACTATCGGCGCCGGCGGCAGGCGCTGCAACCGGACGACGGGCCGAAGCTGGAGGTTCACCTGCGCCAGTCGATCGAAGGGCTGCGCGCCGGGGGGCTTTTGGCGGAGGAGGCCTTCCTCGTGGCGGTGAAGCGGCTGGGCGGCGTAGATGCGCTGTCACGGGAGTTCGCGCGCGAACACTCGGAGCGACTGTGGAAGCAGCTGCTCCTGACCGACGCGGAGGCCGCCGGCGGGGACCAGACCAGCGGGCGGAAGGAAGCGGCGGTGGCGCTGGGACTGGCGGTGGCGGCCGGCGTGGCGGTAAAGGTCCCGGCGTTTTTCGGCCTTCCGCTGGGGGACGAGAACGCGGCGTTTTACGCGCGGAACGCGGCGCTGTTCGTACTGCCGTTCTTGGTTCTGTTCTTCGCGTGGAAACGGCGCCTCGCCCCGGCGGGCCTCGCTTGGCCGGCGGCAGCGGGCATCGTGGCGGCCCTGTTGGCGAACCTCTATCCGTTCCGGGCGGCCGGTGATACCTTGGGTCTGTTCGCGCTGCATCTGCCCATCGCCCTGTGGCTGGGGGTGGGCGTGGCTTATGCCGGCGGGCGTTGGGCGCAGGGCGGCGCGCGGATGGACTTCATCCGGTTCTCCGGGGAACTGTTCATCTATTACGTCCTGATCGCGCTGGGCGGCGGGGTGCTGACCGGGAGTACGGCAATGACCTTCAAGGCGATCGGGGTGGATCCGGGGCACTTCATCGGCAACTGGCTGCTGCCGTGCGGGGCAGTCGGGGCGGTCGTGGTGGCCTCGTGGCTCGTGGAGGCCAAGCAGAGCGTGGTCGAGAATATGGCGCCCGTGCTGACCCGAATCTTCACGCCGCTGTTCGCCGCCGTGCTGCTTTCCTTTCTGGTGACCTTGGTGGCGACGGGCCGCGGGGTGGACCAGGCGCGCGAGGTGCTGATCGGGTTCGATGCGCTGCTGATCATCGTGCTGGGGCTGCTGCTCTATGCGGTCTCGGCGCGGGACCCGCAGGCGCCGCCGGGAACGTTCGATGTCCTGCAACTGGTGCTGGTGGCCGGGGCATTGGTGGCGGACGGCGTGGCGCTGTGGGCGATCGCGGCGCGGATCCAGGAGTTTGGCTTCACGCCCAACCGGCTGGCCGGGCTCGGGCTGAACGGCGTCCTGCTGGTGAACTTGGCGTGGTCGGCGGTGCTATACGCGCGCTTTCTGCGGGGCCGGGGTACCTTTGCGGCGCTGGAGCGCTGGCAGACCGCCTACCTGCCGGTATACGCGGTTTGGGCGGGGCTGGTGGCGGTGGTCTTCCCGCCGCTGTTCGGCTTCCGCTGAGGCGCGTGGGGCGGGCTTGCGGCGCGGGGGCGGAAGCGTTGCGCTGACCGGATGTGTTACCGCCGTCCCTTGCTGGCCCTCGCCGGGATGGAGCGTCCGGGAATGCGCCCACCCGGGCCGGACCTGCCCCGATGACCCCTCTCTTCCTGCTCATAGGCTGCGCCGCCTTCGCCGCGCTGGAGATCTGGCAGTTGGTGCAGGCCGAACGGCTCCTGAGGCGGCGGACCGCCCTCCCGGGCACGGCGCAGGCGCCCGGTCCCGATGAGCGGCAGGCGCGCCGGTGGAGCCTCGCCTTGCTGGCTTACTGGCTGTGGCTGGTTGGGCTGCTGTTCCTGCCCTTGGCGCGGATGCACGCCCTCGGGCTGCTGCTGGCGACGATGATTGGGTTCTCGCTGCGGCGGGGCGCCGAGCGGCTCTGGACCCTGCGGCTCCTAACCTTCGAGGGCGCGATCCGCATCGGGTTGCTGCTATCGCTCGCGGCGCTCGCTTGGCGGCGCCTGTGAAGCGGTTTAGCGGACCCAGCGGCGCGATTCTGCCTTGGGGGCGGGCTCGTCGAGCGGTTGGGCGAAAAACTCTTGGGCCGCGGAAATGAGTCGGGCGTAACGGGTGTAGTCGCCAGCCCAAGAATTCGGGACGGACAGCCGACGCAGCACCCCGCGGCCGCGGCGGTCGGGCGCCGTGTCGTCCGGGCTGAGCTCCAGCGTAAAGCGCGGATCGTGGGCGTGGACCACATAGTGCCGGGCCCCGCCGGGGGTATCTCGCTCGATGCGGACGAAGGCCGAGGAATCCATCGCGTCACCGTGCGGGGGGCCGGCGCGGAGGCAAACGCCGTTTTGCCCTTGAGCCGGGGGGAGCGCGGGCGCAAACCCTCCGCACCCGCCGGCGCGGCGCCCCCGGTTCAACCGCGCGTGAACCGGATGACGCCGACCCGGGCTCTTCCCATGAAGTCCTCCCCGCCCTCCGGCCTGCCGACCTGGCTCTTCATCCTCACCGATCTGGCGCTGCTCGGCGCCGCGGCGATCGTGGCGTGGGCGAGCCCGACCCCGCTGTCGACCGGCGCGCTGGTGGCGATCGTGGGCTGTGTGCTCCTGGGAGTCCTCGTGGGCTTGGTGCCTTTGGTGCTGCGGCTGGAGCGGGTGAAGAACGAGGCGCTCGACCAGCGGCAACGGGCCCTAGAGGCGTTGGCCGAGACCGTCCGGGAATCTGCGCAACAGGTGAGCATCGCGACCGGGAGCCTGCACGGGATCGGCGAGTTGGCGCGGCGCACCCTGCGCGAGGCCGAGGATCTCCCCGCCAAGTTGCAGGAACGGGTGTCGGCGTTCCAGGGTCAGCTGGCCGAGGCGGATGAAGGGGCGCGGGCGGGACTGGAGGAGGAACTGGCCGCGTTGCGGGGCAGCGAGCTTGGCCGGATTGAGGCGGCCGTGGCCCAGATCGCTCGGACCGCCACCGAACTTACCCGGCTGGAAGCCGCCGCAGCGAAGCAAGTGGCTACTTTGCAGCGCGAGGCCGCCGAAAGCACCGCGCGGCTGCAGCAGGCGATCGCCGCCGCCCGGGACGAAAATGGCGCCGCGTGGGAAGCCCGCTGGCGCGAGGCCCGCGCCAGCCTCGCCGCCGCCGTGGAGGAGGCGACCGCGGCGGGACGCGCGGCGACCCAGGCGCACTGGGCGGCCCTTGATGAACGGATCGCACGCCTCGCGTCCACGCCGCGCCCCGAGGCGTCCGCCCCGGCCGAACCAACCCCGGCCGAACGGCTCCCAGTAGAGATCACTCCCGGCGAAACCCCGCTCCCCTCGCCTCGTAAACCCCGCCGTCCCCGCCGCGAGGAGGCTGCCGCGCCCGCCCCGTCGGAGGCCGCACCTCCACCCTCGGCCGAGGCCGCCGCGACCATCGAGGAGCCGCCCTCCTCCCCTGCCCCTGCCGAAGCTACGGAAGCCATCGCTGCCCCAGCCCCGGAGGTCGCCGCCGAGCCCGCCCCAGCCTCCCTAGAGCCGCTCCCGAAGCCCCCGGCCGCAGCGGCGGAGCCTGACCCCCTACCGCCCGCCCCCGAGCCGGTGGCGATCCCGGAACGGCCCCCGCAGCCCGTAGCCACCG
>CAIOTK010000273.1 GCA_903861185.1 uncultured Opitutia bacterium | reverse complement strand
TCGACGAGAGGACCATCCGGCCGCGCGGGCCGATGCCAATGCCGCCGAGGGCGATCCGGTTACTCGGGGCCACGCCACCTCCGCGACCGAGGACGTGAGCCGGGACGATCAGGGGGGCCGCCGCGGCCGCGAGGGCCTGGCGGAGAAACGAACGGCGCGGGGTGGAGCGCATAGGCGGGGCAACCCTTTCCTCGCTCCGCCCAACAGCCGCGTCAACCCGCGATGCGTCCGCCTACCACCCGAGCACCGCGGTGACCGGATAATGATCCGACGGGAACCGACCCTCGCGCTGGTGGCGGTCGATCGCCGCCGCGGTGGCGCGGAAATGGCCCGTGTGGAGGACGAAATCGATCCGGGCCCCGCGCACGGTGCCCTTGAAGCCATTGAAGCTGGCCTCGTCCGGCGAGCGTTCCGGATGCAGGATGCGGTAGGCGTCGATCCAGCGCACCCAAGAAGCCTCTGGCGGGTCCACCAGCACCTTAAAGGCGGGGGTATCCTCGGTAATGTTGAAATCCCCCGTCAGCACGGCCGGCACGCCCGCGGCGACGGGGCCGAGGCGTTCCGAGAGCACGCGAGCGGCCTCGCGGCGGGCCACCTGCCCGCGGTGGTCGAAGTGGGTGTTGGCGAACACCAGCTCGCGGCCGGAAGCGGTCTCACGCAGGCGCACCCAGGTGCAGATGCGGGGCAGCGCGGCGTCCCAAGACTTACTGCCGGGGACGTCGGGCGTGGCCGAGAGCCAGAAGGTGCCGCCCGCGACGCGGGTGAAGCGGTCCCGCCGATAAGCGAGCGAGGAGAACTCACCCTTGCGCCGGCCGTCGTCGCGCCCGACGCCCTCGCTGGCGAGTTCCGGAAAGCGAGCCGCGAGGGCATCGAATTGGAAGTCTAACACCTCCTGGTAGCCGATCAGGTCGGGCTGGAACCGGGCGATCACGTCGTAAACCAGGTCGGTGCGGCGGGGCCAGGCGTTGTCGCCGTCGGCCGCGGTGCCGTAACGGATGTTGAAGGACATCACGCGGAGGGGAGCCGTGGGGGTGGCGGCGGCCGCGGGCAGGGCGGCGAGGAGGGCGAGGAGCAAGGCAGCGGGGCGCATAGCTGATGCGGGCCCGCGGCGCGCGGGAAGGCAAGGCTGCGGGCCGCAGCCAGAATTCTGCTTGCCGTCGGGGAAATTCGTCCCGTACTTCCTCCCCTCCGCGCCGTCGGTCTGACCGAGGGCGAGGTCGTCAGATGCCCAGGTGGTGGAACTGGTAGACACGCAGGTCTCAGAAGCCTGTGCTTAACCGCATGGGGGTTCGAGTCCCCCCTTGGGCACCAACGCCGGAGTCCCGCCCCGTAGGCGGGGGCCGGCAGGAGCTGTTTTTCGCGTATACAGCCGCCCCGCTAGACATCAGGCTCCGCGGAGCCTCCTCGGCCGCTCCCGCCCTATGCACCTCCGCTTCCTTGCCTGCGTCCTCGCGCTTGCGCTCGCCCCGCTCGCGCGCTCCGCCGCCCCCGCGGCCGCCAAGCCCAATATCCTCTTCATCCTCGCCGATGACTACGGCATCGGGGAGGTCGGGTGCTACGGCTCCGACCACTACCGGACGCCAAACTTGGACGCCCTCGCGCGCGGCGGCACGCGCTACACCCACGCCTTCACGATCTCCCTCTGCGGCCCCTCGCGCGCCCAGATTCTCACCGGCCGCTACGGCTTCCGCACGGGCGGCAGCAATCAGGACGCAGTCGGCGAGATCTCGCCCCGCAAGGAGAAGCTCATCCCGACCGTGCTCAAGCCGGCCGGGTACGTCTCGACGATGATCGGCAAGTGGAGCCAGTTCTCCCTCCAACCCTCCGACTTCGGCTTCGACGAGTACCTGCGCTACGCCGGCAGCGGCGCCTACTGGAACACGCAGCCCAAGGTGCGGACCTACGTGGTCAACGGCGAGACCCGCCCGTTGCGCGACCGGGAATACCTGCCGGACCTGATGCACCAACACCTCGTCGACTTTATGACGCGGCACCGCGACCGGCCGTTCTACGCCCACTATTCGCTCTCGCACGTCCACGGCGATATCCTGCCCACCCCGGACAGCGCCCCCGATAGCAAGGACCACTACGGCGACAATGTCCGTTATATGGACAAGCTCGTCGGGAAACTGATGGCGGAGCTGGACCGGTTGCAGCTGCGCGAGAAGACCATCGTCCTCTTCTTCGGTGATAACGGCACGGGCAACGGCCGCGCCGACCGCGCCACAATCGGCGGCCGGCAGCTGGCCGGCGCCAAGGGCTCGGTGCTGGAGGGCGGAGGCCGCGTCCCCCTGATCGTCAGCTGGCCTGGCGTGGTGCCCGCCGGCCGGGTCTCCGCTGACCTCGTGGACTCGAGCGATTTCCTCCCCACCTTCGCCGAACTCGCGGGCGCCCCGCTGCCGGCGAATACCGTGATCGACGGCCGCAGCCTCGCCGCCCAGCTCCGCGGGGAAAAGAGCGGACCGCGCTCGTGGGTGTTCCACCAACTCGCGCGCAACTGGTATGTCCGCGAGGCGGGCTGGAAACTCAATCAAGCCGGGGAACTCTTCGACCTGAGCGACGCTCCCTTTGTCGAAAAGCCCGTCCCCGCCGGATCCGAGACGCCCGCCGCCCTCGCGGCCCGTCGGCGCCTCGCGGCCGCCCTCGCGGAACTCAACCCCGCCGGAGGCATCCCGGACACCGGCGACGAGTCGGGCCGCCACGCGAAGAACGTCGAGGAGCGGAAGAAGAAGGGACGCAACCAATGAGCCGCCCGCGCCCGTCGCTCCGGGCCGCCTTGGCCCACCCCCTCGGACTGCCAGTTATCCTCGCCGTCCTCGGCGTTACCCTGTCGCCCGGGCCAGCCCACGCCGCGGCGGCCCCGCGCCCGAACGTTCTCTTCATCGCGGTGGACGATCTGCGCAATGACCTCGGCGCGATGGGCGTGGCCCACGCCCGGACCCCGCGGCTCGACGCTCTCGCCGCCAGCGCGCGCATCTTCACCCATCACTACGTGCAGGTTCCCACCTGCGGCGCCTCCCGGTGCGCCCTCCTCCGCGGTCGCTACCCGAGCGAGGCCGCCCACGTGAGCAACGGCGGCATCGCCTCCACCCACGCCACCTGGGGCGACGCCAATCTGCCCGGTTGGTTCCAAAAGCACGGCTACCGCACCTACGCCCTCGGCAAGATCACGCACCACCCCGGCGGCCGCACCGGCCGCCTCTGGGCCGAAGGCCCAGAGGAACTCCCCGGCGCCTGGACACGCTCCTGGATTCCCCAAACCCCCTGGCGCGAAGCCGAGAACATCATGCACGGCTACGCCAACGGCGTCCCGCGCACCTCCGGGAAAACCCCGCCGCTCGAGGCCTTCGCCGGCCCCGACTCCGCCTACCCGGACGCCTGGGTCGCCGACGAGGCCGTGCAACGGCTCCGTGAACTCGGCGCCTCCACGGAGCCCTGGTTCTTCGCCGTCGGCTTCTTCAAGCCGCATCTGCCGTTCGCCGTGCCGCAGCGTTACTTTGATCTCCACGATCCGGAGCGGATCCCCGCACTTCCCCCCGCCGCGGCCGCCAAGCCGGAATGGCCCTCGACCTGGCACCCCAGCAACGAGTTTCGCCGCAACTACGCCCACGCCGGCCGCGACCCCGACACCGATGCCGCCTACGCCCGCGAGGTCCGCCGCGCCTACGCCGCCAGCGTAAGCTATGTGGACGCGCAAATTGGCCGCCTCCTCGACGCCCTCCAAGCGCTGGATCCCGCCGGCCGCACCATTGTAATCCTGTGGAGCGACCACGGGCTCCTCCTCGGGGAGCACGCGATCTGGGGCAAACACTGCCTCTATGAACATTCGCTCCGTTCCCCGCTCCTGATCCGCGCCCCCGGCCTCGCCCAACCCGGAGCCAGCAGCGCCGCCCTCGTCGAGACCGTCGATATCTTCCCCACCCTGACCGATCTCTGCGGGCTGCCCGCGCCGGCCGGACTCGACGGCCGCAGCCTGCGGCCGCAGCTCGATCGCCCCGCCACCCCAGCGGCCAAGCCCGCGCGCGGCTTCTGGACTGACGGCCAGCGCACGATCCGCACGGAACGCTGGCGTCTGATCGCGGCGCGCGCCGCTGACGGTGCCCCCCAGTTCGAACTCTTCGATTACGCCAACGATCCGCTCGAGACCCGTAATCACGCCGCCACGCACCCCGAAGTCGTGCGCGACCTCCGCGCGCAGTTGGCCCTCCGCCCGGAGTTACCGGCCTCCGCGGGGAAATCCACCGGCAACAAGAAGCGGGCCGCCCCGCCTCAGCCCTAATCCGCCGCATCGGGCGGGCTCCACTCCGGGTTCCGGACCCGACCCGCCCTCCGCCTGTCCCAGCCCGAACTCGGCCCCTCCCCTGCCCGCCGTGACGCTGCTCCGGAACCTATTCCTGCTTCTCCTCGCCGCTGCTCCCCTTGCGGCCGCCGCCCCCGCCCGGCCCAACGTCGTTTACATCCTCGCTGATGACCTCGGCTACGGCGACGTGAGCATCCTCAACCCCGACCGGGGCCGGATCCGCACGCCGCACCTCGACGGGCTCGCCCGTGCCGGGACGATCTTCACCGACGCGCACAGCGGGTCCTCGGTCTGCACCCCCACCCGCTACGGCCTACTCACCGGCCGCTACGCTTGGCGCACCCGGCTCCAACGCGGCGTCCTCGACGGTACGGATGACGATCCGCTGATCGCCGAGGGCCGGCTCACCGTCCCCGCCTTCCTCCGCCGCCACGGCTACGCGACGGCCATCATCGGCAAGTGGCACCT
>CAIOTK010000272.1 GCA_903861185.1 uncultured Opitutia bacterium | reverse complement strand
TACTTCTCCCGATTGCAGGGCCACGCCACATCGGCCTGCCCCGGCGCCAGCGGCGCCCCCACGGAATGCAGACACGGCACGACGCGCCGGTCCTTCTTGTCGATCTCCTGGAACACGGGGAGGCCGATGCGGGCCATAATCCGCATATTGACCACCACGTAAGGAGAATCGGTCAGCTCCACGCCGATCTGCGCCATCGGCGAACCCACCGGGCCCATACTGAACGGCAACACGTACATCGTCCGCCCCGCCATGCACCCGCTGAACAAATGCCGCAGCTTCCGCCGCATCTCGTACGGATTTTCCCAATTATTGGTCGGCCCCGCCGCCTCCCGCGAATGGGAACAAATAAAGGTCCGGTCCTCCACCCGCGCCACATCGCTCGGATCACTCCGCGCCAGGTAGCACCCCGGCCACTGCTCCTGGTTCAGCCGCGTGAAGGTTCCCCCCGCCACCAACTGCGCACACAGGGCCTCGTACTCCGCCGCCGAGCCATCCACCCAGTGGATCGCTGCCGGCCGGCACAGCGCCGCCATCTTGTCCACCCAGCGCAGGAGGTGCTCGTTGCGGGAAAGCGGGACAGAAGGATTCGGGCTCATCAGGAAAACAAAAGGTTCGGCGGACCGGCCACCAACGTTGAGAGGAGGGAAACGAACCACCCGACCGAAGCCGGCACCGAGCCGGCGGCCGCAGGTCCAACCCACGTCCGCCGGCCCGCCGGGAACGGACTCAGAACTTGCGCGTCAACTGCAGCGCGTAGGTGCGGCCGCGCGCCATCACGTTGTACACGGACGGCTCGTACCCGCGGGAATCGCCCGACAGCGGCGGCTCGGTGTTGAACAGATTATTCACGCCGAGGCGGACATTGGTGTGGTGCAGCCAGTTGCCCGGGAGCTTCAGGCGGTGCGTCACGAACAGGTTGTAGCTGCTGCTCTGCTTGACGATGAACCGGTACGACAGGGAGCCGTTGTTCAGCACGGGCCGGATATAGCCCGGGTTGCCCAAGGAATCCCAAGTCGCCTTGGTGGTGGTGATGTTCACGTCGGTGAAGCTACCGGTGTAGTACCAGCCGAGGCCCGCACCCCAATCGCCCCGCTTCCAGGTCAGGTTGGTGCTGCCGCGCCAGATCGGAGTCGCTCCGCCCGCATTCACACTGTTGCCGTCCCGGTAATTGGCCCGGGCCCGCCGGCTGTCGCCCGGGGGCAGGCTATAGGCGTGGAAGTCGTTCAGGTAGGTCCAGGTCGTATTCGTGCGGAACTGGCCCACGCTCAGCTGCGGGAACCGGTAGCTGACGTCGAAATCAAACCCGTTCACGAACTGCTGCGCCTTGTTGAAGTAACTGGTCCGCAGGATGTCGATCGCCCCCACCACGGCCCGCTGGTTGCCCGGCGCCCGCGTGGCATTGTAGGCCGCGAACGCGTCCCGGTCCGCCTGCGTCACCGGCAAGCGCACCACGGACGGATCGCCCTTGTACGCCCCCGTGCCCGAACCGAGGTCGATCTGCCCGAGGGTCTGGCCCGCCGCCAACGCGGACTGGGTCGCCGCCAGCAGCGCCGCGGTGTCATCTGCGATGCCGCCGCCCGACGCGATCACATCCCGCTGCCGGATCTCCCAGTAATCGACCGAGACCGACAGTCCCCGCACGCCCGGCACCTCGATCACGACGCCCGCCGACTTGCCCCGCGCCACCTCGGGCTGCAGGTCCCGGTTGCCCGAGGCCACGCTACGCCGATTGGAGGGACCGTCCGTAATCAGGCCGGTCACGGTGCTGCGATAGGTA
>CAIOTK010000271.1 GCA_903861185.1 uncultured Opitutia bacterium | reverse complement strand
CACCATAAGCAATCCCCGTGCCAAACCTACGTATTGCCACTTATTGACACATAACTTGCTGCTCCGGAAGAAGCTCGGGAGAGGACCTCTGATCACCCCCCGCGGACCGTTAATGCAAAGTGTAAGCTCTACCGGCGTTTTGGCGGAGTCACTTTACACTTTTTGGCAATTCCGCTGTCGCGGGAGGCTTGCAGCAAAGGCCGCCGGCCGGATCCGCGCCAAGGCGCGCCCCGGGGATTCCCGGAGCGACCCCCACGATCGGGGCGGCCGCCCCTGAAGATTTATCGGTCCCCAAACCCCGCCGGGTGCGCTTGGTGCCACTTCCAAGCCGTAGCGACGATCGATTTGATGTCCGGGAACTTCACCGTCCAACCCAGTTCGCGGCGCGCCTTCGCCGAGTCCGCAAACAGGGCCGGCGGATCGCCGGCACGGCGCGGTGACTCGACGACGCGGACCGGCCGGCCGGTAATTTCCTCGACCGCCGCGATGACCTCGCGATTGGAGGTCGGTCGGCCCGTGCCGAGATTATAGAAGAGCTGGGTGCCCGGCGCGTCGAGGCGGGTGCAGGCCGCGATGTGTGCTCGGCTGAGGTCGTCCACGTGGACATAATCCCGCAGGCAGGTGCCGTCCGGGGTCGGGTAATCAGTGCCGAACAGCTGCAGGTGCGGCCGGCGGCCGGTGGCGACGTCGATCGCAAGGGGGATCAGGTGCGTCTCCGGCGCGTGGTCCTCGCCGATACTCCCATCCTCGGCCGCGCCCGCGGCATTGAAGTACCGGAAGACCGCGAAGCTCAGCCCGTGGGCGACCGCCAGGGCCTTCAGGACCTGCTCAATGTCGAGTTTGGTCTGGCCGTAGGGATTGATCGGCGCCTGCGGCAGGTTCTCGTGAATCGGGAGCGTCGCCGGCACCCCGAAGGTCGCACACGTCGAGGAGAAGATGAAGCGATGCACCCCGGCGTCCCGCATTGCCTGCAGGAGGTGCAGGGTCGCGACCACGTTGTTGAAGTAGTACTTCATCGGGTCCGTGACCGACTCTCCGACGTAGCAGTAGGCTGCGAAATGCATCACCGCGTCGATGCGCTCTGCCTCGAGCACGCGCCGCACGAACGGGCCATCGCCCAGATTGCCCTCGTGGAGGGTCACGCCCGCGGGCACCGCCGCGCGATGCCCGTAGACGAAGTTGTCGAGGATGACCGGCCGGTGCCCGGCGGCCAGGATTTGGCGGACACAATGACTGCCGATGTAGCCGGCGCCGCCGACGACGAGGATGTTCATGATAAGGAAAGGAAAGACGGGGCGCCGCCGCGACAGGCGGCGGGAGGCTAAAGCCGAGCAAGAGACTGACGGGCGGGCTCAAATCCCGGGCGCAACCGGAGGGCCTCGCGATAGGCCCGGCGCGCTTCCGGAAGATCAGATCGGCGTTGTTCGACAAATTCGCCGTACAGGAACCAGACCCCGGGATCGCCCGGCGCGAGCCGCAGGGCCTCACGCAGGTGCCGCTCGGCTCCCGCCAGATCCTTCCCGAGCCGCCCCAAGACGGCACCCAGATTAGCGTTCGCCTCCGCCTCGTCCGGCTTCAAGCGCACCGCCTCGACGAGATGTCGTTGCGCCTCGGCGAGGCCCCCGGGCTGAGCAGCTAGAATCACCCCGGCCCCGGTGTGGTGAGCAGCCCGGTCCGGATCGAGCCGGAGCGCCTCCCGATAGTGTCGGAGGGCCGCCTCCGGCTGACCGTGGGAGTAAAGCGCGAAAGCGAGTTGCCCGTGGGCGCGCGGATTCCCGGCCTCCTTCTCCACCGTGTCCTGCCAGAGGGAAATCGCATCCGCGTAATCCTGATTGCGCCCGACCGTCGCCCACGCAGCCGAAACCGCCAGGACCCCGAAGGTCAGCCGCGCCACCCAGCGGTTGAGAACCAGCGCCAGCGCGACCACCGCGGCCGCCACGACCGCGAGGGAAGGGAGGTAGACCCGGTTCTCGGCCACCGCGGCATTCACAACGGGGATGACACTCGAGGTTGGGGCTAGGATCAGGAAGAACCACGCCCCCGCAAACCCCCACCGGGAACGCCGCGCCAAGCACCACCCCACCCCGCCTAAGAGCGCGATGAGGACCAGCGCGTGAGGCAGGGAAAGCTGCGGCTGGAAGACCACCAGTGGCGAATGGTCAAAGATCAGCGGGTGCGGCCAGAACGAAAGCCGGAGGTACTCCACGACCGCGCTGACCTGGACCGTCGCGTATTGCACCGGCGAGACTCCGGCGTCGAAGGTCACCCCGCGCTCGTAGACCTTGTTCAGGCTGACCGCCAAAATGGTCCAGCTGAGCGTGAGCGCGGCGTAATAGCCCAGCCTTTCCCGCCACAGAGTCCGGAGATCCACGCGCAGCAGCAGCCAGTGACACAGCAGCACGGCGAACGGCACGGTGGCAATCGCCTCCTTGCACAGGCTACCGAGCCAGCAGGCCGCGACGGAAAGGAAGCGCCAGACGTCACTTCGGGCCGGCTCCGTCTCCGACCGGAGAAAGGCGTAAAGCGTGAGCAGGTAAGCACCGGCCATCAGCACCTCGGTCCGCTGCGAGACATAGGTCACGCACTGGGTCAGCAGGGGATGCACCGCCCAGAGCAGCGCCGCCACGGCGCCGAGCTCACCGGCCCGGTCGCGCAAGCGCCCGGGGAAGCCGGGGAGCGCGAGCACTCGCCGCACCACCCCGAAGGCCAGCAAGGAAACGATCCCGTGCAGGCAAACGTTGGCGAGGCGATGCGCCCAAGGCTGGACTCCGCTCACCGCGTAGGTGAGGGCGAAGGAGAGGTTGGCGAGCGGGCGTCCGCCGGTGGTGCCGTCCGCCGGGGGTGAGAGGACTGAGGCCCAGTCTCCCAGCTGTTGGATCGAGCGATTGCGAACTAGGGTGATTTCGTCGTCGAGCAACAGCGGCGCCGAAGCCGTGCCGCCGTAGCACCAGAGGAGGGCAGCGAAGAGCAGCCCCGCGAAGAGCGCCCGGACGGGAAGACGATCCCCGAACGTAAGGAAGGTCTTCCCGGAGCTCACGCCCTGGCCTCAGGATTGGCTCTCGGCGGCCTTCAATTCCTCGAGCGCGCGCCGGACTTCCTCCGCCGCCTCGCCCGAGAGCTTCAGGGCCAGCGCCGTTTCCAGCGCCTTGCGCGCGTCGCTGGGACGCTTCACCTGGCGCAGCGCGAGGCCCAGGTAACGCTGGAGGTCGGCATCCTTTTCACGTTTCTGCGCCGCCTCGCCCAGCAGGGTCGCCGCGCGGTTGAAATTACCCTGGCGGAACAGCACCACTCCCAGCGCCTTCGCCACCTCCGAATCATCCGGGAAGCGCTCGCGCGACTTGGTCGCATACTCAAGGGTCCGTTTGGCGTCCGCATCCGTGACGGCGGACCAGAGGACCGCCAGCCGCTGCTGACCCATCTGGTGCTCCGGGTAAGCTGCCAGTAACTGCTCATAAGCCGCGCGGGCCTTGGCCGCGTCGCCCGCCTTTTCGGCGAGCTTGCCGTCCGCCCAGAGCACCCAGGCCGAGCGCGGCGCAGCTTTGCGCCGCTCCTCGAGCACCGTGGGCGCGGGCTTGCCCGTTTCTCCCGCGGCGAGGAGCGTCCGCAAGGCGGCCGCTTCCTTCGCCAGCGGGTGCGCAGCGTGGCGCTGCACGAGTTCCTGAAGGGCAGCCTCCACCTCACGATGATCGCCGGCCGCCGCCGCGCCTTCCGCGAGCTCTAGTTGCACCTCGGGGATATCCGGCCGGCCGCGGGCCGCCTCGCGCAGCAGGCTCAGGCCCCAGGAATGCTGGCCCTGCCGGCTCGCGATGCGGCCGAGGGCACGCGCCACGTCGGGATCCGCTGCGGCGACCTTGCGGGCCGCCTTCGCCGCCTCAAGAGCCTTGTCTCCCTCGCCTTGCGCCTCGAGGATCCGCACGATCCCTAGGGCGAATCCGGCATTGGTCGGACTGGCCGCCGCCGCGGCCTGCCAGGAGGCTAGAGCCTCCTTCAGTTCGCCCGCGCGTTCCTGCAAGAGCGCGAGGCGGCTCAGCAGCAGGGGATCGTCCTTGCGGGTGCTGAGCTCCGTCTCGATCAGCTTGCGCACCTCCGCGCCTGCCTTGGCGGGATCGAAGTCGAGGATCGCGAGGCGCGCCTTCGCCTCCGCCGCGTGGGCGAACTCAGGCGCCAGCTTGAGGGCCTGTTGCAGAGCCTTCCGCGCCGCTTCCTCTTGGCCGAGGTAATAGCTGTTCACGCCCAGATGGAAAAGCACCTCCGGGTTGTCGGGCAGGCCGGCGAGGGCCTCCTTCAGCAAGGGCTCGGCCTGCGCGTACTGGCCGAGGCGCGACAGGCTCCAACCGAGGGTGTCGGCGACCGCGGGGTTGCCCGGCGCCACCTCGCGGGCCTTCGCCGCGTACTCCCGCGCCTTAGCTGCATCCTTAAAGTGGTCCAAATTAATGTAGGCGAGATTGTTCAGCGCGAGCCAGGATTGGGAATCCGCCGCCAAAAGCCCCTCATAGGCGGTCCGCGCCCCGGCAAAATCTTTCTTGGCCTCCAGCAACATACCCTTGAGCAAGAGGGCCTGTGCCGATTTGGGATTCTTCGCCAGAAGGGTCTCTAGGCTGGCCACTGCGCCATCGTGCTTCTGGGTACTGCCGTAGAACTGGGCCAGCGCGAGGTAGGGCTCGGAAGCATCCGGTTCCAATTCGACCGCGCGCTTGAGGGCAGCCTCCGCCTTGTCCGGGTCCTTCAAAGTCAAGTGTACCCGCGCCAAAATCATCTGGGGACGGGCGCTCTGCGGGTTGGCCTGCACGCTGGCCTGCGCCAGCCGGAGCGCTTCCGGCCCTTCTTTCGCACTGAAGGCGATCCCGATCAGCAGCTCGAGCGCACCGAGCTGGGTCTTATCCACTTCGAGGGCCTTGGTCAGGTCGGCCTTCGCCTCGGCGGTGCGGCCCAGCCGACTGGCGAGTTCGCCGCGGCGGAAGGTCCAGCCGGCGTTCTGCGGCGCCGCCTTAACCAGCGCGTCAAAGACCCGCCAAGACTCGTCGGTGCGCCCCAGGGCCCGCAAGACCTCGCCCAATTGCTCCCACGCGGGCGAAAAGTCGGCACGCGACTGGAGCAGGCGGCGCAGCGGCGCCTCGGCCGGAGCTGGCTCCCCCTTGCGCAGGTGAAGGGTGCTGAATAGGATGACGGGGGGTGGATACGTCGGGTCGATGCCGATCGCCGTCTGCAGGCTGACGATCGCCTTGTTCAACTCCGCCTTGCCGACGTGGGCCCGCGCCAGATGGAAGTGGGCCATCGGGTTATTCGGAAACAAGGACAGCAGGCGCTCGAACTCCACGATAGCCCCGTCCCAGTCCTGCCGCTGCAGCTTGATCTGCCCCGCGAGCAAGATCGCTTCGCCCCCGAAGGGTTCGGTCGCGACCGCCTTGTTCGCCAGCTCCAAGGCCGCGTCGGCCTTTTGTTCGCTATTCTCCAAGTGCGCCAGTGCTAGCAACGCCGGCACGTAATCGCCCCGCCGCTGGACGACCGCCTCGAGGATCCGCCGCGCCCCGGGGACGTCCTTCTGCTGGAGTTTGAAAGCGGCCCAACGCACTTCGTGCATCACCCGGTTGGGAGCCGTCTCCACGACCGCCTGCAGCGCGGTGTCCGCCTTTTCCGCCTCGTTCCGGGCTAGGTGCAGCAGCGCCTGGGCGCTGTTGGTCGCGTAATACTTCGCGTCCGCCGCCCGGGCCCGGGCCAGCAGCGCGTCCGCCTCGTCAAACTTCCTTTCCTTGATCGCCAGCATCGCCTGCCCCGCGAGAGCCGGGGCACCATTCACCGCGGGCGCCGGCAGCGCCTTGAGGATCACACGCGACTCCTCGACTTCGGGGCCATTCTGGCTGGTGTCCGCCAGCAGGAGCGGTGCCTCCGGATCAGCCGGACGCCGCTCGAGCACGAAGCGCGCTGCGGAGCGCGCCTCGGCCGGCTGACGGAGCGACAGCTGACACATACCGAGCTTCAACCGGACATCGACATCATCCGGCAACAATTCCTTCGCCTTGCCAAAGAAAGCCGAAGCGCGATCGAGCCGACCCTGATTAAAATAGACCTCGCCCAATCCGACCAGCGCCCGCGGCTGCGGCTGTGGCGTCTGTTGGGCGATTTTAAACTCTAGTTCCGCCTCGGCATACTTGCCGGCGGCGAGGAGCTCCTCGCCCTTTTTCAGTGCCTTATCGATGCGGGACTCTCGGGAACAGCCGGCCAGCAGCAGCGCGCAGGCCGATACCAATAGTAATTTCTGGAACGTGTACATAAAGAGAAGGGGCAACGGATCAGGGCTTTACCGCTGGGGCAGGGGCTTCCGCCCGGCGCAGCCACCAGAGGAGCGCCCCAAAAGGCAGGAGCGACAGAGCGAAAAAGATCGGGCCGCCCTGATGGTGGATAACGGAATTGATCATATGCGGCCCAATGTGGACGCAGAGCAGGCCGATCGTCAGGATGCGGAATCCGTTCCGGAGCAGGGCCAGCGGCACAACGATGACCGCCAAAAGAATCCGCCGCCAGGAGGCACGCAGGAACAACTTGCCCGCCACGAGGCTGGTGATGAACAGCGCAAGTGAGGAGTGGATGCCGCTGCACTCCGGGGCGACCAGCAGGCTGATGCGCGGCAGCTGGAAGAGCAGGTCGGTTCGGAAATTGGGGGTCCCACTCAAATTAAAGAATACGTGGGCGACCTCCGCGGAACCGTGCTGCAGAAAGACCTCGATGCCTTTGGTGAGCGCCGTCGGCATCGGGAAAGCAAACACCAGTAGCCCCAGCGGGAAGGCCACGGCCCGCGCACCACGCGCGCCCACCAGAGCGAATCCGGCCCCCGCGAGCAGCAGCACATAGGCCCCTACCCGCGCAGCTAAACGATCCTCCACCGACCACGCCCGGGCGCCGCCCCCCCCGAGAGACCACACGACTAACGCCACCGCCACGCCAGCCACGAGCAGGGCGGGACCCCAAGCAGGCCGGCCTGGCTCCGGCAACTCCGGCCGCGCCAGCCAGACAAAGTAGCCCGCCACCACCGGCATCAACAAAGTGTGCGAATAGAGGTCGCTCGCCAGCGCGAATCGCACCAGCTCGAACCACACCGGAGCGAACGGGACCGCGAGCAGTCCGGCCGCCCAAGCATAGCGACGCCACTGGGGGTGAGTCGCTATGGCGGGCGCCGGAGCTGGTGAGGACGCCGCGCTGGCCGGCAGCACGGGACGAGGTTCTGATAGTCCTGAGTTCAAAAGCCGTAGCCTCCTTGCACGCTATAGGTCCGGCTGTTGAAGCCGTAGCCCTTCCGGTTGCTCGAATTGTCGGTGGCACTGAAGCCGACCGACACACTTAGCCGCCGCAGCACCGTCGTGCCCGCGTTGAGCGAATAGAAGTACGAGCGATCCTTGCGGCCCGCCTCGACGCCGCGTCGCGTGGCGTTGTAGCCGGAGAGCTGTTCGCCGTAGGATCCGGAGACTTGAATGATGCCCAGCAGTCGCTGGCTGAAACCCATCTGTAACGATAACCCGTCCGTGAGCTGATTACGGAAACTGGAAGGGCTGATGCTGCGCGACGCGCTGGCACTGAAGGAAGTGGCGTCAAAGAGCTGGTAGCTGCCACCCACCTGAAAGACGGGAGTGCTGGGCGATTTAACCCCGCGGGAGAAGATCCAGCGGTAATCGGTGCCCGCGGAGAGGCTCATTGAGAGCCGTGGAGAGACCGCCCAGGCGAAACTTCCCCCGGGAGTCACCGCCGCCATATTCACACCGGGGTTCACGTCGACGTAAGACACCCCCAAGGTGCCGCCCACGGAGGCCGTTTCGCCCAAGCGATACTGGAGCGCGTTACTCGACGACCAAGAGTAGGAATCCGGACTGGCCGAAATAAAGCTGAGGCTCTGGGACAGCCCGGTTTGGAGGGTCAACTTGGTGCCCAAGGCGCGGGCCAAGGTCCCGGATGTGGTCACGGTCTGCCGTTCGGTCTGGCGGCCGGTCTCGATCCGCGGCGCGCGCGCGTAGCTGTAGCCTTGCGAAAAGCTACCTTCCCACGCCCGCAAAGGGAGCGCCCCCGAAAAGGTGAAATTGTGGTTGGGAGAATTCTTGAAGCGGCGGCTGGAATAAAGCGTCCACCCCGTGCCGTAATCGAGGGCCCAATTCCGCCCGGCATCGAACCGGAATCCGGCTGAGACCGAGGAAATGTACGAGTTCGTCGGCCGGCCCACCTCCGAAAGTATCCCCTCGCTGTAGGAGAAGGACGCGCTCACCCGCGGATAGAGCGCGAGCCGGCCGTAGGTGAAAGGGGTGGTCGGGGCCGGCGGCGGAGTCGCCCCGGGATGACTGGCGTAGCCCGCCCGCAACGCAGAGTTGCGGCTGGAGGGATCCTCCGCCCGCAACGCCGCGGGCACCAGCGGCTCGATCATCGGCGTCGGCAGGACCATCTGCGCTCCCACGGGCTGCGCCCCGGCCGCAAACAGCGCGCCCCACACCCACCCGCGAGACACACGGGACAAGACCTTGGCAGGGAACTGGAAACAGGAGAACACGCCCAAAAAATTGGTGAAGAAAACGCTAGGCCTAGAGATTATGGAGAGAATCTTGCATTAGGAATGCCGTGGCGTCGAGATTTACCCCGCCCGCGGCCGGCGCCACGGCAATCGGCCCCGTAGAATTACGCCCGGTGCCGCCGCAGTATTCCCCTCGACTGCGCCGAGCCGGGTGGACCAGCCACCTTCGTCTGGGTGAAGGATCACGGAAGCTCATAGATTTCCACCAACGCGATGCCGCTGGCACCATTAGTGGACCCGACCTGCGCCGTGTAGCTACCCGCCGGCAAGGTCACCACGAATGCCGCGTCCCAGGAGCCGTCGCGCAGCGGGAAGGCACCCACCTGACGGAAGGTCTCCGCCAGCGCCAGCGACCAGTCTTGGTTGGTCGCCAGCGGTACGGCGCCGCCCGCCGGATAGAGCTCCAGCCGCGGATCCGCCAGCACCCCCTCCAGCCCGAAGGCTTCCAGCGAAGGCCCGACCGCCCGGACGAGCAAGCGCCGGGTGCCGGTGCCCGTCAGATTGAAGCCAGCAATGAGGGCCCCGCCATCCGGACTGACCACCGAGCGGGCCGAGAGGTTCGTCAGGCGGCCCCCGCCCACCGCGCCCGTATCGTACAACTCCAGCAGGGCCACGCCCGTGCCACCGGCCGCCTCGCTGAGCCGGGCGGTGTAGGTGCTGGCCTCCAGATCCGCGACCAACGCCGCATCCCGGCTCCCGCCGCGCAGGGCAAAGGCACCCACCCGCGGGAAGACGCGCCCCGCCGCCTCCGACCAATCGTCGTTACCCGCCACAATACCCTCGGCTCCTGGCCGGCGCAGTTCCAAGCGGGGATCCGCGAGGACCCCGTCCACGCCGAACTCCGCGAGCGCAGGTCCGATGCCGCGCACCAGAACGGACTTGCTTCCGCCGGCCACCGCAAATCCGGCGACCAAGCTCTGCTCATCGGATCCCGCGATGGTCCGAATGGATAAATTGGCCAGCGCCGCGGTCGCAACCTCGGTATCCCGCAGACCGTGAAAAAT
>CAIOTK010000270.1 GCA_903861185.1 uncultured Opitutia bacterium | reverse complement strand
CGCGGCAGGCGGCCTTCGCGGCTGCGCAAAGGGAGTCTAGGATCGATAGGCTCGAACAGTCTTTTGTTTCTATAATCCGAGGTTGGGGACAGAGTGAAATTGCGATTTTAATTCATGGAGCTAAGGGGATGTTGTCTGGTTGTGGAATTGATTTAGCCCGGCAGGGCGCTGAGCTTTCGGCGCTTTCGCTCCTCCGCTGGGCCACGCCCGAGCGGCTGGCCCGCGAAAAGCCGACGCCGGAGCGGCAGGAACTGGCCCGCTTCCTCGAACAGCACGGGCTTGGCGTCCTGGTGCTCGCCGAGGGACCTTCCCTCACCGCCGTCATCGGGGTCGGCGTCGGAGCCTCTCGGCGGCCCTACACCTACCCGCAGGTCACGCAGCTGCTGGAGCTCGCCTCCATTATGGAGAGCGCCCTCGAGCGCGCCCACTTTTCCGCCAAGGTGCAGCACGCCGAGCAGCTCGCCACGGTCGGCCTTCTCGGCGCCAGCATGGCCCACGAGATCCGCAACCCGCTGGTCTCCATCAAGACGTTTGTCCAACTGCTGCCCACGCACTACCAAGACCCCGCTTTCCGCGAGAAATTCTTCCGCCTGATCGGCAGCGAAGTCTCCCGTATCGACCAGCTCACGGAGCAGTTGCTGGATCTGTCCGCCCCGCGCACCTATGCGGCCACGCGCCAGAGCCTGCACGCGGTGTTGCAATCGAGCCTCGACCTCGTGACCGCTAAGGCGGCCGCCCAAGGCGTCGAGGTGCGCACGGGGTTCGCGGCCGAACCCGATGCGGTTTATACGGATGCCGCTGCCGCGCGGCAGGTGATGCTGAATCTTTGCTTTAACGCGATCCAGGCCGTCGAGGCGCACGAGTCTGCGGAACGTTGGATCCGGATTGCGACCCGCAAGACGGCAGCCGGCGTCGAAATGACCGTAACGGACAGCGGCCCCGGTATTGCACCGGAAATGCAACAGCGACTGTTTCAACCTTTTCAGACGACTAAATCATCTGGCTTCGGTCTCGGGCTTGCGATTTGTCGCGACATCCTCGCGAATCTAGGGGCGACGATTACAGTGGATCCGTCAGTGCCGGCGGCCGGCGCGACGTTCCGAGTCGTCTTCCCATGCCAAGCCTCATCTTCCTAGCGACCCAAGACCCCGCGCTGGCGGAGTCTTGGTCCCGGCACGTGCCGGCGGGGAGGGTGGTGTTGCGGCTGGGGGAGCAGGTGTTTCCGGCGGCACCCACGCCGGGTTTCGCGGCGGTGGTGGTGCTGGATGCGGCCTGCGTGGATCGCCTGCCTGCGGGCCTAGCGCGGTGCCCTACGATTTTCGTCGGCGAGCCGCGCAGCCTTCCTTTCGAGCAGGCGCGGCTGGCCGGACGGGCGAAGGTCTACCTGTCCTACGAGGAGAGCGCGGACCGCCTGGGGGACTTTTTACCGGTGGTGGACGAGCTGGCGGAGCAGCACGCGCTGGCCGAGTCGCTGGCGGCGCGGGTGCGGCGCGACGAGCCGGCGGCGGCTCGCGGCCAACCGGTGGTGCCCGCCGGTTGGTGGGAGTTCATCGAGGGGGCCCTCGAGAACTTGGAGCGGCGCGAGGCGTTGCTGGCCGAATTTCGGCGCGGAGCGCGGCGGGCGCTGCGGGCCTCGCGCATCACCGTGTTCGTCCGGGAGGGGACCGTGTTCCGGGCGGGCGGCGCCGACGGGGGCGAGGGCGGATTTGGCGCGGATGACCCGCTCGTGGGCTTTTTCGAGGCGCGGCCCGCCGTGGTCGACGGGACGGAGCCGGAGATCGACGCGGACCCGCTGGCCGGCCTAGCGGTGCGCAACCGGCTCGCCTTGTGGGGGGCCCGCCTCCTCGTGCCCGTCCACGACAATGGCCGGCTCCTCGCGCTGTTCGCGGTGGGCGTCCGCGATGACGGGGCGCCGCCCGATGCGGGCGACCGCGAACGCGCGGTGCAGGTGGCGCGCTGGCTCCGGTTGTCCCTTGCCCGGTGCGTCGCGCACGAGCGCTTGGCGGCTACCGCGGACAAGGCCGTACTGGCGGAGAAATACCTTCCTGGCAGTGTGATTCTCGGTCCAGCGGAGGCCGTGCCGCGTCAGTTGCCCGTGCTGGTGCGGGAGCTAATCGGTCAGGCCCGGCGCAACCGGGCCGTTTTCCGGGAATCGCCGCGTCTTGGTCAGCCGTGGCGAGCCGCGGCGGGCATCGTGGCCGAGACTGGCGGGGTGTGGGCTTGGTGGGACGATGCGACGGCGGAGGTGCGTGATGCCGAGCAGGCGGAACGCCTGCGGCGCCGCGAGGTGCTGCGCGAGCTGGCCCTCACCCTCAGCCACGAGTTGGGCAACGCGCTGGTTTCGCTCACCACGTTCCGGCAGGCGAAGGCGGAGCGGATGCCGCCGCCTGCGCTGATGGAGACGATCAAGGCGGACGTCGGCCACCTCGAGGCGCTCAACGCGAATCTGGCGGTGATGCAGGGCCTGCACGAGGCCGAGGCGGAGGCGGTCGACCTCCGCGAGCTGACGCAGGAGGTCGGCCACGCCCTCGGGCTGCGGGTGGAGGCGGGCGCCGAACCGTTGGTGCTGCTGGCGAACCGGAAGCTGCTGGACTTCGCGCTGCGCGCCATCCTGCGCACGCTGGGCGAGAACCGCGCCGAGCTCGGCCTGAAGGACCTTTCGCTGCGGGTTCGCTCCACCGGGGCCGGCCCCGAACTGACGGCGCTGCTCGCGATCAAGGGTCGCTCGCTTGAGCTGGAAGGCATTTTGCCGGAGCCGGAGGAGGGCGCCGTGCCCACCCACGGTCGCCTCGGGGTCTTCCTCGCCAAGGAGATCCTGCGGCTCCACCACGGCGAGATCCACGCCGGGCCTGGGCTGGAGGGCACTGAGATCCTGCTCTCCCTGCGCAAGCTGTGATGTCCGCCACCCCCGGAGCCCTCATCTCCACTTGGGCGGCCGCCGATCCCGCCCTCGCCCTCTGCGTCCTGATCGGCTCGCAGGCGCGCGCGGGCGAGGCGGCCACCGGTCCCGATGCGGGCTCCGACTGGGATTTCCAACTGGCCACCACGGCGCCGGAGCGTTTCGCGGACGGGGCCTGGCTCGCCGCCCTCGGACTTTCCCCGCTCGCCTACGCCCTGCGCCCGGGCCGCCTCGGCAGCGCCCTGAAGGCGACGGCGGTCACCGCGCGGGGGGAAATCGATCTGGTCATCCTGCCGACCGAACCCCTGCGTGGCCTCGCCCGGCTGGTCGTGGGCGGCGCGCTGCCCCCGGAGCCGGTCGCGCGCCAGGCGCTCACCGATCTGGCCGCGGTCCTCGCCGGGGGCTACCGCATCCTCAAGGGGGAGGCGGAGTTCGGGGCCTTCTATGCCCGAGTCGCCAGTGCCATCCCGCCGGCGCGGCTGGACGACGGGGAAGTGCGGCGCCTCGCCGAGGGGTTCGTGTGTGATTACGTTGCGCTGCGGCGGCGCTTGGCCCGCGGGGAACTCCTCGCCGCTCGCCGGGCGCTGCACCTCCAACTCGCGGAGGGGAACGCCCGGTTACTCCACGAGCTCCGGCTGCGGCGGGGTTTACCCTCCTTCCCGGATGTCCGCCGGCTCGAGCGCCTCGATCCGGCCGCCGCGGCCCGGCTCGCCCTACCGGACACCGCGGATGCCGCCGGCCTGCACGCCGGAGCGCTGACCGCTGCCCAGACCTGCCGGGATCTCTTGCAGGAACTCTTGGGGACCGCGTGGCGCTGGCCCGACCTCGGTCCTGCGGCCTGACCCGCCTCAGACTGGCTTAGGCTTGGGCGGTGAAGAGCTCCGCGATGACGTCCTCGAGCGGCACGTCCTCGATTGTGATGTCCGCGACGGCCCCGGTCCGTAGGATCTCCTGGGAGGCCGCCACGATCTGGTCGGCTGGGACCGTGAGCGTAAACTTGCCCTCGTCGTTGCGCCGGGTGGTGAGCGCGGGCGCGCAGGACCAGCCTTCGCCAAAGGCGGCCGCACCTTGGGCGGCGGGCACGAAGGTCACGATTTTCCGCCGGGCGCCACCGGCGGCCTCGAGCCGGTCGAGCGCCCCGTCGTAAATCTTCCGCCCGCGGTGGATCACGATCACGCGGCCGCAAAGCTCCTGAATATCGGCCATATAGTGGCTCGTGAGGAGAATTGTCACCCGGTGGCGGCGGTTGTAGTCGCGGAGGAACGCCCGGACCTTGCGCTGCGAGACCACGTCGAGGCCGATGGTGGGCTCGTCGAGGAACAGCACTCGCGGCCGGTGGAGCAGCGCCGCGATGAGCTCCATTTTCATCCGCTCGCCGAGGGAAAGTTCCCGGACCATCACATCGAGCTTGGCCCGGACCTCCAGGAGGTCGACCAGCTCGTCGAGGGTGGCGCGGAACTCTGCGGGCGGCAGGCCGTAAATGGCCCGGAGGAGTTGGAAGGACTCGATCGCGGGCAGGTCCCACCAGAGCTGGTTCTTCTGCCCGAGCACGAGGGCGAAGATCCGCCGGTAAGCGTTCTCGCGCCGGGTGGGGTCGTGGCCGGCGACGCGGGCCGTCCCGCGGGTGGGAATGATGAGTCCCGCGAGCATCTTCAGGGTGGTCGTCTTCCCCGCGCCGTTGGGCCCGAGAAAGCCGACGAACTCGCCCTCTGCGATCGAGAAGGAGATGTCCTGCGCGGCCGCATTCTCCTCGAAATCGCGGCGGAAGAGCCCGCGCACCCCGCCCCAAAAGCCGGGGCGCTTTTTGTAGGTGCGGAAGACGCGAGTGAGGCCTTGGACCTCGATCATCGACGGCCCGGCGTGGCCGGCTGGGTGAAGGCCGGCAGGCGCACGATCTTCCCGCCGGCGAGGGCGGACTGGTGGGCGCACAGGCCGACGCAGGTCCAGTTGGCCGACTGGATGGCGTTGGGGTAGGGGTCGCGGTCCTCGAGCAGGGCTTGGATGAATTCGTGGGCCAGGTGCGGATGGGACCCGCCGTGGCCAGCGCCCTGGGTGAAGCTCAGGTGGGTCTTCTTCCCGAGGTCGTAGACGCCCTTCGTGGTGAACTTCCGGATCCCGGCCGGCAGCCGGCGGGCATAGTCGGGTACCTGCACCTTGCGCGGGATCTTCGCCTCGGGCCGCTTGGCCGTGTGCAGCACGTGCGGCTCGTGCTCGATCAGGCTCCATTCGAAGGAACGCTTTGAGCCGTACACATCGATGCTCTCGCGGTACTGCCGGGCCACGTCGAAAAGCGAGCGGATGATCCGCGCCGTGAGGTCGCTGTCCCGCAGCTTCACGTGGGCCGTCTCGACCGCGAACGGTGAGCCGTACTGCTGCGCGAGCTCGGGCCGGATGGTGCCGGAGCCGAAGCAGGAGACGTACTCGGCGGCGGCCCCGGTGAGGGCGAGCATCGGTCCCACGCAATGGGTGGCGTACCACATCGGCGGGAGGCCAGGCCAGTAGTTGGGCCAGCCGTCCATATCCTGCTGGTGGCTCGCTTGGAGAAACTGGATGCGCCCGAGGTCGCCCTTCTCGTACAGCTCCTTCAGGTAGAGGAATTCCCGGGCGTACACCACCGTCTCCATCATCATATAACGCCGGCCGGTTTGGCGGGAGAGCTCGACGATGCGCCGGCAGTCCGCGATGGAGGTCGCCATCGGCACGGTGCAGGCGACGTGTTTCCCCGCCTGCAGGCCCTTGATGGTCTGGCCAGCGTGGTCCGGGATGGGGGTGTTGATGTGGACCGCGTCGATCTCCGGGTCCCGCAGCAATTCTTCGTAGCTGGTGTAGCCCTTAGGGATCCCAAAGGCCTCCTGGATGGCCTTGAGCTTCTTCGGGTCGCGCTGGCAGACCGCGACCAGACGCGCGTTGGGATGAGCTTGGTAGATGGGGATGAACTCGGCGCCGAAGCCGAGACCGACGAGGGCGAGATTGATTTTCTGGGCGGGCATCGGGAAGGGGAGTTTCGGCGGCGGCGCGCCACCGGCAACGGGTCGGGAGCGTGGGCAGTTCCCCGCGCGTGGCAATCGCGGAGCGACCCGCGCGCCGCTTTCCGGGACTTTACCCGCGCTTGGTCCCGTGCCAACGTCGCCGCGATGAAGCGTGGTCTCCTCCCTCGGGTCCCGGCCCTGCTCCTGCTCGCCGCCCTTGGCGCCGGCGGCTGCGCGTCCTCGCAGATGGGCCGCATCGACCGCAACCGGGCCATCTACGAAACGTGGCCCCTCGAGGTGAAGCAGGCCGTGCTCGATGGCCGCGTCGAGCCAGGGATGGACCAAGATATGGTTCGCGTGGCGTGGGGCGAACCGAGCGAGGTGAGCATCTCGCCGGCGGGCGACGAGATCTGGATTTACGCCAAGGGCGGCGACCCCGGCGGCGCTTACTATCCCGGATCTCGCGGGGGGATGATGGGCGGTGGGATGGGCGGCACCGGCACCGCGATCGGCGTGAGCACCGGCCGCGGCGGCACGGTCGTGGGGACCTCTTCCAGCGTCGGTATCGGCATTGGCGGCGGTTCCGGTGGCATCGCGATCGGCGGCGGCGGTGTGGGCATCGGCACCGGCGGCATCGGGGGGCCCATTATGTCTCGGCCCGTGGCGCCGGACATCCGGGAAGTGGTTTTCCGCAACGGGACGGTGGTTCGCGCCGACAAGCCCTGAAGCGCCGCGCGCCGGCGCAACCGGTGCGCACCCTCGGGCAAGCCGGGCCGAGCCGCCCCCGGGCGCGCGGGCTATGCTCGGGCCGATGGCCCCGGTTGTCCTCAACAACACCGTCCTGCGCGACGGCCACCAGTCGCTGGCGGCGACGCGGATGACCACGGCCCAGATGCTGCCGGCCGCCGGTCCGCTCGACGCCCTCGGCTTCGGCGCGCTGGAGACTTGGGGTGGCGCGACCATCGATGCCGCGCTGCGATTCCTGCACGAGCATCCGTTCGAGCGCCTCACGCGCCTCAAGGCCGCCGCCCCCCGCACCCCTCAGATGATGCTGCTGCGGGGACAGAATCTGGTCCAGTACACGAGCTTCCCCGATGACGTAGTCGAGGCCTTCGTCGCGTGTACGGCCCGCCGGGGCTTGGATGTGTTCCGCATCTTCGACGCCCTGAACGATACCCGGAACCTGCGTACCGCCATCCGAGCCGTGAAGTCCGCCGGGCGCCACGCCCAGGGTGTGATCTGTTACACCACTAGCCCCGTTCACACGCCCGCGAGCCTTGTCGCGGTGGCGGATGAATTGGTCGGGCTCGGGGTGGATTCGCTGTGCCTGAAGGATATGGCCGGCTTGCTTACGCCTTCCGCCGCTCACGAGCTGGTGCGCGCCCTCCGCCGT
>CAIOTK010000269.1 GCA_903861185.1 uncultured Opitutia bacterium | reverse complement strand
TGGCAGGCCACCACCGGCGTCAGCGCCAGCGCCCCCGTCACCCTCAACTCCACCGCTGCCCCCTCGGCCTCCGTCTCCGAAACCGTCTCCGTGATGGACCTGCTCGGCCTCTCCGGCAGCGTTCTCGCCGGCTGCTGGGTCGTCAAACGCCGCTCCCGCCGCCTCCTCTGAGCGCCGCCCGCGCCGCGAAGGCTAAGCGTTAGGAGCAAACCAAACGGCCGGGGTCCACAGACCCCGGCCGTTTGGCGTTAGCGGAAGAGGGCGCCCCGGCCGCGCCGGCTGCCCTGGCCTCAAGGCGCGCCAGTCACCCACTCGAGGCTGAAGCGCGCGAGGCGAATGTCGTTGCCGGCCTCGTAGAGGCAGAGGATCCGGCCGTCGGGCAGCACAGCGAGGTCCGAGTAGGCGGAGGGACCGGCGTCGAGGGTGCGGTTAACCGGCCAAGTCACGCCATCGTCGCGGCTGAGCTTAATGGAGAGATTCTCTCGCTTACCCCGGCCGGCGGGGACCTCGCGCCCGGCGGCATCGCGGGCGACCGTGTGCGGGGCCGAATACAGCTGGAGGCCCGGCTGTGCCGGATGCGCCACAACGCTGGCCATGCAAACCGGTTCGAGCAGCTGGTCGTGGAACCGCGGCGTGCTCCAGCCAGTGGCGCCGTCGGGGCTCACGCTGACGAGTTTACGGTTCGGCTGGGAGACGTTGCGCGCCACCAGCAGCACCTGCCCGTCAGCGCGGGTGGTGATCATGGTCTCGTTGGGATCCCCGAACTCGCCCTCGTCGGGGAACGCGATGTCGCCCGCGCGCCACGTCTTCCCGTGGTCGTCGCTGTAGATCGTCCCGGCCGCGGAAGGCTTGTGGTCGCCGACGCCGCCGTACGCCAGCCAGATAGGGACGACCAGCCGCCCACTGCGCAACTGGAGGCCGTGGCCCGGGCCGGTGGCGATTACCTTCCAATCGTAGCGCTTCCGGAAGGGCTCGAAGGTGGCGGTAATCTCGACCGGCGCGCTCCAAGTGAGCCCGTCATCGGTGCTCCGCATCGCGAAGGCGCGGGCATAGTTCACGCAATACACGAATTCGATGGCCCCGGTGACGCGGTCGACGATGGCCACGGGGTTATTCACCGTCTGCTCGCGCGCGCCGTCCTGCTTCTTCCGCGGGTTGCCCTCCATCCGGGGCCCACGGTGCGCGATCTGGCGGGGGGCGTCCCAAGAGCGCCCGCCGTCGGTGGAACGCCGCAGGTGCACCTCAATCTCGCCCCAGTCGGAGCTGTTGTTCCGCCGGGCCTCGCAGTAGGCGAGAACGGTGCCCTTAGCCGTGACCACCATCCCGGGGATGCGGTGGCGGGTGACCCCATTGGACTGGGCGGGGAAGACGTCGAAGAACTCAGGGGCGGCGGGAGTGGCCGCCGCGGCCGGAAGCGCGAGGGCGAGGAGGAGCAGGAGGAGGGGCATTGGGGTTAGTGGACGGGGTGCGAAGGAAAGGCCGGCTTGGGGACTGGCGGCAGGGTTGCGGCGACGGGGCGACACTCCTCGCGGCGGCGCGAAGGGCTCAAGGCGATTCCGTCCCGTGGCGGGGGGTCTTCCGGAAAACGATGCTCCGGCGCGACGGTCGCACCTGAGGGGACAGCTCGACCGTCGGGAACCACCCGCGTTCCCGCACGCGCTCGTACCACTCGGCGGCATCGTAATGCGCCGGCCGCGCGGCGGAAATGATGCCGGGATCCAAGGCGATCACCCGCATCGCGCGAACCACGAGGTCTGCCAGCCGCCAATTGGCCACCGCGGTCCAGCCCACGCAGAGAACGCCGGAGGGGAAAACGTTGGGGTTGAACACTGGGTCGAGCAGGTCGATC
>CAIOTK010000268.1 GCA_903861185.1 uncultured Opitutia bacterium | reverse complement strand
GGCCGAGAGGCAGGCGATCCACCGCACCCCGGCCAGGTCCTCCTCCGCGAAGAACGCGGACGTCGGGAACGGCACCCCCAGCAAGGGCACGGACCAGCCCCGCACCACGTAGCCCTCCGCGAAGGGTTCCACGCGGGGCGGGACGGGGTGGGAGGCGGCGCGGGGATGCACGGGGTTGAGGTCAGGCATTCCGCATCCACCCGCCAGCCGCAAACGGGGAATGGCGCGCCGGACGCTCCAGCGGTTCCCGGCATTGCTCCGCGCGCGGTGGACGTTTGTGCTGCTCGGATGCTCGCTCACCCCACGTTGCCCTTGATCCGGCTCGCCGCCCGGCTACTCGCGACCCTGTTCCTCGCCGGTGCGGCCTCCGCCCAGACGCCCGCCCCCGGCACGCTAACCGGCCGGGTGCAGAACAGCATCGGCGGCGCCGCGCTGGAGAATGCCCGGATTACGGTGGCCGGCAGCAGCCGCGAGGCGTTCACCGACGCCTTCGGCGAGTACCGGCTCCCCGGCCTCCCCGCGGGCGACGTCACGCTCCAGGTGTTCTTCACCGGCCTCGCGCCGCAGACCGCTACGGTCCCCGTAACCCCGGGCGGGACCGCGCGGCGGGACTTCGTCCTCGAGCCCATCGGCACCCCCGCCGGCTCCACCCAGCCGGGCGCCGTACGGCTGGACGCGTTCGTGGTCGGATCGGCGCGCGACACCAACGCCGCCTCGATCGCCATCAACGAGCAGCGCTTCGCCGGCAATATCAAGACGGTGCTCCATACCGACGCGATGGGCGACATCATCCAGAACAACCTCGCGGAGTTCGTGAAATACCTGCCCGGGGTCGATGTCGTGACGGACCAGATGAACGCCGGGCTGATCGGCCTGCGCGGGCTGCCCTCCAACTACACCAACATCTCCCTCGACGGCGACGAGGTGAACGCGGCCGGCGCCGCCGGACCCACGCGCAACACGTCGATGCAGGCGTTGTCCCTCAACAACGCCTCCCGCGTGGAGATCTACAAGGTGCCCACGCCCGAGATGTCTGCCGCCAGCCTCGGCGGCTCCATCAATATGGTCAGCCGCACCGCCTTCGAGGCCAGCCGCCCCGAGCTCCGCTTTAAGGCCTATATTAACCGCAACTCCCGCGACCTCGCCTTCAGCAAGCAGCCCGGCGGGGACGCCGGCGATGACCAGAAGCGGGTCTTCCACTACCAGCCCGACTTCGATTTCGCCTACACCGTACCGGTCTCCAAGGACTTCGGCTTCTCGGTGAATGCCGTGAAGAACGATCAATACGGCGTCGCCCGCCGCATCAACCGCGCCTTCAACACCAGCACGGCCGCCACCAACCCGCTCAAGGCCACCGTCGATAACCCCTACCTCACCACCTACCAGTACAACGTCTTTCCCGTTTACGAGCACCGCTACACGCTCGGCACGCGGCTCGACTGGCGCGTGGCGCCCGCCGACACGCTCTCGTTCACCTATTCGGGCAACTGGCTCGTGCAGGACTACGAGCAGCATAACTTCATCCTCAACACCGGCACCAATCCGGTCGCGTGGGGCCCCGATTTCACCCGCGGCCGCCCGGGGTCGGGCTCGGTCAACGTCAACAACACCGCGCGCTACGTACGCGTGCGGAACAATATCTTCCGCCTCAACTACCGGCACGTCGGCACGCTCTGGGATATCTCGGCTGCCGCCGGCTACAATTTCTCCGACCAGAGCTACCGGGCAATCTCCCACCGCCAGTTCGAGACCG
>CAIOTK010000267.1 GCA_903861185.1 uncultured Opitutia bacterium | reverse complement strand
CGCGGCTCGCGGCGTCCGCGAGGGGGAAGGCCCCGACGGACGCGAACGCCGCCCGCAGCGCGGCCGTCCCGCCCCAGTCGTCGTTGCCCGTGACGCGGGCCGCCCCGAGCGGGGCGATCTCGACGCCCGGATTGGCTAGGACGCCCTCGACCCCGAAGACCCCGAGGGTCGGACCGACCACCCGCACCAGCAGGGGCTTCGCCGCCGTGCCGCCGCCGAGCGCGAAGCCAGTGATCAGCGTCTGGTCCCCGGTGCCCGCCCGCGTGCGCACGCTCAGGTTCGCTAGCCGCCCGGGATCATCGGGCGTGGTGAGGAAGAGGGAGCGGTCGAGCGGCTTGGTAGCCGTGGATAGAGCGACGTTTCGGCCGCTAGCCGCCACGATGTCCACCCGACCATCCCGGTTGAAGTCCGCCGCAGCGAGCGCGCCTGCGCCCTCGCGGACAGGCGGGAAGTAAGCATCGGTGGCATCGACGAAACGACCGGCTCCCCGGTTGAGAAAGATACGGGCGCTCCGGCCCGGGACATCACGGGCGAAAAGCGTCAGGAACAAGTCTACGCGCCCGTCGCCGTCGAAGTCGCGTGGCCGGGCCCAGATCACCCAGAGATCCTCCGGTCGGAACGTAATGCCGGAGCCCGCCGTGGCATCGTAAAACGTGCCGTCGCCCCGGTTTAGCAGAATCTGAAGCCCGGGAATGCTGTAACCGTCGATCACGTTCCCGTCGGGCATCCGGATGGAGCCCCCGGTCGTGCAAAGAACGAGGTCGATGGCGCCGTCACCGTTCAGATCCGTGCCGGTGAGCCCCACCGTCGTGCTGCCCTGGCCCAGAATCTTGGGCGGCAGCGCAAACCCCTCCACCGACCGGAAGTACCCACGGCGGTCGTTCATCAAGAGAAGATTCTCGTATCGCCCACCCGTGCCGAGCACGAGGTCCGGAAAACCGTCGGCGTCCACGTCGACGAGTGCCGCCGCAGTATAGTTCAAACCCCGCTCGCGGTTCGCGATCTCGGCCGGCACGCGGTCCGTCGCCTCGCTGAAGAAGCCACGGCCATCATTGAGCAGGAAGCGCGGCCCCACATCGCCGCCGTTAACGTTGGAGAAATAGAGGTCGAGGTCGCCATCTCCGTCGATGTCCCCGACCGCGACACTGTGATTGAAAGAGGAGCGGGCCGGCAGCCGCGCGGCGGTCTCGTCGACGAGCCGGCCGCCGTCGCGCCGCATTAGCAGCTTCGACTGCTCGCCCGGATACGGAGCGGTATCCGTCCCGTGGCCGATGATCAGCAGATCCGGTCGGCCGTCGGCGTCGAAATCGGCGACCGCCGCATCGCGCGGGTGCACCATCGTGACATTGCCGAGCACGGCATCCGTGGCGTCGACAAACGTCCCGCCCTCATTCCGGAAGGCCCGCAGCCGCGTCCGGATTCCGGCCGGAGTGGGTGGCCAAGCCAGCTGGTCGACGACGAGGTCAAGGTCGCCATCCCCGTCAAAATCAATCGGGTGGGGCTCGTTGACAGCTTCCAGCGAACGATCCCGAACCTCGGTGACGCGGTCAGCGTAGAAGGAGCCTTGATCCAATACGGCGGTGCGGCGGGCGAAACGCGGGCTCGCTGCGGCGACAACAGCGCGTCCGGCGCCGGAAAGATCGCGGGCAGTGGCCCCGCCGAGGTCATCCAAAGGCCACAGCGCGACTAAGCCCGCACGTTCAGCGGGCAGCGTCTGGCCGGCGGCGGCCTGGAGCTGGGCAGCGGTGCGAGCGACGTTCCAGACGCGAACCTGCCGCGCGAAGCCGGGCAGGCCCGGATAATTGACCGTGCCGTTCGGGAGGAACGCTTGGCCGACGCCGAAGGGCACCGTGGTCTGCGCGGCGGGCGGGCCGGCAGTCCGCCCATTGGCGACGACGCGGCCGTCCTGGTAGAGGCTCGCGTTCCCCTGCTCAACCACCACCGCCACATGCACCCAGCGGCGCAGTGGCAAGGCGCTGGGGGCCTCGATCTCACGGTAACTGCCCGGCGCGCCCGCGGAGGTGGCGAAGAGCAGGTGCGTGCCCGTACGGTTGAGCTGCAACGCAAAGCCGATGTAGGGATCGACCCCCGAGGCCTCGAGCCCCTTGCCCAGCAGCCAAGCGTAGGGGCTGGCGTCCGTGAGGTGGAACCAGCCTTCAAGCGTGTAGCTGGACCCGAGGTTGAACGCGGCGTCAGCCGGAGCGCGAAACGAGGTCTCGGCAAGATCCGCGACGTAAGTCTGAGCCGGGGGCACCGATTGCGCGGGCAGCAGTGAGGCGAGGCCGAGCGCTAGGAGGAGAAAGCGACGGAACATGCCGGGGAAGCCAACGCTCGGATTCGCGAACGCAAGGCCGATATCGCGCGCGGGAATTTCGGTTCACAACGTGGCGCGGGCGCGCCACCGTGCGGGGATGAACCCCGCCCGCCTGCTGCCTCTCCTCTTCGTCGCGCTGGCCGCTCTCCTCCGCGGCGCCGCGCCCGCGACCCCGCCCAACATTTTATTCGCGATCGCCGACGACTGGGGCGCGCACGCCGGGGCCTACGGCACGCCCTGGGTGCGCACGCCGCACTTCGACCGCGTCGCGCGCGAGGGCATCCTCTTCCGCCACGCCTACACTCCGAACGCCAAGTGCGCGCCGTCGCGCGCCGCGATCCTCACGGGGCGCAATTCGTGGCAGCTCAAGGAGGCGGCGAACCACATCCCGTACTTCCCGCCCGAGTTCAAGGGCTGGGGCGAGGCGCTGGCGGAAAACGGCTGGTTCGTCGGCCACACCACCAAGGGCTGGGGCCCCGGCGTGGCCCGCGACGCCGCGGGCAAACCGCGGCAGATGACCGGCGCAGCCTTCAACGCGCGCAAGGCGGCGCCGCCGACCTCCGGCATCGGCAACGCCGACTACGCCGCCAACTTCGAGGACTTCCTCGCCGCCGCGCCCGCCGGCCAACCCTGGGCCTTCTGGTACGGCGCGATCGAGCCCCACCGCGGCTACGAGTTCGGCTCCGGCGTGCGCAAGGGCGGCCGCCGCCTCGAGGACGTTGACCGCGTCCCCGCCTTCTGGCCGGACAACGAGACCGTCCGGAACGATATTCTCGATTACGCCTACGAGGTGGAACACTTCGACCGCCACCTCGGCCGGATGCTCGAATCCCTCGCCGCTCGCGGCCTGTTGGAGAACACCCTCGTCGTCGTAACCTCCGACCACGGGATGCCGTTCCCGCGCGGCAAGGGCACCGCCTACGCCTTCTCCAACCACGTCCCGCTGGCGATTCGCTGGCCGGCAGGCATCGCCGGGCGCGGGCGCGTGGTCGACGACCACGTGAGTTTCGTGGACCTCGCGCCGACCTTCCTCGAGGTCGCGGGCCTCCCCCGGGAGCGTGCCGGGATGGCGGAGTTCGCAGGCCTCAGCCTCACGCCGATCTTCCGCAGCGACCGCTCCGGGCAAGTCGTGCCAGGCCGGGACTTCGCGCTGGTCGGAATGGAACGCCACGACATCGGCCGGCCGAACGATGTCGGCTACCCAATCCGCGGGCTGGTAAAGGCGGGGCTGCTGTACCTAGAGAACTTCGAGCCCACCCGCTGGCCGGCGG
>CAIOTK010000266.1 GCA_903861185.1 uncultured Opitutia bacterium | reverse complement strand
CGTACCTTGCTCATCCCGGACCAAGGGCAAATGCCGGTACCGCGGCGCCGGCACCCCCAGCGCCGCCAGCAGCAGCAGCTGGCGCAGGGTGCTGCGCAGCAGATCCTCCCCGCGCACGACCTCCGTCACGCCGAGCTCTGCATCGTCGACGGCGCAGGCGAGCTGGTAGCTCGGGGTGTCGTCCTTGCGCCAGACCAGGAAGTCACCGAAGTCCCGCCCGGCCACCGCCGCCTGCGGTCCCGCGGCGCCGTCAAGGAACCGGAGCTCGCGTCCGTCAGGGACGCGGAAGCGCCAGTTGACGGTGATCCGCTCCTCGAGGGGCGGCGTGGCGGTGCCCTCCGGCGGTCGGAACGCGGGCGGGTATACGGGCTCGTCGTCCGGCCCGCCCTCGTGCGGCGCGGAGGAGGCTTCCAGTACGTCCCGGCGGGTGCGCGTGCACGGAAAGAGGAGACCGGAGGCGTGGAGGCGCTCGAGGGCGGCGCGGTGCCGCGGCCGACGGGCCGTTTGCCGGAGCGGTGCCCCGTCCCAGGCCAAACCTAACCAACGGAGATCCTCCTCGGCGGCGGCAATGAACTCCGGTCGGCAGCGATCCCGGTCGAGGTCGTCGTGGCGTAACAGCAGCCGCCCGCCCGCGGCCCGCGCCCGCCGATGTGCCTCCCAGAAAGTGCGCGCGTGGCCGAGGTGCAGCCAGCCAGTTGGCGAGGGCGCGAGGCGGCCCACGTAGGGCGGGGAGAAGGGCAGGGGAGCGGGAGACACGTTCGCGCCGAGATTGGTTTGAAACTAAGCAGCCGACGCCTCACCCCTCAATCCCATCCTCCGATG
Organism: uncultured Opitutia bacterium; assembly: GCA_903861185.1. Classification (GTDB taxonomy): domain Bacteria; phylum Verrucomicrobiota; class Verrucomicrobiia; order Opitutales; family Opitutaceae; genus ER46. The sequence continues at coordinate 2,447 of CAIOTK010000266.1, read as the reverse complement.
TCCAAGCTCCTTTGCGTCTACTGCGCCTCCTCCGACCGCCTCGACGCCAAGTACCTCAACCTCGCGAGCGAACTCGGCACCCGCCTCGTCGCCGAGGGCTGGGACCTGGTGTTCGGCGGCGGCAAGACCGGGATGATGGGAGCGGTGGCGCGCGCCGTGAAGCAGGCCGGCGGCCGCGTCGTCGGCGTGATCCCCGAGTTCATCAAGGTCCGCGAACTCGCCTACGACGAGGCCGACGAGCTGGTCACGGTCATCACAATGCGCGAGCGCAAGCTGCTGCTCGAGACGCGGGCCGACGCCTTCGTCGCGCTGCCGGGTGGCTGGGGCACGCTCGAGGAGATCGTGGAGATCCTTACGCTCCGCCAGCTCAACGTCGTCCGGAAACCGTGCGTCCTGCTTAATTACGACGGGTTCTATGACCCCCTGCTGCAGCTCTTCGACCGGATGCAGGAACAGCACTTCTACAAGGAGTCCAATCGGACGCTCTACCGCGTGGTGGGTTCGGTACCCGAGGTCTTCCCCGCGATCGCCGCCGGTGCCGCCCCCGCGGACCCAAAGTGGTACGAGACCCGCTGAGCGGATGCACCGCGCGCCCGTTCTCGCCCTGCTCGCGGCGCACGTGACCCGCGCCGAACCCGGCGCCGAGGCGGCCGCCCTGCGCGAGATCCTCGCCTTCGTCCGTGCGGAGCCCGACTGCCTAGAGCGCCGCTGCGCGCCCGGGCATCTGACCGGCTCGGCCTGGATCGTCAGCCCCTGCCGGCGGCGCGTCCTGCTCACGCACCACCACAAGCTCGACCGCTGGCTGCAGCTAGGCGGGCACGCCGATGGCGACGGGGACCTGCTCGCGGTGGCCCGGCGGGAGGCGGAGGAGGAAAGCGGCTTGGCCGGGCTGCGGGTGCTGACATCTGCGGTTTTCGATGTCGACCGTCATTGGATCCCGGAGCGGCCGGGCCAGCCGGGGCACTTCCATCACGACCTGCGTTTCCTGTTGGAGGGCGATCCGGCGGAGCCGCTGCGCCTCAGCCACGAGTCGAAGGCACTTGCGTGGGTGGAACTCGGTGCCGTCGCCGCGCTCAACCCCGAGGAGTCCATCGCCCGCCTCGTGCGTAAGACCCCCGCCGCGGCTGGCGCTGCCTGAGTCTTCGCGACTCCGGACCTTGCCTCACGCGGCGGCGCTGTGCATCTCGGGGGTCGCCGCTCCCCTCCGGCTTTCCCCGATGCCCCCACTCCGCCTCCTCGCCGTCCTCCTGTTGCCGGCCCTCGCCGGCGCCTGGTCCACCCGTGCCGCCGCACCCGCCACGCCGGTCTTCCAGGGCCGGATCGAACGGTTGGATCCCGCCTTTGACGCGCTCGTGGCGCCGGGGACCGGGATTGAGCTCCTCGCGGAGGGCTTCAACTGGTCCGAGGGCCCGGTTTGGTACGAGGGCGCGCTGCTGTTCTCGGACGTTCCGGAGAACGTAATCCTGCGTTGGGCGCCGGGCGGCCGCGAGGCCGAGGTGTTCCTGAAACCCAGCGGGCTGCTGAACCCGACCCCCGGCTTCCGGGAGCCCGGCAGCAACGGCCTCGCCCGCGACGCGCAGGGGCGCCTGCTCGTCTGCCAGCACGGCGAGCGGCGCGTCGCGCGGTACGAGGCGGGCCGTTGGGTGACCGTGGCCGACGGACACGCGGGCCGCCGGTTCAACAGCCCCAACGACCTCGCGCTGCGCCGCAACGGCGACATTTACTTCACCGACCCGCCCTACGGGCTCGAGAAGCTCAACGACTCCCCGCTGAAGGAGCAGCCGCACAACGGCGTCTACCGGGTGGAACCCTCCGGCCGCGTGACCCTGCTCACCGCCAGCCTGAGCTTTCCCAATGGCATCGGCTTCTCGCCGGACGAGCGCCGCCTGTACGTCGCCGTGAGCGATGGGCGGGCGCCGCGCATCATGGCCTACGACGTGGCTCCCGACGGCACGCTCGCGGGCGAACGACTCTTCCTCGACGCGCTGCCGTTGCGGCAACCCGGCGTCCGCGGTTCCTGCGACGGGCTGAAGGTCGACGATCGCGGCAACGTCTGGGCCACCGGTCCGGGTGGCGTGCTGGTGCTTTCACCGGAAGGTAAGCTGTTGGGTCGAATCCTGACCGGCCAAGCGACCGGCAACTGTGCCTGGGGCGACGACGGTGGCACCCTGTACATCACCGCCGATATGTTCCTGCTGCGCGTGCGTACGCTCGTTCGCGGGGCGGGCCCAGAGTGGGCTCAGACCACGCCCGCCTCCCGGAAACTGTAGTAGCCCTTGCCCAGCGGATCGGCCCCGGCGCGGCCCAGGATCACGTGGTCGAGCAGCGCGATGTCGAGCGTCCGGCCAGAGTCGCGCAGGAGGCGCGTGACTTGCACGTCGGGCGCGCTCGGCGCCGGGTCCCCGCTCGGGTGGTTGTGGGCGCAGACGATTGCGGAGGCGCCTTCG
>CAIOTK010000265.1 GCA_903861185.1 uncultured Opitutia bacterium | reverse complement strand
TGAAAAACCGTTCGACTTGCATGTCTTAACCACGCCGCCAGCGTTCATTCTGAGCCAGGATCAAACTCTCCGAAAAAGAGAGTTCTGAACCTAGTGATTCTGAACTACTTCTGGTGATACCGACTTGCGCCGGTATCGTGTATTGAATTTTTGATTGGGGGTCCCAATCAATCGCACAAAGTAACTTTCAAAGAGCTTCCTTTTTGAGGAAAGACGATCAGCAAAACTTCTTAGACCGCGCTGGTCAACTCTTTTCCCGAAGATTTTTCGGAAAAATCACCGACCAACCCAGACTCCAAAGAACTCGCTGACCTTCCCACCATCCCCTCCGGCACCGAAGTGCTGAAGGTTCGTCTGGCGGGAAGGGAGACGGTGCAAATTGCCGCGCCCTGGGCAAGGACTTTTTTCAAAAAAATCGCAGGCCCCTTTTTTTGGCTCTTGTATCCACGAGATTAGGACGTCGCGGCCGCCGCCACGAGCGCACCGTCCCGCACGGTGAACACGAGCGCCGCGCCCTCGGCCACCTCGCCCGCCAGCAGCGCCCGCGCGAGCCGCGTCTCAAGGTGCCGCTGCAGGAACCGCCGCAACGGCCGGGCCCCAAACACCGGGTCATAGCCCTTCTCCGCCACCCACTCCCGCGCCGCCGCATCGAGCGCCACACTCACCCGCCGGTCCGCCAGCCTACGATTCAGATCCGCCAACAGCAGGTCCACGATACTCGTGATTTCCGCCAGGCTCAGCGGCTTGAACAGCAGGGTCTCATCAACCCGGTTCAGGAACTCCGGCCGAAACGCCCGCCGCAGATCCGCCAGCACACTCTCCCGCACACTCTCCGGGATCGTCTCTCCGGTCACCCCCTCCAGCAGATGCCGCGAACCGAGGTTCGAGGTCATAATGATCACGGTGTTCTTGAAGTCCACGGTGCGCCCCTGCCCATCGGTGAGCCGGCCATCATCGAGCACCTGGAGAAGTACATTGAAGACGTCCGGATGCGCCTTCTCCACCTCGTCGAGCAACACCACCGCATACGGCTTCCGCCGCACGGCCTCGGTGAGCTGCCCGCCCTCCTCGTACCCGACATACCCCGGAGGCGCCCCGAGGAGACGCGCCACACTGTGCTTCTCCATATACTCGGACATATCGAGCCGCACGATCGCCGCCTCAGTGTCGAACAGGGTCTCCGCCAACGCCTTCGCGAGCTCGGTCTTACCCACGCCTGTCGGGCCCAGAAACAGGAAACTCCCCACCGGCCGGCGAGGATCCTTGATCCCACTCCGGGCCCGCAGGATGGCCTCGGTGACAAGCTGCACGGCCTCGTCCTGCCCCACGACCCGCCGGTGCAACACCTCCGCCATCCGCAGCAGCTTCTCCTTCTCGCCCTCGACTAGCCGGGTCACGGGCACGCCGCTCCATTGGGAGACGACGGTCGCGATCTCCTCCGCCGACACCTCCTCGCGGAACAGGGTGGTCTCCGCCCGCCCCTTCCCCTCGAGCCGCCGCAGCTCCGCCTCCAGCTGGGGCAGCCGCCCGTGCCGCAGCTCCGCTACCTTGCTGAGGTCATAGGCCCGCTCCGCCCGCTCCATTTCCCGCCGCACCCCCTCGATGTCCTCCCGCAGGCGACGGGTGCGGTCGACCGCGGCCTTCTCCTTGTCCCAGACGAGCCGCAGGCCCCCGGCGCGCTCCCGCGCCTCCGCCAACTCCCGCCGCAAGGACTCCAACCGCCGGGCCGAAGCCTCGTCCTTCTCCTTGGCCAGCGCCGTCTCCTCGATCTCCAGCCGCAGCACCCGCCGCGTGAGTTCGTCCAACTCCTGCGGCAGGGAATCCATTTCGGTCCGAATCAGGGCGCAGGCCTCGTCAACGAGGTCGATGGCCTTGTCCGGCAGGAAGCGGTCGCTGATGTAGCGACTGGACAGGACCGCCGCGCTGACCAGCGCATTGTCCTGGATCCGCACGCCGTGGTGGAGCTCAAAGCGCTCCTTCAGGCCGCGCAGGATCGAGATGGCATCCTCCACGGAAGGTTGATCGACCAACACCGGCTGGAAGCGCCGCTCCAAGGCAGCATCCTTCTCCACGTGCCGGCGATACTCATCGAGCGTCGTGGCGCCAATGCAGTGCAGCTCACCCCGGGCCAGCATCGGCTTGAGGAGGTTGCCCGCGTCCATCGCCCCCTCGGTCTTGCCCGCCCCCACGATCAGGTGCAGCTCGTCGATAAAGAGGATGATCCGGCCTTCGGCCTGCTTCACCTCCGCCAAGACCGCCTTCAGGCGCTCTTCGAACTCACCGCGGTACTTGGCCCCGGCCACGAGCGCCCCGAGGTCGAGAGAGAAGATGGTCTTGTCCCGCAGCCCCTCCGGCACATCCCCCCGTAGGATCCGCTGCGCCAGCCCTTCGACGATCGCAGTCTTGCCCACCCCGGGCTCCCCGATGAGCACGGGGTTATTCTTGGTCTTGCGGGAAAGGATCCGGATGGTGCGCCGGATCTCCTCGTCGCGCCCAATCACCGGATCCATCTTCCCCTTGCGCGCCTGCGCCACCAGATCCACGCCGTACTTCTCCAAGGCCGCATAGGTGGCCTCCGGGTTGTCGGACGTTACCCGCTGTGCCCCGCGCACCTGCTTCAGCGCCTCCAGCACCCGGGACCGCTCCAGCCCAAGACCGCGCAACAGCTTCCGCAACCCCTCCGGGCGCGCGATCTCCAGCAGCGCCAGGAACAGATGCTCCACCGAGACGAATTCATCGCGGAGCTGTGCCGCCTCGTCCTCCGCCCGGGTCAGGACCTCCTGCACGGCGGGCGTGACGTACACCTTCGAGGTGTCGACAGAACCGGAGACCCGCGGCAAGCGCTCCAATTCGCGCTCCACCGCCGCGCTCACCGTCCCCGGCTCCACGTTCAACTTCCCCAACAAACCGGGCACGAGGCCGTTTTCCTGGCCCAGCAACGCGGCCAGCAGGTGCCACGTGTCGACCTCGGCGTGCCCGCGACGCCGGGCCTGAGCTTGGGCATCGGTAACGGCTTGGCGGGACATTTGCGTGAGCTTGGCGGAATCCATATCCCCTCCCTCCGCATAGACCGCGCCATCCCGGCGCAACGCCCGCCCGAGGGAGAATCCCTACCCGCCGGGGCAGAGCGGGACACGATGCGCCGGCGCCCGACCCGAACTGAGACGGTTTGTCCCTCCCCTGCCGCCCCGGTGGCGCTCAGCGCAGCAAGTTCAGGTCGACGGCCACGGGCACACGC
>CAIOTK010000264.1 GCA_903861185.1 uncultured Opitutia bacterium | reverse complement strand
GAGGCCGTCGTCCACCGTGGGGAAGTCGTACCCGCCCTTCGGGGCTTTGCGACCCGCGATCGAGTCGGCGATGGCCACGGCGGCCGCGCGGTAGATGTTCGCGAAGGCCTCGATGAAGCCCTCGGGGTGGGCGAAGGGCGTACGCGAGGCCCCGCGCGCGGCGGCACCAAGGTAGCCGTTGCCGCGGCGATGGACCTGCTGGGGCGCGTCCGCTTTCTTGAAGATCAGCTCGTTGGGATTCTCCTGGAACCACTGCAGTGAACCCTTCGTGCCGAAGACGCGGATGTTGAGGTTGTTCTCTTCGCCGCTCGAAATCTGCGAGGCAAACAAGATTCCCTTCACGCCCTGGCTGAAGCGCACCAGGCAGTTGCCGTCATCGTCGAGCAGGCGGCCCGGGATGAAGGTCGAGAGCTCCGCGCAGATCTCCTCCACCTCGAGCCCGGTGATGTAGCGGGCGAGGTTGTGCGCGTGCGTGCCGATGTCGCCCATGCAGTTGGAGACGCCGGAGACGTTCGGGTCCATCCGCCAGTTGGCGATGCGGCTCACCTTGCCGGCCTCGAGCGCCGAGATCGCGTAGCCCTGCGGGTACTCGACCACAACCTTGAGCAACTTGCCGAGGCGACCGGTGCGGACCCACTCGCGAGCCTCCTTCACCATCGGGTAGCCGGTGTAGTTATGGGTAAGGGCAAAGACGCGGCCCGTGCGGCGGACGACCTCGCGGAGCTTGCGACCCTCGGCGAGCGAGAAGCACAGGGGCTTATCGCACACCACGTGGAAACCGGCCTCGAGAAACGCCTTGGCGACCGGGAAGTGGGTGTTGTTGCGGGTGACGATCGAGACGAAGTCGATGCGCTGGTCCGCGGGCAGGGCGGACTCGCGCGCGATCATCTCCTCGTACGTGCCGTAGACGCGGGCCGGATCGAGGTGGAGATCAGCACCGGAGGCGCGGGACTTCGCCGGATCGGAGGAGAAGCAGCCGGCAACCAAGTCGATCTCGCCGTCGAGGCGGGCAGCCATGCGGTGAACGGCGCCGATGAAGGCGCCACGGCCACCGCCGACCATGCCTAGGCGGAGTTTGCGGGGAAGGTTCATAGGAGAGCGGGCATCAGGGACTCAGAGGGCAACGGGACGGCCGGTGGCGGCCGAGCGGTAGGCGCCGTCGATGATGCGCATCAGCGCGAGCGCCTGGTCAGGCGTGTTCAGCGGCTCCTCCGCGCCCTGCAGAACGCGCACAAAGTTCACCGCCGAACGCACGCGGCCCATCGTCTCGTCCGGCGGCACCACGATGGAGCGGTTGACCGGACGGCCGTTCTCCTGCGTGTACAGCTCGCAAGCGTCGATCGCGGTCGCGTCGATGCCGTCGGTCCCGAAGAGTCGGCGGACCATCCCGCCAGCGCGCGTGCCTTGGAAGACCACCGACACCTCCTCGCGCTGGTTCATCTCCGCCCAAGAGACCGCGAAGGACATCGACTGGCCGGTGCGGAAGGTCACGAACCCGTGCGCCGCGGCTTCGACGTCGGTCACACCCTTGGCGACGTCCGGGATGCCCCAAGGGCCCTTAAAGGACTTGTCGGTGATGTGATCGTGGTAGGTCCGCGCGAGGATATGAGCGGGCTCGGGGTAGCCCATGAAGTGCAGCCCAAGGTCGATCATATGCAGCAGGTCGATCAGGGGGCCGCCACCGGAGAGCGCCTTGGTGGTGAACCACCCGCCGAAGCCCGGGATGCCGGTGCGGCGGATCCACTTCGCTTGGCAGGAGTTGATCGTGCCGACGACGCCCTGACTCAGGTATTCGCGGATGGCGTAACTCTCGGGCCGCGCACGGTTGTTAAAGTTGAACATCAGCGTGCGGCGGGCCTTGGCAGCCGCGGTCCGCATCTGCGCCATCTGCGGGGCCGTGAGCGCGGGCGGCTTCTCGCAGAACACGTGCTTGCCCGCCTTCAGCGCTTGGAGCGCCAAGGGAGCGTGGAACTTGTTCGGGACGATGATGGAGACCGCGTCGAGCTCCGGGAGCGCCCGCAGCATCTCGGCCACGTCACCAAAATGGCGCGGAATCCCGTGCCGGGCGGCGGCCTTTTCCGCGGCGGCCGCGTTGAGGTCCGCGAGGGCCACAATCTCGGCCCCCGCTTCCCGGAAACCCCGGGCGTGGTAGGCAGCCATGCCGCCCGCTCCAATGATCGCAATTTTGGGGGAGTTCATCGGCTTCAGCGGTCGAATTGGGCGTCGAAAACGATAGTGCTCGAGGGGAAGTCGACCTTCCGCACGAAGGCGGCCGACTCGGCGGCGCCGTGGAAGCGGTCCATCCGGCTGTCCTCCCACTCGACCGACAGCGGCCCACGATAGCCGACGTCGTTCAGGGCCACGATGATGTCCTCAAAGCGGATATCGCCGTGCCCGAGCGAGCGGAAGTCCCAGTGGCGCCGGGCGTCACCGAAGCTCACGTGGCCACCGAACACGCCAACGGTGCCGTCGCCGTGGCCCCACCACACATCCTTCATATGGCAGTGGTAGATCCGATCGCCGAAGGTCCGGATGAACTTCACGTAATCGACCCCCTGGTAGCCAAGGTGCGAGGGGTCGTAGTTGAAACCGAAGCGCCGATGCCCGCCGACCGCGGCCACCGCCCGCTGCGCGCTGGCGATGTCGAAGGCGATTTCGGTCGGGTGCACCTCCAGCGCGAAATTCACGTTCTGCTTGTCGAACGCCTCGAGGATCGGGCCGAAACGGCGCGCGAAGTCCGCGTAACCGGCGTCCCAGAACGCCTGCGAGGTCGGTGGGAAGGCGTAGATCGAATGCCAGATTGAGGAACCAGTGAAGCCGTTGACCACCGCCGGAAACTCGCCCTTGCCCGCCCGTCCCGGCCGCGCGTCGAAGAACGCCCGCGCCGCCTTGGCCGTGAGAGCTAGCTTGCGCGCGGCCCGCTTGCGCACGCCCTCCGGGTCGCCGTCGCCCCACACGTCGGCCGGCAAAATCGATTTATGCCGCTCGTCGATCAGGTCGCACACGGCTTGGCCCACCAGGTGGCTCGAGATCGCGTGGCAGGTCAGCCCGTGGTCCTTCAGCAGCGCCCACTTCTCGTGGACGTACTTCTTGCTCGAGGCCGCCGCGTCGACGTCAAAGTGGTCGCCCCAGCAGGGCAGTTCCACGCCGTCGTAGCCCATCTTCTTGACGAGCGGGGCCAGCTTCTCGAGGGGGAGGTCGGCCCATTGGCCGGTGAACAAGGTAACGGGACGGGGCATAGGTGATTGGGAACAGCCGGAGACAACGCGGAGCCCCGGCGGGCGGCGAGAAAAAATCCGGGTTTGTCGCCGCGCCCGACGCCCCCTCCACTCGCAAACTGTGCCGCCGCTCACCATCTGGACCAACACCCGCTTTCAGCCTGCCGCCGAAAGCCTGCTCGAGGCGGGCCTCGGCTCCCACCAGCTGGTGCGCTCCGCCACCACCACCGCCGCCGTGCTCGCGGCCGGCCGCCCCGACCCGGCCCTCGCCGCCGCCGACATCGCCTTCGGCCAGCCCGACGCCGCGCAGTGCCTCGCCTCACCCCGCCTCCGCTGGGTCGAGGTGACCAGCGCGGGCTACACCCGTTACGACACCCCGGAGTTCCTCGAGGGCTTCCGCGCCCGCGGGGCCGCCTTCACCAACGCCTCGGAGGTCTTCGCCGACAGCTGCGCCCAGCACGTGCTCGCGATGATGCTGGCCCTCGGCCGGCGCCTCCTCCCTTCCCACCGCGAACAGCTCACGGACCGTTCCTGGCACTACGACGAGCGCCGCTACGAATCCCGGCTGCTCACGGGCCAGTCCGTCCTGCTCCTCGGCTACGGCGCGATCGGCCGCCGCCTCGCGGCGCTCCTCACCCCCTTCGGGATGCAGGTCACCGCCGTCCGCCGCCGCGTCCGCAGCGAGGCCGGCGTCCGCATCGTCCCCGAGGAGCTGCTCAGCTCCGCCCTCGGCCAGGCCGACCACGTGGTGAACCTGCTTCCAGACAACGAGTCCACGCGCAACTACGTGAACGCCCGCCGGCTCGCCTGCTGCAAGCCGGGAGCGCGGTTTTACAACGTCGGCCGCGGCACCACTGTCGACGAGGCCGCGCTGCTCGCGGCGCTCCGCTCCGGCCGGATCGGCGAAGCCTACTTGGACGTGTTCGCCACCGAGCCGCTGCCGTCCGACCACGCTTTCTGGACGGAGCCGCGCTGCTACGTCACCCCGCACACCGCCGGCGGTCGCCACGACCAAGACGAGGCCCTAGTGCGCCACTTCCTCCTTAATCTTGCCGCCTTCACGGCTGGCGAGACGCTGACCGACCGCGTGGTCTGAGGCCGTGCGCGGCGCTCAGGCGCGCACCACCCGCGTGCCCGCGATGAAATCGTGCAGGCAGCGACGATCCTCGCGGAAGATCATCAGGTAGTTGGTCGTCACGAACGCGAAGCGCAGGAAGAATCCGACAACCGGCAGGAGTTGTAGCATCCCTTGGATCGCCCCGGAGGGCAGCTCGCGCAGCAGCCACACACGCAAGAAGCCGGGCTTCTCGCCGTCATCCGCCCGCACGACCCGCACGCCTAAGAGGATCTTCCCCAGCGACTGGCCCCGGGAGGTGAGCAAGAAAATCTGAATGCCCAGCAGCGCGAGCTGCAGCGCGGTAAACAAAACCAGCGCCGGCATCAGCCGAGTGGTCTCCAGCCCCTCCAAGCTAAACTCCCCCTCCCGCGAGGCCTTCACCACGGTCTCAAGGACCTTCATCAGATCGGGGCCGAGCACGACCAAGGCAGGCACCGCCGCTAGGAACTCCAGAAACCCATCGGCGCAACGCGCTAGGAGACGCGACCAAGGGGAGGCCAGCGTCACGGGTTCCACCCCGCCCTGCTCCGACCCCTCTTCCCCAACGTTTAGCGACGCATCGGCCGGCGCCGCGACCTCCACCCCACCGAACTCCACGAAATCACCGAGGCGACGCCATTCCTCCGTACCCACCCGCTTGGCGCGCGTGTCGACATTGGCCCGGCCACCATCCAGCCAGCCACGCACCTGACTCGCTGTCGCCGGGCCGTACTCCTTGCCGTCGCCGCCGATGATGATGAACATTCTGTCAGGCAAGCCCCCGCCCCCGGCGGCGTCAACGTCAGGCCGCACCCGGCAGCCGCACGCGCCGCGCGGCGGGATCCGGGTGGGGGCGGAAGAAGAGGGCGGTATGCCCTACGGACCCGACGCAGACGCAGCGGCCCTCGTCCGCGATCCGCTCCCCTAGGGCGGCCCGCTCCTCACGGTCGGCGCCGACAAAGCGCAGCTTCACGAGCTCGTTGGCCCGCAGCAGCCGCTGCAGTTCTTGAAGGAAGGCGGGCGTGACGCCGGCCTTACCGACCCGGACGTGGTCGGGAAGAGCTTGGCCGAGGCCGCGCAGGTGGGAACGCTGGGCGCCCGTGAGCGCGAGTTCGTACATCCCGCCAGCGTGGCCGGCGCGCGCGCCCGTGCCAAGCCCCGCGATTTGGCCTGACGCCCCCGGCCCGACCTGCACGCAATAACCCCGTGCCGCGACTCGTCTCCGCCCCCCGTCGGTTCACCGTCCGCTTCGCCCTCGCCCTGACCGCCGCCGCAGTCTTCGGCGAGGTAGCCGCCGCCTGGGTGCTGGAGCGCGCCTACCTTGCCGGGAGCCTGACCGGCTGGTACGCTTGGGCGGGAGAGCAAGCCGTCGTGGATTCGGTGTTGCTGGTGTTCGCGAAACTCCTCGCGACCGCGGCGGTGGCCAATTGGGCCTTCACCCGTGCCGGCGAGCCTTGGCACGCAGCTGGCACCCTCCGGTTCTCGCCCCCTGCGCTTGCGTGGACCCTGCTGCCCTTCCTCGCCGCGGTGATCATCGCGCTCTCGGAGATCGACAACCTGATGCGCGCCGCGCTCCCCGCCGGCATCTTGGAACAGCTCGATTTCGCGCCGGACCTAGGCGACATCGTCGAGATCGTTTGGCTGGGACCCTTCCTCGCGGTGGTCATTGCGCCGGTGACCGAGGAACTCGTCTTCCGCGGGCTGATTCTGCGGGGCCTCCTCGGCCGCTGGCGCCCAGCCGCGGCCATCCTCTTTTCCTCGGGACTGTTCGCCCTCGTCCACTTCAACCCGGTGCAAGCTCCGGTCGCCCTCCTGCTCGGGCTGCTCACCGGCTGGCTCTACGTGCGGACGCGCTCGCTCGGGCTCTGCATCTTGGCCCACGCGCTGAACAATGCGGCGAGCTACCTCACCTGGTTCCCCTTCGAGGTCACGGGCTTCAACGCCGTCACGGAGGCGGAGGGCCCGGTCTTCCATCCCTGGTGGTTCAACACCCTCGGCCTTGCCCTCGTGGCCCTCGGGATCTGGGGCGTCCGTCGCCTCACGCCGCCCGGGGCCTCGTGGCTGCTGCCCCCGCCCCCCGCGCCCCCGGTGTTGCAACCGCCCCTCCTCGCGGCCGCCGCACTTGGCGGTTGTCAGACCTCGGCCGGCCCCAACGATGCCCCCCGCATGGCCTCGGACCTCGCCGAACTCGTCACCACGCTTGCCCGCCGCGCGCGCGCCGCGGCGCTCGCCCTCGCAAACGTCCCCCGCGACCGTAAGGACGCCGCCCTGCTCCGCCTCGCTGGAATGCTCGAAGCCGCCGGCCCGGAACTGCTCGCCGCCAACGCGCGCGACCTCGCCTCGCCCGAAGCCAGCGCCCTCCCCGCCGCCACCCGCGACCGCCTCACGCTCACCCCAGAACGCTTGCGCCAGCTCGCGGATTCCGTGCGCCAGGTAGCCGCCCTACCCGACCCCGTCGGCGAGGTGCTTGAGGAGACGACGCGCCCCAACGGCCTCCACCTCCGCAAGGTGCGCGTCCCGATCGGCGTCCTCGCGATCATCTACGAGGCGCGGCCGAACGTGACGATCGACTGCGCGGTGCTCTGCCTCAAGAGCGGCAACGCGGCCATCCTCCGCGGCGGCAAGGAGGCCTTCCACACCAACGTCGCCCTCGCCGAGCTCGTGCGCCAAGCCCTCATCGCCAGCCACCTCCCCGCCGACGCCGTGCAACTCGTGCCCACGACGGACCGCGGCGCCCTTACCACGCTGCTCGGGCTCGACACCCTCATTCAGTGCGTGATCCCGCGCGGTGGCGAAGGGCTCATCCGCTTCGTCGCCGAACACAGCACGATCCCCGTGATCAAGCACTACAACGGCGTGTGCTTCGTCTACCTCGACCGGGCCGCCGAACCGGCGATGGCCGCGGCGGTGACGACCAACGCCAAGGTCTCTCGGCCCAGCGCCTGCAATGCCGCGGAACAACTCCTCGTGCACCGCGAAGCTGCTAACGTTCTCCTCCCCACCGTGGCGCGCGCCCTCGTCGACCGGGGGGTCCGCCTGCGCTGCGACGCCGAGGCCTCCGGGATCCTCACCGCCGCCGGGATCGCCGCCGAAACGGCCACCCCGGGCGACTTCACCACGGAATTCCTCGACCTCGTGCTCGCCGTGCGCGTCGTCAGCTCCCTCGACGAGGCGATCGCCACCATCAACCGCGACGGTTCCGCGCACAGCGACGCGATCGTCACCGCCGACGAACCCGCCGCGCGGCGCTTCCTCGCCGAGGTCGACAGCGCCACGGTCTACTGGAACGCCAGCACGCGCTTCACCGATGGCTTCGAGTTCGGGTACGGAGCGGAGATTGGCATCAGCACGGACCGCCTCCACGCCCGCGGCCCGATGGGCCTGCGGGAACTCTGCAGCTACAAGTTCCTGATCGAGGGCACCGGCCAGGTCCGCGGCTGAACACCGGTCAGTTCGCTCTGGCCTCGCCCGGGGGGTGTGGTTTCCCTCGCGGAAATGCCCGTCCGCCCGCTACTCCCCGGCGCCACCCTCGCCGCGCTCCTGTCCCTCACCTGCCTGCCGCCCCTGGCCGGCCAGGTGCAGCCTCCCGCTTCGCTCCCCGCACCGGCCGCCCCCGCTCCCGCGCCAGCGTCAGCGCCCGCCGCGGGGATCGAGGCCTCAGTGGTGAAAATCTTTGCCACCGCCCGCTATCCGGATCCCTACCGCCCGTGGACCAAGCAGGCTCCGCGCGAGGGCACCGGCACCGGCGTCATCATCGAGGGCCGCCGCATCCTCACCAACGCCCACGTCGTCCTCTACGCGAGCCAGGTGCAGGTGCAGGCCAACCAGTCCGGCGACAAGGTCTCGGCCACCGTCGAGGCCATCGCGCCCGGGATCGACCTCGCCATACTCCGGCTTGAGGACGAGACGTTCTTCGCCCAACGCCCCGCCCTGCCCCGCGCCGCCCGCCTGCCGGGCGTCAAAGACCCCGTAATGGTCTACGGCTTCCCCACCGGCGGGACGAACCTCTCCATCACCAAGGGGATCGTCTCCCGGATCGAGTTCACGCTCTACAACTATCCGGTCTCCGGCCTGCGCATCCAGATCGACGCCGCGATCAACCCGGGCAACAGCGGGGGCCCGGCCGTCGTCGACGACCGGATGATCGGCCTTGCGTTCAGCCGCCTCGGCGGCGGCGACAACATCGGCTACATCATCCCCGCCGAGGAGATCGACCTGTTCCTCGCGGATGTCGCCGACGGCCGCTACGACGGCAAGCCCGCCCTCTTCGACCCGCTCCAGACCTTCGAGAACCCCGCCCTGCGCACCCACCTCAAAGTCGGCCGCGAGGTCGAAGGCGTGATCGTAACAGGCACGGACAACGCCGAGGAGGGATATCCGCTGCGCCCCTGGGATGTCCTCACTCACATTGCCGGCACGCCGATCGACAATGAGGGAATGGTGCGGCGCGGCGACCTCCGCGTGCGCCTGCACTACCTGCTCCAGTCCCAGGCCAAGGCTGGCCGCATCGCGCTCACCGTCGTGCGCGAACAGACCCCGCGCGTCCTCGAAGTGCCCGTGCCGCCACAGCGGCCGCTGGTGATGCCCGATCTCGTCGGCAACTACCCCTCGTATTTCATCTACGGTCCCGTCGTTTTCTCGGCGGCCACGCAGGCCTTCCTCGCGGGACTGAACAACGTGGCGGCGCAGCTCTCCGCCCAGGCGAGTCCCCTCGCCCACCGGCGCGCCGACCGCCCCGCCTTCCCTGGCGAGGAGATCGTCGTCGTCTCCTCCCCCTTCTTCCCCCACCGCCTAGTCAAGGGCTACTCCCCCGCCCAAGGTCGCGTGGTGGAATCGGTCAACGGCCACCGCGTCCGCAACCTCGCCCACTTGGTGGAACTGCTCCGCGACGCCCGCGAGGAGCTGATCGTGCTCGATTTCGCCGGCCGTAAGCTCGAGACGGTCGTCCTGCCCCGCGCCGAAACCAGCGCCGCCACCGAGGAAATCCTCAACGACAATGGCATCCGCGCGCAGGGTTCCCCCGATGTACTCGCCGTCTGGCAGGCGCCCCGCGCGCCCTGAGCCGCGCTCTTGCCAAGCCGCGCCTCGCGACCAACGTTGCCGCCCTATGCATTTCGACTCCCGCCCGCTCGTGCCCGCCTCCCTGCCGCCCCGCGCCGATGACGAGGACGAGGACGGCGAGGAGGAATCTGCCGCCGCCCGCAAAGGCGCCGCCCCAGTCGCCCTGCTCATCCAGCGTAAGTTCCTTGAGCAGCGGAAGATCTTCCTCTGGGGCGCGGTCACCGACGAGACCGCAAAGGACCTCACCGAGAAGCTCCTCTACCTCGAGGCCACCGCTCCCGGTAAGGACATCACCTTCTACATTAACACCCCCGGCGGCTCCATCACCGCTGGCATGGCGGTGTACGACACCATCCAGCTCATCACCTCGCCGGTCACGGTGGTGGTGACGGGAATGGCCGCCTCGATGGGCTCGATTTTGCTGAGCGCCGCACGCAAGGGCCGCCGCCTCCTGTACCCGCACTCGCGCGTGCTGATCCATCAGCCCCTCATCTCCGGCCGGATGATCGGCCCCGCCAGCGACATCAACATTCAAGCGCAGGAGATGGAGAAGCTGCGCGCGGAGTTGAACCAGATCCTCGCGACCGCCTCCGGGCAGCCGCTGGAGCGGATCAACCGCGACACCGACCGGGATTTCTACCTGACCGCGCGCGAGGCCATCGAATACGGTTTGGCCGACCGCATCGTCGACCGCGCCTGAGCGCGCCTCGCCGCGGCGGCGTCGCTCACTCCGCCGCGGGACCGTAGGCGTCGCGCAGCACCTGCAGCGTGTGCCGAACGCGGACCGGCGAGCCGAGGGCCGCAAGGTGCGCCCGCAGTTGCGTCAGGCAGCCGATGTTGCCCGAGGCCACCACGGTGGCGCCCGTCGAGATGACGGCTTCCGCCTTCTGCCGCCCGAGGGAACCGGCGATTTCCGGCTGGTCGAGGTTGTAGGTGCCGGCGCTGCCGCAGCAGAGGTGCGCCTGCGCCAACTCGCACAGCTCCACGCCGGGGATCGCCGTGAGCAGGCGCCGCGGTTCGGCGCGTACGCCCTGCGCGTTCGCGAGGTGGCAAGCGTCGTGGTAGGCAATCCGCCGCGGACCGTCCCCCGCCGGAATCTCGCGCAGCCCCAGCCGATCGAGGAATACGCTTACGTCCATCACCCGGTGGGCAAAGGCCTCGGCGCGGTCTGCGTCGTCCGTACCCCGCAAGATTAACCCGTACTCGTGCAGCGCCGACCCGCAGCCCGCCGCGTTGGTCAGGATCGCGTCCACATCCTGCGGAAAAGCAGCCAAGTTGCGCCGGGCAAACTCCTGCGCCGCTGGCAAGTCGCCCGTGTGCCAAGCGAGGCCGCCGCAACAGCTTTGGGCCTCCGGGATGAGCACCTCGACGCCGTTGCGCGCTAGCACCTCGAGCGTGGCGTGGTTGATGTCGGGATCCAGCACGCGCTGCGCGCAGCCCGCGAGCAGGGCGACCCGCGCCCGCCGCTGCCCTTGCGCGGCCTGGACCGCCGGAAGGGGGCGGGCCGGCGGGACGTTTGCCGGCGCGAGGTCGAGCATCGGGCGCAGCGCAGCGGGCACCAAGCGGCGCCACGCTCGGCCCAGCGCGGCCCCGCGGAGCGCGAGCCGGAAGCGGCCGGGATAGGGCAAGGTGGCCGCGGCGAGGGTACGGCGGAGGCGTGCGCCCCACGGCCGCTCCACCTCCGGCTCCTGCCGCGCGCGGAAGGGGCTGATCAGGTCGCGGTAAGACACCCCACTGGGGCAAGCGGGCTCACAGGCAAGGCAGCCGAGACAGCGGTCGAGATGCGGCTGCGCCGCGGCCGCCGGCAGGGTTCCTTCCAGCACCTGCTTCATCAAGATGATCCGCCCACGCGGGGAATCCATCTCCTGGCCGAGCTCCTGATAGGTGGGGCAAGCCGGCAGGCAAAAGCCGCAGTGCACGCAGGCCTGCACGGCCTTCGCCATCGCCTCGCCCATCGGTCCGTGCTGTTCCGGTCGGATCGCGTGTTGCATTGCTCAGTCCTCGAGTTCCGGGAAACGCCCCGCGGGATCAAGGGCCCGCTTTACCGCCGTCATTACCGCTGCCGTCCGCCGCGGCCCGAGCCAGCGGGAACCGGCGCCGCGCAGCCGCACGCCGGGCCACGGTGACACCGCCGGCGCGCCCCCGGGTGGGAGCGAAAGATAGCCCGCGTTGCCTCCGGCAGCGATCCAGCCTCGCCCAGCCTCCTGCGCCCGCACCCACGCGACGAACGCCGGCACCTCCCCCGAGGTCAGGAGCACCTTTGCCAACGCGCCCCCGGGATGCGCCCAGGTGAAGCCGGACACTACCGCCCACAGGTCCGCGGCCTCCGCCGGCGTCAACTCGCGGCCCGGAAAGCGCGCCAGCATCTCCGCCACCAGCGGTCCGAGCGCAGCCTCTCCCGCCCCGATCCGCACGTAAACGGCAGGCTCCTCGACCGTCGCCTCTAAGGCATCGAGCTCCCAGCGCCCGCCAGCGCAGGCCCGGAGGAGCCGGACCTGATCCACCGCGTCGCGAGCCGTGAGCCGCAGCGTGCGGGTCGCAGCGGGCCGCGGGAAGACCTTGAACGTGAGCTCGGCGAGGACGCCACAGCAGCCAGCGCTGCCGACAAAAAACTTGGGCAGGTCGAAGCCCGCCGCGTTTTTGACCACCTTGCCGCCCACCCGCAGCAACCGCCCCTCGCCGTCCACGAAGCGCGCCCCCAGAATAAAGTCGCGCACGCCGCCGAACCGCCAGCGGCCGGGCCCGGACAGACCCGCGGCGACCGTGCCGCCAAGGGTCGCTCCGGCCGCCGCCAGCGGCGGGTCGAAGGGCAAGTACTGGCCCCGCTCGCCCA
Source organism: uncultured Opitutia bacterium (assembly GCA_903861185.1). GTDB lineage: Bacteria > Verrucomicrobiota > Verrucomicrobiia > Opitutales > Opitutaceae > ER46. Next base: position 12,917 of record CAIOTK010000264.1, on the reverse strand, counting down.
GCACGGCGGCGAGTTCCGTCAGCGGCGTGCCCGCCCGCGCGGTGAAGGTGAACTCGTCGGGCTCGTACTCGACGATACCGCGCAGCGCCCGCGTGGACAGCGGCGTAAACCCGGGAGCCGCCGTCGCCAGCCGCGCCTTGGTGCCCGCGCCGACGGGCAGCACCCGTGGGTGGGCGCGGACGGCGGCGACAAGTTCCTCGAGGGTGGCGGGGCTCATTCGCGTGAGATGACACCCGCCCGTTCGAGCGGATGCAGGCCGGTTTGCGTGAGGGCGGGGGCGATCCCTTCCGGAAACATCTTTCCCGGATTCGCGATCCCGGCCGGGTCAAAAGCAGCGCGCACCCGGCGCAACAACGCGAGTTCCTCCGGCGGAAACATCACGGGCAAATAATCGCGCTTTTCGACGCCGACGCCGTGCTCGCCGGTGATCGACCCACCCATCTCGACGCACATCCGTAAAATGCGGCCGGCGAGCTCTTCGGCCCGCCGCAGGCCATCCGGCTCGCGGCCATCATAAAGGATGAGCGGGTGCAGGTTGCCGTCGCCCGCGTGGAACACGTTCGCGCACCGAATGCCCATCTCCCGCGACCAGGCCTGGATTCGCCGCAGGGCCTCTCCCAGCCGCCGACGGGGCACCACGCCGTCCTGCACGATGAAATCCGGGGATAGGCGGCCGACGGCGCTAAAGGCGCTCTTGCGGCCCTTCCAGATGGCGAGCCGCTCGGCCGCGTCGCGGGCCGGCCGCACCTCCACGGGACGGCTGGCCGCGAGGATCGTCTCGAGGCGGACGCGGTCCGCCGCCACCACCTCTCGCGGGCCCTCCAGCTCCACGATGAGCACCGCCTCGCAGCCCGGCGGATAATCCGCGTGTACCGCCGCGGTGGCCGCCTGCAGCGCCAGCTGCTCCATAATCTCGATCGCACCGGGCAGCAGGCCACTCGCGATCACCGCGGCGACCGCATCACCGGCCTGCTCCAGGGTGGCATAGCCCGCCAGCACGGTGTGGAAGCATTCCGCCCGCGGCAGCAGCTGCAGCGTGACCTCGAGCGCGATACCGAACAGACCCTCGTTGCCCACGAACAATCCGGTCCAATCCGGCCCCACCTGCTCACGGCTGGTTCCGCCAAATTCCACCACCTCCCCGGTCGCGAGCACGGCCTTGAGGCCGAGCACGTGGTTAGAGGTCATCCCGTACTTGAGGCAATGCGCACCGCCCGCGTTGAAGGCTACATTGCCGCCAATCGTGCACACGGACTGGCTCGACGGGTCCGGCGCATAGTGCAGCCCGTACGGCTGCGCCGCGAGCGTGACGGCCAAATTCACCACGCCCGGTTCAACCACGGCAATCCGCTCGGCCGGATCAAGGCGCAGGATCCGGTTGAGGCGGTTGAGGGTGATGACGATGCCACCCGCCACCGGCAGGGCGCCGCCGGACAGGCTCGTGCCGCTGCCGCGCGCGACGAAGGGTACACCGTGCCGGTGACACCAGCGGACGGCGGCGACCACCTCGTCCGCGGTGCGGGGCGCGATCACGGCCGCCGGCCGAGCGGCGAAAGCGAAGAGCGCGTCGCTCTCGTAGGCTGCGAGCGGCGCCTCGTCGGCGAGTAGGCTGCCTGGGCCGAGCAGCGCCGCGAGTTCGGCGCGGATCCGGGCGGGGTCAGGCGGGACACTCATTCTCGGGCGCGCCGCTCAACGGCCGTAGACCACATACCATTTGTCGTCGTAGAGCGGGTGCTCCGCGAGCGGCCGGAGTCCCGCGGCCGCCATCCACTCGCGCGTCTGGTCCCGGGTCACCTGCAACTTGGGGTCGTTCTTGTGCGGGCCTAGTTCCGGGTGAAAATCGATCACTGCAATGCGCCCGCCGGGACGCAGGTAACTGGCCAGGCTACGCAGGTACGTCGCGCGGTCCTCGATGTGGTGCAGAACATCAAAGATGAAGGCCAAGTCGACGTCCCGCGCCGGCAGCTGCGGATCGGTGAACGCGCCGAGCACCGGCCGCACGTTAGCCGCGCGGGCCTCCTCGGCCTTGCGGGCGATGTGGTCCACCAGCCCCCGATCGATATCGACCGCATAGACCCGGCCCTGCGGCACCGCGCGCGCGAGTGGTAGCGTGAAGACGCCGGAACCCGCGCCGATGTCCGCCACGACCGCGCCCGGCGCGAGCCCGAGCCGGCTGACCGCTTCGTCGACCTTGAGGCGGGCCACTCGATTCTGGCTGTCGAGGGTCTTGAGCCACTCCTCGGTGGAGCGCGCCCCCAGCTGAGCGTGCACCGGGCCAGCCGCCGCAAGCAGGCCCACGGCAAGGGTCAGAAGGGGCAACCGGGGAACGCGAGACATCCCCCCCAAGACCGGTGCGCGCCGGACCTTTGACAAGGCGGAAAACCGCAGCCTCAAACCGCGCCGCGCCCGAGCCAACGGTAGAGCGGCCAACCAGCGGCGACCGGAACGAGCCCAACCAGGCTGAGCGCGCCCGCATAGTCGATCGCCGCCTGCAGCATCCACGCGCAGGTGAGGCAGAAGAGCAGCGGCAGAACCGGGTAGAACGGCACCGTGAAGGGACGCTCGATCCCTTGGTCGCGAGAACGGAGCACAAACAGGGAAATGCCCGTGAGCAGGAAGAAGGCCCAGAAGACGGGCGCCGTGCACTTGAGCAGCGTGTCGAAGCCACCGTGCCCCTGCCAGGTAACGGGCCCAAGTCCGACCCCCGCTAGGGCGCCACCGACGAGCGCGCGGCCGGCCGGGTGGCCGAGGAGGAACACCAACACGAGGGTGCAACCAAGCTGGGCCAGCAGCGCCGCCGCCGGCACTCCACGCCGGGCGTCGCGCCGGGCGAGGAACCGAAGCGCCGGGAAATCTGCGCCCGCGCCCGAGTAGATCCGCGCTCCAGTGAGCGTCAGCCCATTGACCGCCCCGAGGGCGGAAATCATCACTAGCACCGACATAAAGGCCGCGCCGGCCGGTCCGAACGGCCCCTGCAGGACATCCGCCGCGATCGCCTTCGCCTCGCGTGCCCGGACGAACCCGAGGCCGTTGAGGTAGGCTGCGTTGACCAGCAGGTACACGAGCGCCACCCCGGCGGTCCCGAGCAAGAGCGCGCGCGGGATGTCGCGGCGCTTGTCGCGCATCTCCGCCACGATGAAGGCTGCGTCGTTCCAGCCGCCGTAGGTGTAAAGCACCAGGATCAGCGCGAGCCCAAGGCCGGCGCCGGCGGTGGGCGCCGTCGTAGATGCCGCCGGCACCTGCGGCCAGCCCAGCCCCGCGACCACGATCGCCGCGAGGCCCACTACCTTCAGCGCGGTGAGGACGTTCTGGGTGCGCCGCCCGGCCTGCAGGCCGGCAAGGTTGAGCAGGGCCAGACCCGTGACCGCGGCGGCGGCCAGCCAAGGCGTGGACCCGTCGCCGAGACCCCACAGCCGCGCCGCATAGTCCGCGAACACGAACCCCATCAGGCCAATGCTCCCGCTCATCAGGACCACCAGTTGGGACCAACTGAAGAGAAACCCCATCCCGGGGCCGAAGGCACGCCGGAGGAAGAAATAATCGCCGCCTTCCCGCGGGTAGGTGGTCGCCAGTTCCGCGTAGCACAGGGCGCCGACCACAGAGAGCGCGCCACCGAGGGCCCAGACTAAGATCGCCTCCGTAGGGCTCGCGACGCAGCTGAGGATGAACGGGGCCGTCTCGTAGATGCCCGCACCGACAACGATCCCGATGATCACGGAAACAGCGTCGCCGAGGGAGAGATGGCTCGCGGGGGCAGAGGGGGCGGGGGCTGACATCGCACTGTCAAGGCACCGGATGCGCGGGGGGGCGTCAATGCCGCGGGGGCAGTCTTCGCTTCCGTTTTCTGAGGAGCGGCGTTTCTCTCCCCGCGCGCCCATGCACGAACTCCTGCGCGACGCCCGCATCCGGCGCCTTCTCCTCGCGAACACCTGCAGCGCGGTGGGCACGGGCATCACGGTGTTTGCCGTGCCGTGGCTGCTCGTGCAGCAACCGGGAGGAAGCACCGCCTACCGCTGGGCCACGGTCGCCACCACGCTCGCGCTCTTTGTCGCCGCCCCCTATTACGGCGCTTGGGTCGACGCCCACTCGCGCAAATCTGCCCTGCTCCTCAGCGAGCTCTGGTCCGCCGCCTCCTCGGTGCTCCTCGCCGGGCTCGGTTTTGCCCTCGACGGCTTCGGCACCGGCCCGCTGGTGGCCGCGTACTTCGCCGGAATGCTGTACTACACGCTCCACTACCCCGCGAAGTTCGCGCTCATCCAGCAGATGTTTGACCGGTCGCACTACCAGTCGTTGATCGGCCTGCTGGAGATTCAGGGTCAGGCCGCGATGATGCTGGCCGGAGCGCTCGCCGGGTTCCTGCTCGGCCGCGTCCCGCTCGGTTTCATCCTCGCGGCAAACGCCGTAGCCGGGATCGCCAGCTACGCCCTCCTGCGCGGGCTGCCCTACGCCGCGACCCACCTCGGCCCCGCCGCCGCGCCCCCACCTGCGTCGGTCTGGCACGGTGTCGCCGAAGGCGGCCGCTGGCTGTTCGCCCGTCCGCGCCTAGCGCTGTTCTTCACCTGTACCCTGCTGCCGTTCGTCGTCGTGATGGCCGCGAACTACCTATTCCCAGTCTACGTCACCCAGACGCTCGCGGCCGGGCCCGAGTGGTTCGCCGGTGGCGAGATCACGTTTGCCGCCGGGGCGATCCTCGCCGGGTTGCTCCTGCCGCGCCTGATCAGCCGCCACAGCGCCGCCGCGACGGTACCGGTCACGATGCTCGTGTTTCTTGCCGGCCTGCTGCTGCTCGCGGCCGTCCACCTGCCCCTGCCCTACCTCTGCGCGGGCGCGCTCCTCGGGTTCGGCAACGCGGGGTGCCGCGTCGCCCGCAGCGCGCTACTGCTGCACCTCGTGCCCAACGCGGTGATGGGCCGCGTCGGCGGCTTCTACCAAGTGCTCGATCGCGTGCTGCGCACGGCGCTCGTGCTCGCCATGGGGATCATCGACGCCCACGGTCCCCCCGTGGGATTCGCCCTGCTCGCCGCCGTCCTCCTCCTCGCCCTCGCCGGGGCGCTGCGCACCCGCGCCGCCGCCCGCCCCGCCACCCCCGCCTGAACTGGTATGCTCCGCGCCCTCCTCCTCGACTTCGACGGGCTCGTTCTCGACACCGAGACGCCCCTTATCGACGCCTACGCCCGCGTCCACGCCGACCACGGGGTGCCGTTCGACCGCACCCGCTTTCTCCACGGGGTGGGCCACGCCGAGTACGCTTTCGACCCGTGGCACGGCTTCAGCCCCCACGCCGATCGCGCCGTCCTCGAAGAGGAATGCCGGGCCGCCAAGGCCGGGATCATCCTCGCGCAACCCATTCTGCCCGGCGTGGAGGCCCTCCTCACCGCCGCCGCCGCCGCCGACTGGGCGATGGCGGTCGTCTCCAACTCGCCGCGCGAGTGGGTTGAACCGCACCTCGAGCGCCTCGGCCTTCGCGCGCACTTCCGCTTTACGGTCTGCCGCGGCGACGCGCCCGCCCCCAAGCCCGAGCCCGACCTCTACCGGCTCGCCCTCAACCAACTCGGCGTCCGGGGGCACGAGGCGGTGGCCTGCGAGGACTCCCACACCGGCACGCTGGCCGCCCGCCGCGCCCGCATCTGGACCGTCGCCGTCCCCAACGGTTCGACAGCCCACCACGATTTTTCCCACGCCGACTGGCTCGTGCCATCCCTCGCGGAGGTTTCCCCCGCCGCGCTGCGCGCGCGCTTTGAGCAACCCTGACCCCCCACGCGCGTCCCTTCCCCCGATGCCCCGCCTCCTCTCCCCGCTTCTCGCTCTGCTGCCGCTGCTCCTCGCAACCCCGGCCTCCGGCGCCGCGCCCGCCCCGGCGCTCCCCGCGCGCCCGAACGTTCTCTTCATCGCCATCGATGACCTGCGCGACTGGGTCGGCTTTCTCGGCGGTCACCCGCAGGCCCGCACGCCGAACTTCGACCGCCTCGCGCGCCTCGGCACCGCCTTCACGCGCGCCTATTGCGCTTCGCCCTCCTGCAACCCCTCGCGCGCCGCCCTGATGTCGGGACTGCGGCCCTCGACCTCAGGGGTCTACGACAACGGGATCGACTTCCGCCCCCTGATCAAGCCGGAGCTCGCGCTGCCACACCTCTTCCGCCAAGCCGGCTACTTCGTCCACGGCGCCGGCAAGATCTACCACGAGTCCTACCGCCGCTCCTCCGAGTGGGAGCACTACCTCGAGAAGGAACGCGCCTACCCGCCCGTGCCCCCGGGCCGCAGCGACGGCGTCGGTGGGATCAAGTTTGCCCCGCTCGACTGCCGCGATGACGAGCTGCCCGACTGGGGCATCGCCGACTACGCGATCGCCTCCCTCGCGCGCCCGCACGACCGGCCCTTCTTCCTCGCGGTGGGCCTCCACAAGCCCCACATGCCCTGGAACGTCCCGCGGAAGTACTTCGACCTCTTCCCCCTCGACCAGATCCAGCTCCCCCCAACTCGCGCGGACGACCTCGCCGACCTGCCCCCCGCCGCGTTGCGCATGGCCGGGGCCGAGCGCGACCACCGCGCCATCCGCGAGTCCGGTCGCTGGCGCGAGGCCGTGCAGGCCTACCTCGCCACCATCGCGTACTGCGATATGAACTTGGGCCGACTTCTCGACGCCCTGGAGAACTCCCCCCACCGCGACCGCACCATTGTGTGCCTTTGGAGCGACCACGGCTGGCACCTCGGCGAGAAGGAGCACTGGCGCAAGTTCGCGCTCTGGGAGGAAGCCACCCGCGCGCCGCTGATCTGGGTCGTCCCCGGTCTCACCCGGCCCGGCACGCGCTGCGACCGGCCCGTCGATTTTATGGGCATCTACCCGACGCTCGCCGAACTTTGCGGGCTGCCCGTCCCCGCACACCAAGAGGGCGTGAGCCTCGCGCCGCTCCTCCGCGACCCCGCCGCCGCGTGGGACCGCCCCGCGATCACCAATTACCGCTTCGGCAACCACACCGTGCGCACCGCCGGTTGGCGCTACATCCGCTACGAGAACGGGGACGAGGAGCTCTACGACGAGACCGCCGACCCCCGCGAGTGGACGAACCTGGCCGCGCGACCCGAGTTCGCGGCGCGTAAGGCGGAGCTCGCCGCTCACCTGCCCCGCGTGAACGTCCCTTCGCCCCCGGAAAAGGGCGCCGCCGGGAACAAGAAGGGCGCGCGCCAGCGCTGACCCTAATTCCGCGCCGGCGGCCGCTCAGCGCGCCAGCGGCCGCAGCAGAGCGAACTTACCGCTCGCCGCCGGCGCCAGCGTGCGCCGCCGAAACGCCCGCACGCGCGCCCCGCCACCCAGTAGGGTCGACAATGCGCCCTCGACCGCCTCGTGTTCCGCCGTCGCATCGGCCACGTAGTGAAAATCCCACCGCGCCTCGCCGGTCTGCACCAGCGAGTAGTGCCAGCAGGTGAACGCCGCCGGCAGCACCGCATCCACGTCCGCCGGCGACACCAGCGTGCCGTCCGCCCGGAAGTGCAGATTGCCCTCGCGCCCCAACAGCCGATAACCGGCGGGAAAGCGCTGCACGATATCACCCGTGTGATAGCGCAGTAGCGGCATCGCCTCCCGGTCCCGCGTGGTGACGTGGATCTGGAAGATGTCCGGTAAGCCAGGCCGCCAGGGCACAAGTTCGATGAAGGCGTTCGCGTCGATGACCCGCGAATCATCCTGAAAAGCCTCCCCGACGAAGAGGTAGCCCGCCTCGGTGGAGCCGTAGAGATCAACCTGCGGCGCGGGGAACACCTCCGCGATCCGCCGCCCGTGCTGACGGCTCGCCTTGCCGTAGGTAAGGATCACCGCCCGTAGACTCGGCACGGAAACCCCGCGCCGGCGCGCCGCCCGCGCCAGCAGTGAGAGATAGACGGGCTCACCCTCCAGCACCTCGGGCCGCGTCGCCTGCAATTCGCGCACAATGCGGTCCCATTCTCCCTCCGGGAAAGCGAAGGGGTCGCTCGAGAGGTTGAGGTACACCGTGCCGTCGAAGTACCGGTGCGGGAACGGATGATCCTCGTAAGGGCAGAGGTTGCTCGAGCAACCCACCGGCGCGAGGACACACTTGCGGTACGGCCGGTCGGCAAATTCCCGCAGGATCGGGGAGGCCGCGTAGGCCCGCGCGGTCTGCGCGTTCCACCAACCCTCCTCCATAATCACGGTCATCGGCGACTGCGTCGTGCCCCCCGTGCTCTCGTACTCGTAGCGCCGCTGCTGCAGGCCACGCTCGATCTCCGCGTAATCGCGGAAGAAGGCCTGATGGCCCCGCCGCACAATCTCCTGCTTGGACAGCACCGGGATCTCCCGGAAACAGGACCACGCCAGCGGCTCCGCGTGCAGCGGGAACCGCTCCCCGTAAAGTGGGCTCCGCGCGTAAATCCGTCGCACCTCTGCCTCCAACGCCGCCGGCACCCGCCCCGACGACGCCTCCGGCCCGAGGGCGGCGGGCGAGTTAGCGAAAAGGGGGGCGTGCATTCGTCCGCAGCAAACGGCCGGCCCGGGCCTTGTCAAACGACCGCCGCCCCACCCTCGCGACGAAAAGCACGGTACAGCAGCAGGGCGTTCAGGACGAGCGCGTGCGTGATACCGCCGGTTTCCGCCAGCCGGAAGACTTCCGCCTCCGGCCGAGTCTCCACCGCGAGTTCCTCGTCGGGATCCCAGTCCAAGTCGTGCCCGGGCACCGCCCCCTCGATGAGCACGAAGTGCGAGCGGTTCGACTGGATCGCAGGATTGGGGTGTACACTCCCGAGCAAATGAGCCGCGCCACCCGAGTAGCCCGTCTCCTCCCGCAACTCGCGCCGCGCGGTCGCGACCGGATCTTGCTCTCCGGGATCCATCATCCCACCGGGGATCTCGAGCGAGAACCCGTCGATCCCGAAGCGGAACTGCCGCACCAGCACGATCCGGCCGTCCGGGGTCACCGCGACGACGTTCACCCAGTCCGGCGGCCGCACCACGATGAACTCGCGCTCGGTGCCGCGCCCCGGATGACGGTAGCGGACGCCGTGCACGTCGAAGATCCGCGTGGTCAGGCGCACCTCGTGGCCGAGGCGCTGCCAGCGGGCGGGACCGGGTGAGCTCATAAAAAAGCCTCCCGGCGCGGGGCGCGGGAGGCAGGAAAGGACAAAGGGAGAACCTTACTTCTTGGCCGGCACCTTGAGCTTCTGGCCGACCGAAAGCTTGTTCCAGTTCACGCCGGGATTGACCGCCTGGAGGTCTTGAATCGAGACGCCCAGCGTGCGGGCGATCTTGGTGCCGCCGTCGCCGGCCTTGACCAGATACTCGCCGGGACCAGCGACCGCCGGGCCAGACTTCTTGCCGGCCTTGTCGGCCACGACCACGGGCTTCTTCATCGCGTCCTCGATCTTGGTGATCGAGGTCTGGAACTCACCGAGCTTGCCGCCCACAGCGTTGAACGCCTCCTGCGTGGAACGGGTGAGATCGCGCACGTCCTTCGCCGCCTTGTCGGCCGCCGCGGCGGCGCTGCTCACCTGCGACTCCATCGCGTCGACCTTGTCGATGCGCGGCTGGTGTTCCGCCACCCCGCGGTTGGCCTTCGAAGCCTGGGCGAGGGCGATGCCACCGAGAACCACGCCGACGAGTCCGACGAGGATCCCGGCGATCGGGAGCATATTGTTATTTTCGCGAGAGATCGTGTCCATGGAGGAGAGAGGAAAAGACGACTCCAAGTCCAACCGCCCCGCGACGCAAGCCGAGAAGTGCCTCGCGCGCGCGGCCCTCCGACGGGGCAAGCCGGCAGTTCACCGCGGCCCGGACCGGGGCTTGCACTTAACGCTACTTGTTGGCCCGCAAATACTCCCAAATCATCAGGGCAGCGGCGACGGAAACATTCAGGGACTCCACGCGCCCGCTGCCCGGCAACGTTACGCGCTCCGAGCAGGCAGCCGCGGTCGCAGCGGAGAGGCCGTGTTCCTCATTGCCGAGGACCACCGCCCGGAGAGCACGGCCTGGCGGGCGCGCTCCCGGACGCATCGCGCCGCCCCGCGTGGCCGCGCCGAACACCTCGCCTCCGGCCGCCCGGACTTGAGCGATCAGGCCCGGCAAATCCGCGCTCCGCCAGAGCGCCACGTGCTCGAAGCCGCCCTCCGCGACGCGATGCGCCGCGTCATTGGGCTGCGCGGCCGCGGCGTCGCCCGCAAGCACCAGATGCGGCACGCCGAGGAACGCGGCCGTGCGCACGATCGCGCCAAGGTTGTGCGCGTTACCGATGCCCTCGAGCAGCAATACCCGCGCGCCCTCCCGCGCCCAGCCCGCGACGACCTCCGCAGAAACCGGTCGCACCACCGCCGGTGTCACCACCGCGACCACGCCGCCGTGGTGCACGGACCCGGCGATCCGCTCCAGTTCGTCGCTGCCGACCTGCCGGTAAATGCGTTTGGCCTGCGCGAGCACGCGGCAGAGGACGCCAATCTTCCGCCCGGTGGCGGCGTCAAAGTACAACCGCTGGAACGACCCGGGGTCCCGCTGGAAGCGAGCGCGCACGGCCGTCAGACCGCAAAGACGGAGTTCGCCCGCGGCGGGCGGAGTGGACGAGGCGGCGGCGGGAGCGGCGAACGGCATCGCGCTCACGCTGAGGCCGCAGCAGGCGCGGGCGCAAGGCCGGCGACGGCGCCCACCACCGTGAACTCCTCCCGATCGTGGAACAGGTGGAGGACCCGCGCCCCCGGGGCGTACCGCGCCAGCGGCGCCTCCGGGGCGCGCAATTCGCGCAGGAGCCGCACCGCGTCGACGCGCCCGAACTTCAGATTGACGATGAAGCGCCGACACCACCCGCGCGCGAGCCACGGTGTGACGAGGTCCGCGAGCACGTGATGGGGTTCTTCGACTAAATCGCAGAACAGCCAATCAAAGGGCCGGCCGGCCTCGGGCTGGAATCGGAAGGCATCCTCCCGGCGGTGATCGATGCCGGCGTGACCGAGGGCGCCGCCCTTGAGCGGACCATTGTCGATCGCGACGACCCGCGCCCCGCGGCGCGCCGCACTGTAGCTCCAGCCACCCGGTGCGGCGCCGAGGTCACACACCTGCTCACCCGGCAGCGGTTCTACGCCGAGCACGGCGTAGGCTTCCTCCACCTTCAGGTAGGAACGGGACGGAGCAAGGGGATCGTCCGCCATCCGCCGCTGGCCGGCCACCACCGCCTCCCGCGCGACCCACAGGCGGCCAAAATCCGTGAAATGGACAAACAACCCCCGCGCGCGCACCGGCCCCGGCCCCCGCGGCAGGTCCGCGCCCGCGAGGCGGGCGATGCGCGCGACCCGGCGGCGCACCTGTTCCGCGCAAGCCGCCTCCACTGCGCTGATCCGCCGCCCGAGACCAACCAACTCCGCCGGTCCCTGCCACACCGCCGGCCACGCCGCGTCGATCCGCTCCCCGCGCAGGCCTTCCAGAAAAAAATCTCCCACCGCCCCCGCCAGCGCATTGACGGTCTCGCCCTTCACCTCCCGCGGCGCGAGCAGCGCGAGATGCGCGAACGCGGGCATGCCCTCCGCCCCGATCCCCGGCCACGCGCTCTCCACGCGCACCCAACCCGGTCCCTGCTCCCGCACCAAGCCACCTTGCAGCTCCGCGACCTCGCGGGCGAGCAGCGCCTCGTATCCGGCTTGGCAGGTCAACAGCATCGCGAGGACCCTGCCGCCCGCCACAGCCGCGGCGATCCCAAAAGCTGCCGGCGATCCGTCAGGCCACGCCCCGGGGCACCACGCCGATGCCCGGGCGGTCTCGCAGCACGATCCGCCCCTCGGCGAAACCAATTCCATCGAAACAGTCGTTCGCGATCAGCAACGCGCCATCGAGATCCGCCCAGTCCACCAGCGGCGAGAGCTGCGCCGCCGCCGACACCGCGCACGACGTCTCGGTCATGCAGCCGAGCATCACCTTCAGCCCGAGGGCGCGCGCCACGGTGATCATCCGGCGCGCCTCCCGCAGGCCCGTGCACTTCATCAGCTTGAGGTTGATACCGTCGAACACCCCCCGCAGCCCGGGCACATCCACCAGCCGCTGGACGCTCTCGTCCGCGTAGAGCGGCAAGGGGCTCCGCGCGCGCAGCCACGCCGTCTCGTCCAGCTGCTCCCGGCCCATCGGCTGTTCGATAAACTCCACCCCGCGCTCCGCCAGCCAGGTGATCCGGCGCAGAGCGTCCTCGCGGTCCCGCCAGCCCTGGTTGGCGTCGACGGTCAGCGGCACGGCCGTCTCCGCCCGCAGGGTCTCGATCATCGCTTGGTCCGTCGCCCAATCGCGGCCCAGCTTCACCTTCAGGATGCGGTAGGCCGACGCCTCGCGGACCTTCGCTCGCACGACCTCCGGGACATCAATCCCGATGGTAAAGGAGGTCAGCGGCGCGCGCGCCGGATTGATCCCCCAGAGGCGGTGCAGCGGCTGGCCCAGCCGACGGCCAATCCAGTCGTGTAACGCGATGTCGACCGCAGCCTTCGCCGCCGCGTGGCCCGGCGCCAGGGCGTCGAGCGTCGGCAGGATCTCCTCGGTCTGGAACGGGTCCGGGACCGCGGCCAGAAAGGGGGCAGCCTGGCGGAGGAAAGCGTCGACGGAGGCTTGGCTCTCGCCGAGGTGCGGCGGCATCGAGGCCTCGCCGTAGCCCGTAACGCCCTCGTGTTCCAATTCGACCAGCATCGCCGGAGTCGACGTGCGGGTGCTCCCCGCGAGGCCGAACGCGTGCCGGAGCTGGAGGGTGTAGGGGCGATGGCGCAGGATCATCCGATGGAGCAGTGCAGCCGCGGGTGAGCCACGCGCCAAGCCCGGATCGCGGCCACTGCGGACTGGCCCCCATCGCGCCCGACTGCCTTGCTCACCCGCGCTTGCCGCCCCCTACCCCCTCCGCTTCCCCCGCCTCCTGGCGCGCCGCACTGGGCCCTGGCTTCGTCGTGGCCGCCACGGG
>CAIOTK010000263.1 GCA_903861185.1 uncultured Opitutia bacterium | reverse complement strand
GGCTGCGGCTCCACGAGCCCGCGCCGTAGCGGAGGGTGCCGGCATTGCGGGCGAGCGAGGCGGTCTTGGAGGTTTGGTTGAGCAGCCCGCCAGGCGCGCCGACCCCGAAGAGGATGCTATTGGGCCCGCGGGTATCCTCGAATCGGCCCACGCGATAGGGGTCCATATTCGTGATGCTCATAAAGTAGTCCATCCCCTGGCTAGCGGCGAGGCCGCGGACGGTCGTGCGGGTGAGCAGGTTTTCCCCGCTGAGGGTCGGGTTCTGGCCGTTACCCGCCTGCCAGGCATTGGTGTCCAGTTCCGAGTTCATCGTGTAATCGAGCACGCCCTGCAGGTCCGTGATGGCGAGGTCGTCGAGGAACTCCTTCGTGAACACCGACACCGAGCCCGCGGTGTCCCGGAGCCGCGCGTTCAGGCGGCTACCCGCGAGGGTGTTCTCGGCAGCGTAGCCGACGTCGCGGCTGGTGTTCACCTCGAACGGGCTCAGCTCGACCACGGCCGGCGCGGGCTCGCGCGGCGGGGTGCCGGGCGCGATTTGGGCAAGTAGGGGCGAGGCGGCGGCCAGAGCCAGGGCGAGCGGAAGCAGACGCGCAGCGCGGCCAGCGGGGGTAGTCGGGGACGGCATAGAGGGGACTTAGACGGGCCTAGGGCCGGCAACAAGGCCGATCCCGGCGCTAGCTGGGGAAAAGTGCTCAGTCCCTTTTGGCTGGGGGCGTACGCGTAAGCACCGAGGAAGTTGGGGTTGCTCGGGCGGGACACCACGTATCACGAATTGGACCAGCAACGTTCGTGACTTCTCCGATGACATCTTCCTTCCGCTTTACCCGCCGCGCGCGGTCCCTGCTCCTGCCGTTGCTCCTGTGTTGCTTTCCCGCGCTGACGCGGGGCGTGGTGGTCTTGGAGAGCAACCAGGCCTCCGCCTCCGGCTCCCTGCGGTCCGGGGGCACTGCCATCGCTGCCGGGTCGATCAAAGTGCTGCCGTTCATTTCCGGCACCAGCGCGTTGCAACTCACGGCGGTGGATGTGGCTCTGGTAGCCGCCAGCGCGGGCAGCTATCAGGTCGAATTCCGGATCTATGCGGCGAACTCGCTCACGGGTGAGCCCGTGACCACGACCCCAGGTGTGGCGCCCACGCCCCTCTACACGGCCGCGTTCACCCCGACGCTGACGACCACTTCCGCCTGGTACAGCCTGTCCCTGAATTACACGCTGAATGCCTCCACAACGTACGCCTTTGGCTTCGCCGTGCCGGGTGCGAACGCCATAACGTTTCAGGAGACCAATCTGGTGAAGTGGGTCAACACCGCCGAACCGTCCCTTTGGCCGCCGGTTGCCTCCAGCGGTTACGCCGGCGTGGGCACCAACCGCCTCACCGATGCTTTCCTCTGGTATGGTTTTGATGGAAATGGCACCCTCCTGAGCGCTTGGGAGTGGAAGACCGCATCAACGGATAACGCCTTCCGCCTTTATGCCGCGCCTGAGCCGGCCTCCAAGCTCCCGTTCTTCCTCGGGCTGGGGGCGGTCGGTGCGCTGCAGTGGCGCCGTCGCGCGCGCCAGACCTCGCGCGGCCCGGCCTGAGCGCGTGCGGGTGACCTGTTGCAAACCCCCTGGACTGGCTTTCCGTCCGGCAGGTGGACGCGGCCCGTGATGTGGTTCGACCGCGGGGCTGGCGGGGTGGCCGCGGGGAGTAGGCCTCAGCCCGACTTTGCGCGCGCCTTGCCCTTGGTCTTAGCCGGCGGCGGGTTGCCGCCAAACTTCGCCGCGCGGTCGCGCTCGTGGAGTTCCGTCGAGGTGAAGGTGCCCTCGACTACGGGCGTATGGGCTTCCCGGGCGTGGCCCTGCAGCCGTGCGAGCACGTCCGGATGCCGCGCCGCGAGGTCGTCCCGTTCGCTCACATCGCGGGCCAGGTCGTACAGTTCCCACGGGGCGCCGGCCTTGGG
>CAIOTK010000262.1 GCA_903861185.1 uncultured Opitutia bacterium | reverse complement strand
TCGTGCGCTCCAAGGCCGGAGAATGGGGCCTCCGGGCCGACCGCTTGGGAATTCTCGGTTTCAGCGCCGGAGGTGCGACTGCGGCGTACACCGCCCTTGCCTCAGAACGCCTCTACCCTGCCATCGATGCCGTCGATCGCATCGCGTGGCGGCCGGACTTCGCCCTATTGATCTACACCGCAGGGTTTGTCGAGCGGCGCCAGACCACCCTCTCCGGCGTGATGCCGGTCGGCGCCGGCGCGCCGCCGATGTTCCTCGTCCACGCCTTCGACGACAACGTGCCCGTGCAGAACACCCTCCTGCTCGCGGCGGAACTCCGCCGGCAGGGCGGGAGCGCCGAGGTGCACGTCTACGACGCGGGCGGCCACGGTTTCGGCCTGCGTCCGGATCCCGCCCTGCCCGTGACCTCTTGGCCCGAGCGCGCCTCCGCTTGGCTGCGCCGGCGGGGACTGCTGGAACCCGCGGGGCGCTGAACGCCCCGGTAGGGCTTGCCGCTGCCGCGGCGCTCTGGTTCGGTCCCGACCTCTCTCCATGCCCTCCACCCCGGATTCCACCCGCAAGTACTCCTCGGTCGTCGTCGACGGCCCCGCCCGCGCCGGCGCGCGCTCGATGCTGCGCCCCGTCGGATTCTCCGACGCGGACTTCCAGAAGCCCGTCATCGGTATCGCCTCCCTGTGGAGTATGGTGACGCCGTGCAACATGCACATCGACAAGCTCGCCCTCGAGTCCGAGGCCGGGGCGAACGCCGCGGGCGGCAAGGGCGTCATTTTCGGCACCATTACCGTCTCTGACGGGATCAGCATGGGGACGCCCGGGATGCGCTACTCCCTCGTGTCGCGCGAGATCATCGCGGACTCCATCGAGGCTGTCGCTGCCGGCGAGGGCTTCGACGGCGTGGTGACGATCGGCGGCTGCGACAAGAATATGCCGGGCTGCATCATGGCGATGGCCCGGCTCAACCGCCCCGGCGTCTTCGTCTATGGCGGCACCATTTTGCCAGGCATCCACCCCGACACGCGCAAGGAGTGCGACATCGTCTCCGTCTACGAGGCGATCGGCCAGCATGCCGCGGGGAAGGTCGACGACGAGGGTCTGCGCAAGATCGAGGCCTGCTCCATCCCAGGCGCCGGCTCCTGCGGAGGGATGTATACGGCCAACACGATGGCCTCGGCGATCGAAGCCCTCGGGATGAGCCTCCCAAACAGCTCCGCCCAGATCGCTATCAGCGAGGAGAAGAAGCAGGACTGCCGCCGTGCCGGCGAGGCCACCCTGGCGTTGCTGAAGGCCGACCTGAAGCCCCGCGATATCATGACGCGGAAGGCGTTCGAGAACGCCATCACCGTCACGATCGCCCTCGGCGGCTCGACCAACGCCGTGCTGCACATCCTAGCCATCGCCCACAGCTGCGGGGTGAAGCTGACGATCGACGACTTCACCCGCATCGGTAAGCGCGTGCCCGTGCTCGCCGACCTCAAGCCCTCCGGCAAGTACGGGATGGTCCACCTCACCCGCATCGGCGGCCTGCCCCCGCTGATGAAGGTGCTCCTCGACGCCGGCCTCCTGCACGGCGACTGCCTCACCGTGACGGGCAAGACGGTCGCTGAGAACCTCCGCGACGTGAAGCCCTACCCCGCCGGGCAGGACGTCGTGCGGCCGCTCTCGAACCCAATTAAGGCCGACAGCCACCTGCGCGTCCTTTACGGCAACCTCGCCCCTGGCGGCGCGGTGGCCAAGATCTCGGGCAAAGAGGGGCTCTCCTTCAGCGGCAAGGCCATCGTGTTTGAAAGCGAGGAGAAGGCACTCGATGCGATCCTCGCGGGCCGCGTCAAACCCGGCCACGTCGTCGTGATCCGCAACGAGGGTCCGGTCGGTGGTCCCGGGATGCGCGAGATGCTCAGTCCGACCAGTGCCATTATGGGCCGCGGTCTTGGCAAGGACGTCGCGCTGATCACGGATGGGCGTTTCTCCGGTGGCAGCCACGGCTTTGTCGTCGGCCACCTCACGCCCGAGGCGGCCGTCGGCGGCCCCATCGGCGTGATCCGCAACGGGGACGCGATCACCATCGACGCTGTGCGCAACGAGCTGACCCTGGGCATTCCGGCCCGCGAGTTGCAGGCGCGCCTGCGCGCTTGGAAGCCGCGCCGCGCCAAGGAAACCCGCGGGGTCCTCGCCAAGTACGCGCACACCGTGACCAGCGCGTCCGAGGGCGCGGTGACGGACAAGCTCAGCTGAGGCCCGCGCGATGAGCTGGGCGCACTTTCAGGAGCACTACCACCACTACCCTGCCCTCGGGTTCAGCCTCGACCTCTCGCGGCTCCCGTTGCCCGCGGCTTTCCTCGCGGCGATGGAGGGACCGATGCAGGAGGCCTTCGCCGCGATGCGCGCCCTAGAGGGCGGCGCGATCGCGAACCCCGACGAGGGGCGCCGCGTCGGCCACTACTGGCTGCGCACGCCCGCACTCGCGCCCACTCCGGAAATCCGCGCGGAGATCGAGGACACCCTCCGCGCCCTCCGCGCCTTCGCGGCGGACGTGCACGCTGGGACCATCGCTGGCCCACGCGGTCGCTTCCGTGAGCTACTGGTGATCGGCATCGGCGGCTCGGCCCTCGGCCCGCAGCTGGTCGCCCACGCGCTCGGCCAGCCGCGGCGGGACAAAATGGCGGTGCACTTCCTCGACAACACGGACCCAGACGGAATCGACCTGGTGTTCGCCCAGCTCCGCGGGCGCCTCGCCCGTACTCTCGTGCTGGTGATCTCGAAGTCCGGCGGCACCGCCGAAACCCGCAATGGGATGCTGGAGGCGCAGGCCGCCTTCCGCGCCGCCGGCCTCGACCCTGCCCGGCACTTCGTCGCCGTAACAGGCGCCGGCTCGCGCCTCGACCAAGAGGCCCGCGACGCCGGTTGGCTCGCTCGTTTCGCGATGTGGGACTGGGTCGGCGGCCGCACCAGCCAGCTCAGCGCCGTGGGCCTGCTGCCCGCGGCGCTCCAAGGACTCGACATCGACGGATTGCTCGCGGGCGCCGCCGCGATGGACGAGATCACCCGCCAACCCGAAACCCGCGCCAACCCCGCGGCGCTGCTCGCACTCGCCTGGCACCACGCCACGGAAGGACGCGGCCGGAAAGATATGGTGGTGCTGCCGTACAAAGACCGGCTGCTCCTGTTTTCCCGTTATCTCCAGCAGCTGGTGATGGAATCGCTCGGCAAGGAGCTGGACCTCGCCGGCAACGTGGTCCATCAGGGCATCGCGGTCTACGGGAATAAGGGTTCCACCGACCAGCACGCGTACGTCCAACAACTGCGCGAGGGCGTGGATAACTTCTTCGTGACGTTCATCGAGGTGCTGCGGGACCGCTCTAGCCGGCACGCGCTAGCAGTGGAGCCCGGGGTGACCGCGGGCGACTACCTGCAGGGTTTCCTGCTCGGGACTCGTGACGCGCTCAGCGAGAAGGGACGCGGCTCGATCACCCTGACCGTGCCGGATGTCTCGCCGCGGACGCTCGGGATGCTGATCGCGCTGTACGAGCGCGTCACCGGCCTCTACGCGTCCCTGATTGGAATCAATGCCTACCACCAGCCGGGCGTTGAGGCAGGCAAGAAGGCGGCGGGGGCGGTGCTGACCCTACAGCGGGGCCTCATCGCGGCGCTAACGGCGGAACGGGGCCGCGCATTCACCGCTCCAGAACTAGCCGCCAAGGCCGGCGCACCGGATGCGGCGGAGACGGCCTTCAAGGTGCTGGAGCACCTCAGCGCCAATCCCGCGACCGGCGTGCGTCGCCGGGCCGGGGCGAGCGCCACCGCGGCGAAGTATCGCCTCGCCTGAGGCCAAGTTGTGCACCGCCTGCCGCTTCTGCTCTGCCTGATCGCGCTCGCCGGCGCCGGGGGCTCGGCGTTCCTCGCGCTGCGTATCGGCAATTCGAAACAGGTGCTGGAGGTGCGGCTCGCCGAGAGCCAGGCGCGAGCCAGCCGGCTGGATACGGAGCTCGGTGGCGCCCGCGCAGAGTCCGCCACCCGTCAGCAGCGGGCCACCAGCCTAGAGGTCGACCTCGCCCGGACCACCGAGCGTCTTGCCGGGATCGAGGCGCGCGGGAAAGAAACGGAACGCGCACTGGCGGACACCCGGACCGTGCTGGCACTCTACGAATCAACCGCCCGGGCCCTAGAGGACGAGGTGACCGCACTGCGCCGCGACCTCGAGTCTACTCGGGCGTCGCAGGCTTCGCCCGAGGCAGTGCAGGCCTACCGGCAGACCATTGCCGAGCTTGAGCGCCAACTCGCGTCCGCCCGCAACGGCACCGCCGTCCCGTCCACCCCGGGCGCCTCCACCGCCGTGTTCACCAACCGCGCCGGACGGGCGACGGTCCTCAGCGTCGGTCCCGGGAACGCCTTCGTGGTACTAAACTTCGGCACCGCCCGGGGGGCGCGCCCCGGGCAGCGCCTCCAAGTATCGCAAGGGGGACGGGCACTCGCGACCGTCCAGATCAGCGACGCCCGCGCCCAATTCTCGGTGGCCCAGGTCGAGCCCGACTCGCTGCGAGGGGTCTTGCAGAAGGGGGACGAGGCGCTTTTGGTACGGGAACAATGACTCCGCTCGCCCGACGCCTCCTCGCTCTCGCCCTGCTCGCCGCCGGCGCCCTCGCGGGTGGCTGCAGCACGAACGCCCCGAAACAGACTTCCATCCCCTGGAGCCGCCCCGCGGGTTGGGAGGGCCAAATTCCCGGAATGGGCCAGCCGCAAGGCCGCTAAGCCGGTCCTGCTCCTACGGTTCCCCGCCACCGCCCCGCGCGGCGGGTGGCCTCCGGCGAGATGGAAAACGCCTCCCTTCGGCCCCTCCCGGGCCACCTGTACGTCGTCGCCACGCCGATCGGCAACCTCGCGGACCTCACCGAGCGGTCGCGGGCACTGCTGGCGGCCGTAGATCTGGTGGCGTGCGAGGATACCCGTACCACCGGCGCTCTGCTCACCCGGCTCGGTGTGCGGCGCGAACTGTTTCCCTACCACGAGCACAACGAGCGTGAGGCCGCGGCGGAACTCGCCCGCCGGCTCGCCGCCGGCGCTTCGGTCGCGCTGGTCAGCGACGCCGGAACCCCGGGACTGAGTGACCCCGGGTTCCGCGTGGTGCGCGCCTGTCGGCAAGCGGGCCTGCCGGTCGTACCGGTGCCGGGTCCCAACGCTCTGCTCGCGGCGCTTAGCGCCAGCGGCTTGCCCACCAACGGTTTTCTCTTCCTCGGCTTTCTGCCCCCTCGGAGTGCGGCTCGGATCGCGTGCTTCGAGCGCCATCGCGACCTGGAATACACCTTGGCGCTGTTCGAGAGCTGCCACCGCATCGCGAAGGCCGTGGACGAACTGGTCACGGTACTCGGCCCCGACCGCGTCATCGCGGTCGCCAAAGAACTCACCAAGGTTCACGAGACCTTTCTCGTCGGATCCGCCGGCGAGGTCCGGGAACGGCTCGCGCGGATCAGCATCAAGGGAGAGTTTGTGCTCCTGATCGCCCCCGCAGGATTCGTGCTCTGAATCCGATGCCGCCCACTGCGGAGTCCAAGACCGCCGCCGTCATCGACGTCGGCAGTAACACGATCAAGCTCCTCGTCGCGCGGGAGGCGCCCGCGGGGATCGGGCGGATTCACGCGCGGACGCTGGAGGCCCGCCTCGGGGCCGGACTGGGGCGCGAACGGCCGCGGCTGGCTCCCGACAGTCTGGCCCGCGGGATCGATGCAGTTCGTACCCTCGCCGCGGAAGCCCGGCTGCACGGTGCGGACGTCACCGCCGTAGTCGCCACCAGTGCCGTGCGCGACGCAGAGAACGGTCGGGAGTTCGCCGCCGCTGTGACCGGCGCGACGGGCCTGCCGTTACGTATCCTCTCCGGCACCGACGAGGCCCGCTTGATCGGCCGGGGACTACGCTGCGACCCGGCGCTCACCGCGGCGGACGACCTCGCGCTTTTCGACCTTGGCGGCGGGAGCCTCGAGGCGCTCGAGTTCCGCGGCGCGGCGGTCCGATGTGCGCTGAGCCTGCCCCTCGGCTGTGTCCGCCTAACCGAACGGTTCGTCGCCAACCCGGCCCTGCCTCTGCCGGAAACCGCCCGCGCGGCCATCGCCCGTCACGCCACCGCCATCGCTACGGAAGCGGGACTGACCCGGGACGCGTTCCGGGGCCTGCCAGTGGCCGCCACTGGCGGCACCGTCAG
>CAIOTK010000261.1 GCA_903861185.1 uncultured Opitutia bacterium | reverse complement strand
TGCTCGTCGAGGCCTACGACGCGGGAGCGGGCGACTCCCCGCGTCTGGTGAACGTCTCGGCGCGCAACCGGGTGAATGGCTCCAGCGAGCCCCTGATCGCTGGCTTCACCTTGGTCGGCAACGCGCCGCGGACGATTCTGATCCGCGGAGTCGGTCCGACCCTGGCGTCGTTCGGAGTCCTCGGAGCCCTGAGCGACCCGAGGCTGGAGCTGTACTCCGGAGCGACGAAGATCAATGAGAACGACAATTGGGCGACATCGCTGTCCACCACGTTCGGTGCCGTCGGGGCGTTTGCCCTTGTTCCGGGGGGGCGCGACGCGGCGTTGCTGGTCACGCTCGCCCCCGGAGGTTACACGGTGCAGGTTTCCGGCGTTGGTGAGACGACGGGCGATGCCCTGATCGAGCTGTACGAAGTGATCTCGCCATAGGTCTGGCGGCGTGCGATTCAGCCGGGATGGATTGGATTGCGGCGAGCCTCGTGGCGGCGGCATTTCTCGGACTGTATGAACTGGCGACCAAGCATGGCGTGCAGGGCAATGCGGTCGTGCCGGTGGTTTTCTTCGGCACCCTGACGGCGGCGGGAATCTGGGCAGGGCTCTTGGCCTGCGGCGCGCTGCTGCCGGCGGCGCTGCCCGAAGGCTTGCGGGTGGATCCGCTTTCGTGGCGCGAGCACGGCCTGATTCTGCTCAAATCGGTCATCGTCGCCGTCTCGTGGCTCTTCACCTTCGTGGCCGTGAAGCACCTTCCCGTCTCGCTGGCGGGGCCGGTGCGGGCGACCGGCCCTTTCTGGACCTTCCTCGGTGCGTTGGCGGTCTTTGGCGAGCGCCCGCACCCGTGGCAGGCGGTGGGAGTGCTCGTGACCCTCGGGTCGTTCTGGCTGCTCTCGTGGGCGGGGCGGAGCGAGGGCGTGCGCTTCGCCGGCAACCGCTGGGTTGCTTACCTGCTGGTGGGAACCCTGCTGGGCTCGGTCAGCGGATTGTACGACAAGTACCTCTTCGGGACGCTGCAGTTTCGGGCACCGACGGTGCAGGCGTGGTTTCACTTTTACTTGGCCGTGCTCTTTCTGCCGCTGTACCTCGGCTGGCGGAATGCGTGGTGGCCGCCGGCCGAGGCGAAGTTTCACTGGCGCTGGAGCATTCCCGGCATCGGAGCGGCGCTCCTGGTCGCGGACTACCTTTACTTCTGGGCGCTGCGCGATGCGGATGCGCTGGTGTCCGTGGTCACGGCGATCCGGCGCACCAGTGTACTGGTGTCGTTCGCGGGCGGCCTCCTCTGGTTCGGAGAGCGGTACGGTTGGCGCAAGGCCCTGGCCGTGGCGGGAATCTTGCTCGGCCTCTCGCTGATCATCCTCGGGTGAGCGAACGGGTCGCGACGGACCGACCGGGGCGCGGCACAACGCGGCGCGGCGTTGCGTCGCCCGGCGGGTGAGCTATCCTTGTGGCGTGGCTGATTTGTCCATTTCCGCTTCGTCCCGGCTCGCCTACGCGCAAGGTTACCTCGCGTTGGGGCTGGCGCGTGAAGCGCGCCGTGAGCTCGCGGCGTTGCCTCGCGAGGAGCGTCGGGGACTGCCGGTGCGGAAGCTGCTCGTCGAATGCGCGATGGGATTGAAGCAGTGGGCGCAGGTGGTGCGGCTCGCGCGGCCGATCACGCGCGAGGACGCCGGCTACGAAAACGCCTGGATCGCCCTGGCCTTTGCGCTCCGGGAAATGAACCAGATCCGCGAAGCGCGGGAAGCGTTGCTCGAGGCCCTGCCGCATCACCAGTTCAGCTCGGGTGTGCTGCAGTACAACCTGGCGTGCTATGAGTGCCTGCTCGGTAACCTCGCCGAGGCCCGCCGTCGCCTCGTCCGGGCCTCCAAGCTGGATGGATCCTGGGAGAAGGTGGCGCGGTCCGATCCCGACCTGAAGGCCCTGTTCGCGGCCGGCGGTACGGCTACGTAGGCCCGCCGCGGCGGCGGGCTTGGCAGCGAGGGTCGATGCCGTCACGCTGAAGGTGTGGTTGCAGTTCCGCGACGTCGTCCCGCGAGGGTTACCTCAATCGGCCGTAGCGTCGGCCGACCGCTCGGCCGTGTGGCGTCGAGCGGGACGCTCATGCTTGTTTGCGGGTGGCTCGCCGCGGGAGCGTGGCTGACCGCCGCGTCGCAGGTGGAGTTTCGTCCACCGCCGTGGCCGGAGCGCCCCCCGGTGGCGGATGGGGCGGTGGACGCGTCCGCGGCGACCGAGCCTCGCTCAGCGGAAACCTGGCTTGAGGTGCAGATCGCGTTGGCGCAGCGCGGATTCTCCAGCGGATCGATCGACGGCAAGCC
>CAIOTK010000260.1 GCA_903861185.1 uncultured Opitutia bacterium | reverse complement strand
GGCGAGAGTCGGCACGAGGAGGGTCCGGGTAGACGGGTCAGGCGAGGTGCGGGTACAGCCAGCGCCCGAGGAGGCGGTTTACCCCGAGGGGGAGGTGGCGAAAGAAGGGGGTCTGC
Organism: uncultured Opitutia bacterium; assembly: GCA_903861185.1. Taxonomy (GTDB): domain Bacteria; phylum Verrucomicrobiota; class Verrucomicrobiia; order Opitutales; family Opitutaceae; genus ER46. The sequence continues at coordinate 1,647 of CAIOTK010000260.1, read as the reverse complement.
CAGCCGCCGGCGCGATCCGGGGCGCTCACAGGTTGACCGGAGGGCAGGGCAAAGCGCAGGTAGTCGAGGCGGGTCTCCCGGGGGCCCCAGCCGAGCTTGAAGCGGCGCAGGCCCTCATTGCCGAGGGAGGTGCGGCCGAAATCCAGTTGGCTGAAGCCTTGGCGGGCGTGCCATTCGATCGCGTGGTGCATCACCAAATTGTTCGCGCGCAGCTGCTGGTCGCGCTCGTCCGAGGCCCCGTATTTGTAGTGCACCGTGGCGCCGGAATGCAGGTAGACGGCCCCGGCGACCGGGCGAGTGCCTGCCCGGGCGAGGACGATCACCCCGCGGCCGGAAACGAGCAGGAGTTGCCGCAGGCGCTGGAAGAAGGCGGCGGGGGGCGGCGGGGTGCCGTGGCGGCGGCGGGTGCGGCAGAATAGGTCGTAGAAGGCCTGCAGGTCGGCTTCCGCGGAAGAGACGGAGAGGGTCAGCCCGGCGGTCTCCGCGCGGCGCAGGGCGCGGCGGGCGGCCGGCGGGAGGGCCTCGGTGTAGTTCGGGAGATCCTCCGGGGCCGGCAGGTCGAGCAGGTGGCCCCAGAAGGAGGTGGAGGGCGGCGCCGGGAGTTCGCCCGCGGCGGCGGGCCAGCCGCGCACCTCGAGGTGCTTCCAGCCGCGGCGGGCGCCGTCGGTCCGGGCCGCGGCGAGCAGGGCGTTGGCAGTGGCGGCGTCCGGGGCGAGGGGGGGGACGTGGTCGGCGAAGGGCACGCCCACCCCGCGGCGGCCGGTCAGGGGACTCGTAACCTCGACCACTATCAGGGCGGCGGACGGGGACTCCGTGGGGCCGCTGATCCAGGCGAGGGGCAGGTGGCCGTAGGTTTCGCGGACCAGCCGTAGCCAGGGCGTCTGGTGGAAGACCGTGGCGCCCGGGAGGCGGGCGACGGCCGCGTCCCAGCCGGGGTGACCGAGGGGCTCGACCAGCCGGGGGGCGGGCGCGGCCACGGGGGCGGCCGGCCGGGAGACGGGATTCAAGAGCGTGGTGGTCACGCGGGCAGTTCGTGCCGGAGGAAGGTCGGCAGGTAGTTCTTGCTCTTGTTCAGGATCGTGCCGACGGCGGCGTTCGACTTGAGCAGGAGTTCGTTGGCCTGCTGGAGGTTTTCGCGGCTGTCGCGCTCCGATTCCACGACCAGCAGCATCATATCCATATAGCCGGCGAGGCGCGGGGTGATGCTGATCTGGTTCACCGGCGGCATATCGAAGATGATGTAGTCGAAGTCCCCGGACTTGAGCTGCGGCAGCAGCTTGGCGAAGCGCTGCGGGAGCATCCGGGAGAGCTTGTCGCCGCGGGCGTCCTCCGAAACCACGTAGAGCCGATCCTGCACCTGGGCCTGGTCGTCGCGGGTGGCGAGCAAGTCCTCCAAGCCACAGCTGGCGGAGCCGCGGTGGAAGTACTGCGAGGAACCTTGCCCCGGCGTCAGATCGACCAGCAGCACATTGCCGTCGCCGGTCTCGGACAGCGTGCGCGCGAGGCCGGTCGCGAGGGTCGTCACGCCGGTGTCTTTGCCGATGCCCGTGAGTCCGATGAGCTTCGGTTTGTGGGTGAGGTTGACGCTCTCGAAGTAGCCGATGAGCCGGTCGCGGAGCGTCTCGCAGTAGGGAGCTAGGCTCTCGT
>CAIOTK010000259.1 GCA_903861185.1 uncultured Opitutia bacterium | reverse complement strand
GCTGCCCGACCGGCAGGGTAACGCGTGGCGCGCCGCCCGCGAGGACTGGGAGGGCGCCCGGCAGCGGGTCCGTGAGGATCCCGATTGGGCGGAATGGGTGCGCCGCGAGCGCGCCGAGGTCGAGCGCTGGCGCGCCCGCCACCATGACCGCGTGGAATGGCTCCCGGGCTGGTCGCACGACGGCGTCAGCCCCAAGGACGGCTCCCGCCTCGTCTGGAACGACCGGATCCCGCACGAGGAGGTCCAGTTCTTCTCCAGCCCTTCCGACCCCGAGGTCGAGATTACCCCCAAGCTGCACGCTTGGTGGGTCGTCACCTTTCGTGGCCAGCACGTCGAAATGCTGGTCCGGGCGGCGCGGCTGCACCGGCTGACCGGCGACACCGCGCTCGCCGATTGGGTGCGCGGCCAGCTCGATTTCTACGCCGACAATTTCCTGCGCTGGGAGCCGCAGCGGCCGGGCCATCCGGCGCGCCTGTTCTGGCAGACGCTGACCGAGGCGAGCAACCTAGTTAAGTTTACCGAGGCCGTGCGGCTGCTCGGGCCGGCGGCGCCGCCTGAGCAGCGGGCCGGGTGGCTCCGCCAGTTCTTCCTTCCGGAGGTGCGCGCGCTCAACTCGACCCAGCAGGCCATTCACAATATCGCCGTCTGGCAGCGCTGCGCGGTGGCCCAGGTGGCGCTGCTCTTCGGGGACAACGACCTGTGGCGCGAGGCCCTCGACGGGCGTTTCGGGCTGCGCGCGCAGCTGGCCGAAGGCGTCACCGGCGACTACCTCTGGCAGGAACAGTCGCTCGGCTACAACAGCTTCGTCTTGCGGGCCGTGTATTCGCTCGCGACGGCAGCGGGGCTGGCGGGCCGCGCCGGGGAACTCGCGCCCGAACTCGCCCTCGCCCACAATCTGCTGCTGGCGCCGCTCGTGCTCCGGTTTCCGAATGGCGAACTGCCCAACCCCGCGGACAGCGGCCGCATCGGGCGCGCCCCGGCCCCGGACTTGTTCGCGGAGGTCTACCGCGTCTTCCCTACACCGCTGGGCCTGGAGGAGGCGGGCCGCGTCCGCGATTGGAACACGCTGCTCGACCCGCCTGCGCGCCCGCCCGCGGCGGTTCCCTTACCCGAGGTCACCAGCCGTAATCTGGAATCCAGCCGGATGGCCGTCCTGCGCGGCGGCGGCTGGCAGGTATTCTTTCACTATGGCCAACTGACCCGCACGCACAGCCAAGCGGAGGCGCTTAACTACTCCGTTTATTGGGGCGAGCGGCCGCTGTCGCGCGACCCGGGCACCGTGGGGTACGGGTCCCCGCTCCACCGCGGCTACTATGCGCGCGCGCTCAATCACAACGTTCCGCTCGTCGACGGCGAGGGCCAGCAGGGGCACGCGCCCGGCGAACTCACGTCGTTCGCCCCGGATGCCGTGGTGGCCGCCCAGCCCGTCTATCGTCCCGGCGTCCGGGCCGCGCGCGCTCTGGCGTTGCGCGATGGGGCGCTGGTGGACACGGCGGACGTCACCAGCACGACGGGTCCGCGGCGGCTGGGACTGGCGTTGCACTTCCAAGGGCGCGTGCGCCTGCCGGGGAGTTTTCGCGCGGCGGCGGACTGGGCCGTGGGTCGGCCGGAAGAGTTTGGGTACTGGACGGACGTGACCGTCCGGGAATTCCGCGGCGAGGTGCGTTTCGAGGTCGATCTGGGTGGTGGGACGCGGGTGCCGGTCGTGATCGCGCTGCCGGGGAGTTTCCGCGTCTGGCAGGGCAGTTCGCCCGATGTGCCGCCGCGGCGGCGGGAAAGCCTCTACCTTGAGCTAACCGAGCCCGCGGCGTCCGCGACCTTCGTCACCACGTTCCGACCGCCGGCCGGCGCGGCGCGGTAGGTCCTCTTCAAGGGGGTGTCAGGGTCGCGTCGTCGGGCGTGCCGAAGCGGCGATCTGGGCCGGCGCTCGTGATCTCCATCCGGTCGCCGCTCAGCTGGTGGAAGCGGTAGGCGGTGCCCCAGCGGTCCTGCAATTCGCCGTTCGCGCTCAGGGCGGGGTGACGGCGGGGAACGAGGGCGAGTTCCAGGCGGTTGGTACCGAGGAGGGCCGCGGTGATATCGGCGTTCTCGCCCACCGGGTTGCCCTCGCGCGGGAAGTTCGTGCGCCAAGTGTCGAAGAGCTCTTGCAGCACGTTGAGGTCGGCGACGACTGTTCCGCTGGGGGCGTTCAGGCGGGCGGCGATCGGGAAAGCGGCGGGATCGTAGGGCGCGCCCGCCTCGATAGCGGTGCCACTCGCGGCGGCCGCCACGCGTTCCCTCGCGGTACCGGGGGCAGATTTGGCGGCGGGCGTGGCCGTCGGGAGCGGCGTGGTGGTGCTAGCGGCCGACACCGCGGCGGGCGCCGATCCCGGGGCGGGGGCGGCGGGGCGCGTGGCGGGCGGGCGGGTCCAGAACCACAGTCCCGCCGTGAGCAACACGAGCAGGACGGCGGTGAGCGGAGAGCGGAAGCGCACGCGGGCGGCCTTAGACGAAGCCGAGGTTGGGCTTGGCGAAGCGGCCGAGGTTCGGGAACACGATCGGCAGGTCGGTGGCGCTGACCCCGAACCAAGATGCGAGCGTGGCGGAGTATTCGTCGACGCTGGTGGTCGGGATCCACATCCCGCGGGTGCCGGCGTCATCCGGGCCCCGGATCGTGAGGTCGGCCATCCGCCCGTAGAGGTCGCCGCCCTTGACGGCGCCGCCCACTACAAAGTGGTTAGAGCCCCAGCCGTGGTCGGAGCCGTCGCCGTTCGTATTGTAGGTGCGCCCGAAGTCGGAGGCGGTGAAGAGCGTGACTTGGTCGGCGCAGCCGAGCTCGGCGGTCGCGCGGTGGAAGGCGGCGACGCTGCGGCTGATATCAGCGAAGAGGTTGGCGTGGGCCCCGAGTTGCGCGTCGTGGAGGTCGAAGCCGCCGATGCGGGCGAAGTAGATTTGCCGCTTGAGGCCGAGTTGGGGCGCGGAGGCAATGAGGCGGGCGATCGTGCGCAGTTGCTGGCCGAGACCGGTACCGGGGAAAGCGGTGGTGAAGGGGGCGTTGCCGGAGAGGACGCCGCTGATCAGGGCGCTGTCGGCGATGGCGTTCTCGGTGACGCCGGAGAAGGCGGCCTCGAAGAGATTGGCGTTCTGGCGGGCGAGCAGGTCGTTCTGGGCCGCCCGGCGGAGGTTGGCAGGCACGCGGGTGCCGGCGGCGGCGGAGAGGGAGACGGCGCCGCCGGGGTTGACCGCAAACTGCACCACGCGCTTGCCGACCTGGAACGAGTTCTGCCCGTTCAGGCTGATCGACATCGAGATGCTCGTGTTGCCGTTGAGGGCGTGGGTGAGGTCGGCGACGCGGCCGCCCCAGCCGGTGGCGAAGGGTTTGTCGGCGATACTGCTCTGCCACTCGACCTGCTGGTCGTTGTGCGAGAAGAGCTGCGGCGGCAGCGGGACCGAACGCGAGGCGTACTGCGCCTTGGTGGTGGGCACCACGAGGGTCCCGACATTGCCGAGGAGGGCCATCTTGCCCTGGTCGAAGAGCGACTTCAGGCCGGTCGTGTTCGTGCCGGCGACGTCGGCGTTCAGCGAGGAGTGCAGGCCCCAGCCGCGGCCGTCGCTGGTGGCGGGTTTGATCTCGAGCAGCTGCGAGCGGGGGAGGGCGATTGCGCCGCGGCCAGCGTCGGACGCGTAGGCATTGTACCCCGTGGTGTCGAACGGCACGATCAAGTTGTTGGCGTCGTTGCCGCCCGCGAGGAACAGGCACACGAGCGCCTTGAAGTCGGACGGGAGGTTGCCGGCGCGCGCGGGGGGCTGGGGGCCGTTGCCGGGGCTCGCCACCGCCCCCATCATCCGGAGCTGGGCGAGGGTGGACAGCATACCGGTCGCCGTGACCGCGGCGCAGCACTGGCCGAGGAATTGGCGACGGACCGGGTCGAAGGGGAGATTTTTGGGATTCATGGCGGGATTACTTCTGGACGGCGCCGTGGGGGGAGGTGAGGACGAGGTAGAGGGCCGAGCGCACGCGCTCGATGTCGTTGCCGGTGGCGGTGCCGGTACCGGCAGGCAGGCCGTTCACGGCAGCGACCACGCGCTCGCGGGCGGCGGTGGGTATCATCCCGCCGGTGAGCAGGAGGCTCAGCCGTTCGACCAGCTGGGCAGGGGTGCGGGTCAGCGGGTACAGCGGAGCGAGGTTCAGGCCGACGGTCTGCTGCGCTAGGTCGGTGGTCGAGCGGGTGGTGTAGATGTAGTTGTAGTAGAAGTTCGGCTGCGTGAGCGCCGTGGTGTCGGTCAAGATCTGGTACTCCGGAGCGTAGAGGCCGGCCTCGGCGATCGCGCCCGGCAGCACGAAGTTCGGCTCAAAGAAGTTGAACACCGTGTCGGCGCGGAGGGCCGCTTGGCCGAGGGAACCCTCTGGGTTGAAGATCGGGAAGCGGCCGGAGTTCGAGCCACCGCCGAAGGCGCGCAGCAGGCCGGTCGTCACCAGCAGCGGCTCCTTGAGCTTACCGAAGGTGGCCGTGGCCGCGACGGCGGTCGAGCGGGCCTCGTAATCGAGCAGGATGGCGCGAACCACGGCTCCAAGGTCGCCGCGGACGCCGGCGCCGTTGTTGGCGAAGGCCTGCGCCACGCGATAAACGTAGCCCGGGCTGGGATTGCTGGTGACGAGGCGCTGGATGAGCTGGCGGCTGATGAACGGCCCGGTGTTTGGGTGTTTGACCAGCGCATCCAGCGTGTCCGCTAGGTCCTTCATTCCACCTTGGCCCGCGGGGAGGGTGCGGCCGCCGACGATGACCTTGGCGGTGTCGTCGTGGAAGGCCGGCCAGAGCATCATCGGGTCGATGTAGTTACCCGCGCTGCCGCGGAAGAGCCCCGCGTTGGCGGTGGCGTCGCGGGTCGCGTTGGCGTAGCCGAAGCCGGTGAAGACTTTCGCGGTCTGGACGATGGTCTCCTGCGTGTAGGTGGGGATCGGCTGGCCGGAGGGATCGAGACGCAGCGTGCCGTCGGGGTTGAGCTCGTGCAGGCCGATAGTGAAGAGCTGCATGATCTCGCGCGCGTAGTTCTCATCCGGAAGCGAGGTGGGCAGGCCGGCCGCGTTGAAGGTGGCCTTCGCGCTGCGGAGCGAACTGAGGTAGATGCCCATCATAGGGCTTAGGCTCACCTGCTCCAGCAGGTCGCGAAAGTTGCCGAAGGCGTGGTTGACGAGCAGGTCGTAATAGTTGGCCGCACCCTCCTGCCAGGCGGCGATCGTCCCATTTTGATCCGAAATGACCAGAATCTGGCTCAGGGCGAAGGCCACGCGCTGGCGCAACTGGTCTGACCCGTCGACGGAGTTCTTCCACCAAGCTGCCTGCCGGTGTGCCGCCCCCGGACGTTGGTAGGCCTGCGTAATCGGATCGCGGTTGCCGTTGCCGCCGATCGTCTG
>CAIOTK010000258.1 GCA_903861185.1 uncultured Opitutia bacterium | reverse complement strand
CCGTGCGGATCCGTCGCCGGATGGCCCAGCAGCGCGTCTAATCGGTCCAGCACCGCATCCGAGATCGCGTGTTCCAGCTGCTCCGCCTCCGCGTGCACCTGCGCCCAGTCCATCTTCAGGACGTTCACCAGAAAGGTCTCCACCAGCCGGTGCTTGCGCAGCACATTCAGCGCGACCCGGCGACCCTCGACCGTGAGACGCAGACCGCGCCGAGGCTCGTGGACGACTAGGCCTGAGTCTGCCAGCGCCTTCACCATCGTGGTGGCCGTGCCCGGCACCACCGCCAGAGCGCTGGCCAGTTCGCCCATCGGCACCAAGCCGTCCGGGGAGCGCTCCGCCAGCAGCAGGGCGTGCTTCAGGTAGTTCTCCACCGCGATCGTCGCCATCGCCCGAGCGTACGCGCGCCTTTGAGCCTGCCAAGGATATATTTTGACAATTCAAAATAACTGTTTTGGATCGTCGTTATGACTTTGTTCCGTCCCCAACTGCTCGACGACAGGAGGGGAGGGTGACGTCCGCGGCTTGGGTGGTGTTGCTCTTGGCCTCGGCGGTCCTGTTGGTATGGCCGCAGTGGGGACTCCTTGCTTGGTGGCGCCGGCAACGGGAGCGTCAGCAGCGGGAGCTGCGGGAAGATGCCCTGAAGCATCTGCTCAAGTGCGAGGCGGAGGGGGCGACGGCCTCGCTGCTGAGCCTCGCCGGGGCTCTCCGCTTGGGGGACGGCGCTGCGGCCGCGATCGTGGCGGAGCTGGAGCGGGGGGGCTTCGCGGGCGTGGAGGGGGGACGGCTGCGCTTGCGGCCCGCCGGCCGCGAGATCGCCCTGCACGTGGTGCGCGCCCATCGGCTCTGGGAGAGTTATCTGGCCGAACGCACGGGAGAACCGGAGGCGCGCTGGCACCGGCTGGCCGAACGCGCGGAGCACCGCCTAACCCCGGCCGAAACGGCCGCGCTCGCCGCCAAGCTGGGACATCCCCTCTACGATCCACACGGGGATCGAATCCCAGCCTCGGGCGACGGGCTCACCGCGGAGGCGGGTTCCGCGCTGGAGGATTTTCCGCCGGAGCAGCCGTTCCAGATCCATCACATCGAGGACGAGCCCGAAACGGTCTACGCCCATCTGCTGCGCCTCGGCCTGCGCCCGGGGATGCGGGCGTACATTGTGTCCCGGGATGAAGCGAAGGTCCGGCTGTGGGCTGACGGCGCCGAATACGCACTCAGCCCCGGGATGGCCCGCCAGTTGTCGGTCCGCCCCCTGTCCGGGATCACGGCTGCCGCCCTCCGCGGCGAGCGCTTCCTCCACGAGTTGCCGGCTGGCGGCCGCGCGCGGCTTCTCGGACTGACCGGAGCCTGCCGCGGCGCCGAACGCCGCCGTTTGCTCGATCTCGGGTTCGTGCCCGGGTCGCTGGTCGAGAGCGCGCTCACCGGTCCCGGGGGCGACCCGACCGCCTATCAGGTGCGTGGCAGCCTCGTGGCACTGCGCCGCGAACAGGCCCGTTACGTGCGAGTGACCCCGCTGCCGGGAGGTGCCCCGTGACCACGCCTCCAAACCCCGCCCCGACCGCTGCGGCCTGCGCGGAGTGTGACGTCTACCGCGCCGCTCGGCTGCACAAGCTGGGCCTGCAGCCCGGCCCCTGGGACCACGTCGTCGCCCTCGCGGGCAATCCCAACACGGGCAAGAGTACCGTCTTCAATGCCCTCACCGGGCTCCGGCAGCACACTGGCAACTGGCCGGGCAAGACGGTGGCTCGCGCCGAGGGCGGGTTCGCGTATGCGGACCGGCGCTACCAACTGGTGGACTTGCCGGGGACCTACTCGCTGCTCTCCACCAGTCCGGACGAGGAAATCGCGCGTGATTTCATCCTGTTCGGCCGCCCCGATGTGACCGTGGTCGTAGCGGATGCGACCCGCCTGGAGCGCAACCTAAACCTCGTGCTGCAGGTTCTGGAGATCACCGAACGAGCGATCGTTTGCCTGAACCTAGTCGACGAAGCGAAACGGCACGGCATCCAGGTGGACGAGCGCCAGCTATCGCGGGATCTCGGTGTCCCGGTGGTGCCCACTTCCGCCCGCTTCGGCCGAGGTTTGCCCGAACTCCTCGCCGCAATCGCCGAGATGGCGGCGCGGCGGGTAGGTGGGTTCGGCTACCGGCTGAGTCAGGAGCCGCCCGCGATTCGGGCAGCCCTCGCGGATCTTACTTCCCGGATCGAGCAGGCCTATCCCGGCCTGCCCAACGCACGCTGGATCGCGATGCGTCTATTGGGCGGCGACGAGCGCGTCGCCGAGGCCCTCCGGCGGGGGGAACTGTCCGCCTTGGCCGAACGGGCCGCCCACGGGACCGATGGGGTCCTCCGGGAATCGACTCTGCCTGACCGATGAATCCGCCCGCTCCAGCCCCCGCTCCCGCTCCGGGCGTCGACGAGATCCTCGCCCAAGCCCGCCGCCTGCGGGAGGGTATCCCTGGCGACATCCACGAACATCTGGTGGAGTCCCTGTATGCGGACGCGGGCCGGATCGCGGAGCGTTCCGTCTCGCGCCCCGACCGCCCGGCGCGCCCAACCTTCGACCGCGCGCTCGACCGGATTGTCACCAGCCGGATCTGGGGCCTGCCGGTGATGCTACTCCTGTTCGCGTTTATGTTCTGGCTCACCATCGCGGGCGCGAACATCCCGTCCCAGTGGCTAGCCGAATTGCTCGTGAATAACGGCCATCCGTGGCTGCGGGGGCTAGCGGACGCGGCAGGGTTCCCGGGTTGGCTGCGGGGGCTGCTGGTCGACGGGGTGTATCTTTCCACTGCCTGGGTCATCAGTGTGATGCTGCCGCCGATGGCGATTTTCTTCCCGCTGTTCACGCTCCTGGAGGACTTCGGTTACATCCCGCGCGTGGCCTTTAACCTCGATGCGCTCTTCAAGCGCGCGGGGGCGCACGGCAAGCAGGCGATGAGCACGATGATGGGCTTTGGCTGCAACGCTGCCGGGGTGGTCTCCACCCGGATTATCGACAGCCCCCGCGAGCGCTTGATCGCGATCCTGACCAATAATTTCGCGCTGTGCAATGGGCGCTGGCCGACCCAGATCCTGATCGCCACGATCTTTTTGGGCAGCCTGGCGCCGACGCATCTGGCGGGCCTGGTTTCTGCTGGGGCGGTCGCGGGCGTCGCCCTGCTCGGTCTGGGGTGCACCTTTCTCGTGGCTTTGCTGCTCTCCCGCACGGTGCTCAAGGGCCAAGTCTCGACCTTTAGCTTGGAGCTGCCGCCGTACCGCCCGCCCCGGCTTTGGCAGACGCTCTACACTTCCGTCTTGGACCGCACCTTGCTGGTGCTGTGGCGCGCCGTCGTCTTCGCCGCGCCCGCGGGGGCGGTCATCTGGCTAGTCGCGAACGTTCGCTTGGGCGAGCAGAGCGTGGCGGAAGTCTTGGTTGCCGGGATGGATCCCTTCGGCCTCGCGCTGGGCCTCAATGGGGTGATCCTGCTGGCGTACCTCATCGCCATTCCGGCCAACGAGATCGTGATCCCGACCATTTTGATGCTCACCGCTCTGGTGGCCCGGTTAGCCGGGGTGGGTGAGGGGGCAGGGGTCTTGGTGCACGCGGATTCTCCGGCCTTGGTCGGCGAGGTATTGCGGGCCGGCGGCTGGACCGTGCTGACCGCAGTGAACCTGATGCTGTTCAGCCTGCTCCACAACCCGTGCAGCACCACCCTCTACACGATCTACAAGGAAACGGGCAGCGGCCGCTGGACGGCGCTGGCGGCGGTCCTGCCGTTGGCTATGGGCATGGCTTTGACCTACGGGGTGGCGACCGTTTGGCGCTGGCTGGCCGGCTGAAGGCGCGCGCCCGCGAGTGTAACTTCTCGCTTGCGCTCCCTTGGAGAAACCAGCTTTCTTCCGCCCCTACAACGCACCCGTAGCTCAATTGGATAGAGCATCTGACTACGGATCAGAAGGTTTGGGGTTCGACTCCCTACGGGTGCGCCACTTTTTTCCGGTTGCGAGAGAGAATTGGGGGGCGCGCGACGCCCTCGGTTTCTCGGTAAGTACGCTGGCCTCCGCCGCCTGCCTCCTCCAGACGAAGTTTCGGGGCCGCCTCCCAGATGACGCACCGGGCCGTGCCCTGCGGATGCGAGGGTCGCAAATTGCTCGTGCCGGTCGCTGATTCCGCCAGCCCTATCGCGATGACCTTGATTCGGATGGCGCTCCTCGGGCTCAGTCGGTCGACGAGGGCCGCTCGCTCGCCCGGTGGCGGAGGCCAGTCACTTGGGTGATAGGCTCGAGCGTGTGAAACTGCTGCCGGCGCCGAGCGTAGATCAGGCAGAGGCGAAGCGGAAGAAGAAGGCCGGTCTTTCCGACGAGGAACCGTGAATGCACCGTAACCCGGCCGTTTCTTGGGCTCGGCGGTCAGTGCAAAGCTAATCCCGTCGCCCGGAGGAAACGCTCAGCCGACCGCGGCGGGGGG
>CAIOTK010000257.1 GCA_903861185.1 uncultured Opitutia bacterium | reverse complement strand
AGGAAGCTGGCACGGGCGCCGCGGGGAGGGCGAGCCCGGACCTCAGTGCGGGCGGGCGCGCCGGGGCCGCGGGGCATCGCGCCAGGTCCGCAGGAGGATGGCATAGCCAATCACCCCGCCCAGTAGCCCGACGACCACGCCGCCTAGGTAAAGGGGGCCGACATAGACGGACAGCACCTCATCTAGGGAGCCTACGTGTTGCCGGAAGTCCACCGCGCGGGCCCAAGCCTGCGCCGGGGTGCGCCCCAGCACGAGTTCGCCCACAAAGAAACATACGGGCAAATGCACGGGAGCGGTCAGCGGCGTGGACAGGAACTGCATCGCGATGCAGAGCAGGAGGTTTCCCCGCACCAGCAGGGCCGCGACCGTGGCGAAGACGGACTGGAACGGCAGGAACGGCGTGACCGTGATGGGGAAACCCACCAGCCAGGCCCGCGCCAGAGAGCTGGCGGTGGGCCGCCAAAGCTCTTTGGCCAAGATCCGGTCCCCAAACCAACCGTGCAATCGACCGCCGCGCATATGGCGGCGGGACAGCTTCTGGCGGTTAAGCCACCGGATGGCCCAAAGCGGGAGGCGCATCGCTCAGAGGAGGGCCGCGAGCCGCCGGGCCCTCGAGCCGTGGAGCCGATCCGACAGCAGGGCCCGGGCAGCAGGGTTGAGACGGGACTCGGATGGTTGGATTACATCCACGACAGGGACGAATTGGCCCGGCCGCGACGCGCGGGGCCAGACAATTCCGCTCAGCCGGGACGATTCACTTGGAGGCGGAGCAGCGGGGTGAGCGGGCGAGCGCATTTCAGCGGCGAGAGACCGAGGAATACCCGGAGGGTATGGCGACGGGAAAGAGCCACCGAAAGGGGCCGGCGGGGCACCCCGATGCGACCCGATCCCCTGAAGCGTCAAAGATGAGCCACGACGCCGGTTGGCGCGAGCTGTGCGTCAGCACAGATTTAGACAGACGGTGACGTTGGCTCTGGCGCCTTGGTTCGCCTGATTATTCATAGTGCGTCCACATCCTGATCACCTTAACCACCTTCTCGATACTATACACCTGATAAACAAGGCGGTGCTGGATGTTGATCCGACGGGAAAATGATCCGGCAAGATCACCCACCAACTTTTCGAACGGCGGAGGATTGGAAAACGGATCCTTCTTCAGGATCTCCAAGAGTCGCTCTGCGTGCGGACGCAGATTCGAGGAAGCCAACTTCTTGGCATCCTTCTGCGCTTGCTTGGTGTAGCGCAGTTCCCAGCTCACCAGGCCAAGGTTTTGGCCGTCTTGCTGAGCGGCTCCTTCATTCCCTTTCGGATCGAATCACGCATGCCGGGAATCGAAAGCAGGTAGAGCGTCTCTTGGATGCTGCGCCAATCCTCCTCGGCGACGAGCACCGCGCTGCTGCGCTTGCCGGTAATGTGGATCGGCTCATGACTCGAAGCCGCGTCATCAACGAGTTGGTAGAGCTGCGCGCGAGCTTGCGTGACGGGAATCGAGGTCATGTCAGGAACGTACGTTAAGCCGTACGTCGGTCAAGCGCGGCCTTTTGGCGCAGCGTCCCGGCTGAGGAATCCGCCCCGGCCCGCGCCGGCGGCAACCGCTGCGCCCCAACCCGCGTCTTGCCTCGCGCCGGCGGACGGGCTCCACTCTCCCCACCCCGCGGCGAATTCGCCGCCCCCCCTTCTCCTATGCTCCCCCGCCTCGCCCTCGCGCGCTCCCTCCTGCTCACCCTCGGCCTTGCGGCCGGCGCTATCGCCGCCGCCCCGCCCGCCGGTTTCTCCGCGCTGTTCAACGGCCGCGACCTGAGCGGCTGGCGCGGAGGGTCGACCTACGACCACCGCCAACTGCTCGCCCTGCCCGCGGCCGAGCGCGAGGCCCTGATCGCGAAGTGGACCGCCAGCCTCACCGAGCTGAAGGACGGCCAGCCGCACTGGCGGGCCGAGAGCGGCGTGTTGGTGAACGACGGCCTAGGCGGCTACGCGACCACCCTCCGCGACTATGGGGACTTCGAGCTGCGGCTGGAGTACAAGCTCGCCGCGGGCGCCGACTCCGGCGTGTACCTCCGGGGCGTGCCCCAAGTGCAGATCTGGGACACCAACATCCCGGAGAAGAATCCGCAGAGTCCCATCGGCTACGCCCTCGGTTCCGGCGGACTCTGGAACAATACCAAGGGTACGCCGGGCCGCGATCCGCTGGTGAAGGCCGACAAGCCGGTGGGCGAATGGAATGCCCTGCGCGTGGTGATGGTGGGCAGCCGGGTCAGCGTGTGGCTCAACGAGCGCCAAGTCGTCGACCACGTGGTGCTCGAGAATTATTACGACAAGAATAACAAGCAGCTGAAGCCCGCCGACCGCCGGCCGATCCCGGCCCAGGGTCCGATCCAGCTCCAGACCCACGGGGGCGCGACCCATTGGCGGAACCTCTTCGTCCGCGAAATCGGCACCGCAGAGGCCAACCAGTGGCTCGCGAGCCGCGGCGCCACGGGGTTCACCTCCATCTTCAACGGCCGCGATTTTACCGGCTGGAAGATCGACACTCTCGACACCAAGGCAGGCAACAAGGCGCCGGGAGACGTAATGGAGGCCAAGGACGGCACCATTCTCTGGAAGCAGGGCAAAGGTGGCACCCCGTTCTGGGATAACGAACTGGGCGACTTCGCCGCGCGGCTTCAGTTCAAGCTTCCGCCGGGCGGCAACAATGGGCTCGCGATCCGCTACCCGGGCCGCGGCAACGCCGCTTATGACGGAATGACCGAGCTCCAAGTGCTCGACGAGGCCTACAACGAGGTGAAGAAGCTGCCGCCGGCCAAGCACATCGATGTGCGCCAGTACCACGGCTCCGCCTACGGCCTCGTGGCCGCCGCCCGCGGCTACCTGCGCCCGGTGGGCGAGTGGAACTTCCAGGAAGTGACCGTGAAGGGCTCCACGATTCGCGTGGAACTCAACGGGACCGTCATCCTCGACACTGACCTCGCGAAGGTCGACCCCGCCCAATCGATGGGCGCGAAGGCGCATCCGGGCAAGGATCGCAAGACGGGGTACTTCGGCCTCGCCGGACACACCGATCCGGTCGCCTTCAAGGACCTCGCCATCCGGAAGCTCTAACCATGCAACGCCGCGCCTTCCTCCAGGCCGCCACCGCGGCCGCCGCCCTGCCAGCCCTCACCGCCTCCGCGGCGGCCGGCACGCCGCCCGCCAAGCGCGCCCTCCGCAAGGGCTATATGTACGGCGCGGGACCCCGCCGGGACCCGAAGAAGGGGGGCGGCACCAGTCTCGCCGAGACCTTCCAGCAGCTGAAGGCCGCCGGCTTCGCCGGGGTCGAGGTAAACGGCGGGATGAATCAGGCCGAGGTGCTCGCCGCCCGCGACGCCGCCGGTTTAGCGGTGCACAGCGTGGTCATCGCCACCCACTGGTCGCATCCCCTCTCCTCCCCTGACCCCGCCGTCCGCCAGACCGGCTTGGACGGCCTCCGGCAGGGCCTGCGGGACGCGAAAGCGTACGGCGCAGATGCGGTGCTGCTGGTGCCCGGCGTGGTGAACCAGGAGATTTCCTATGACCAGGCGTGGGACCGCTCGATCGCGGAGATCCGGAAGGCCCTCCCCTTGGCCGCCGAGTTACAGGTCGCGATCGCGATCGAGAACGTCTGGAACAAGTTCCTGCTCAGCCCCCGCGAAGCGGCCGCTTACGTGGACCAGTTCCAGTCGCCGTGGGCCCGCTGGTACTTCGATGTAGGCAACGTCGTCGACTACGGCTGGCCCGACCAGTGGATCCGTACCTTGGGCCCCCGCATCGCGAAGGTCCACGTGAAGGAATACAGCCGGAAGCTGCGGGACGAGAAGGGCCCGCGCGCCGGCTTCGAGATCGAGCTGCACAAGGGGGACAGCAATTGGCCCGCGGTGGTCGCCGCGCTGGATGCGGTCCGCTATGCGGGCTGGATCACTTCCGAGCAACGGCGCACGCCGGGCTTGTCCGACCCTGAATGGTTCGCCCAACTCGCGGCCCAAATGGACCGCATCATCGCCCTGTAAAACCCGCCCGCCTCTTTCTATCTATGGATACCCCCGCCTCCCCCCTCGTCCGCCGGAGCTTCCTGAAGGCTTCCGCCGGCCTCGCCGCCGCCACCGCGACGCCCCGCTTCCTGAGCGCGGCCGAGCGTGCCCGTTCCATCGGAGCCAACAGCCGGATCCGCATCGCCCAGATCGGCTGCGGCAGCCGCGGCATCGGCGCCCATATGGCCGGCATCCAGAAGCACGCCCAGGCCACCAACATCGAGGTCGTGGCCGTCTCCGACCCGTGGCGCGTAGCCCGCGAGAAGGCCCAAGCGAAGGCCAAGGAGGCCTTTGGCAGCGATGCGAAGATGTGCGTCTCCTACCGCGAGGTCTTGGAGATGAAGGATGTCGACGCGGTGATGATCGCCTCGCCGGACCACCTGCACACCCTGCACCTCGAGGCCGCCGCCAAGGCGAACAAGCACATCTACGTCGAGAAGCCCTTGGCGACCGAGTTCGACAAGCTGGTGCGCTCGTACGATGCGGCCAAGGCCGCTCAAGCCCGCGGCTCGATCATCCAAGTCGGCACCCAGCTGCGCAGCATCCCCGGCGTCGCCGGCGCCCGCGAGCTCGTGAAGAGCGGCCTCCTCGGCAAGATCACGCGCGTCGACGAAACCCGCAACTCGGAGAAGCCCTACTGGTATTCCTACCTCGGGCGGGACGTGAAGGAGGCGGACGTCGACTGGAAGGAGTTCCTCAACGACCGGAAGGCGCGCGCCTTCGACGCCCGCCAGTACGCCGCTTGGTACGGCTACTATGAGTTCTGCCAGGGCCCCGTGCCCCAGTGGGGCGCCCACTTCTTGGACCTGATGCACTACGTGACGGCCTGCGGCTTCCCGGAGTCCTGCATGTGCATCGGCGGCGTCACTTATTGGAAGGACGAGAACCGCTTCACCACCCCCGACAACGTGATGGCGACGTGGATGTATCCCGAGGGGATGATGGTCACCAGTTCGAACAACTTCGGCAACAGCTCCGGCAACCTGCGGAAGTTCTTCGGCGACAAGGGCACGCTCGACGTGGGCAACTGGAATGTCCCGACTTACAGCGCGGAGGGCGGCCCGAAGCGCGACGGCAAGATCCGGGGTAAGCAGGAAGTCACGCCGATCGAGCGCCCGGACCACTTCCTCAATTGGCTGCAGTGTATGCGGGACAACAAGACCCCGCACGCGGACATCGACGCGGGCTACCAGCACGCGGTCGCCGTCCTGATGGCGGTGATCTCCTACGACACCGGCAAGAAGACGCTGTACGATCACGCCAAGCGCCGGATCACGACCGCCTAAGCACCGGGCCTCGCTCCCCTCCCCGTCCCGCCCTTTTTCGGGCGGGACTTTTTTTGCCCCACCGCCTCGGCGAGGGCAGCGTCTTACTTCAGGATCCGGAACATACTGCTGTAATCATCCGTCCAGAGGGCGATGTCCTTCCGGGGCGGCACCGGGGCGCTGGCGGCGCGGCGCAGGCTTTCCCGGTTCATCAGGGCCTGATCCTTGCTCAGGACCATCCAGGAGGCCGCATAGTACCACCAGCCGCCCTCGAGGTCCTCGGCCATCCCGTCCTCGCTGTCGAAATGCAGCGACTCATACCCAAACTCGCGGGCCGCGTTTTCGACCACCGGCCGCAGGTCGAGGTAGCGGTTGGAGATGTTCACCAAGATCACCCCGTCTGGCTTCAGGTGGCGTTGGTAGATCGCGAAGGCCTCGCGGGTCAGCAGGTGGACCGGGACCGCGTCGCTACTAAAGGCGTCCATAATGAGGACATCGTAGGCCTGCGGCGGCTCGTTCTCCATCGAGAGGCGGGCGTCGCCCATCACCAGCTCAACCTTCGCGGGACAGAGCTCGAGGTAACGGAAGGGCCGGCGCGCGATATCGACCACCTGCGGGTTGATCTCGTAGATCCGCACCGTATCCCCGGCGCGCCCGTAGGCGGCGAGGGTGCCGACCCCGAGGCCCAAAATCGCGATCCGGCGTTCCTTGCGCCCCTCCAGTTCCCGGAACGCGCGGCCAATGCCGGAAGAGGGTCCGAAGTAGGAGGTGATCATCGGGGCGCGCGCCTCGTCGACAAACTGGAACCCGTGGGTGATGCGCCCGTGCTGCAGCAGGAGGTGGTGGGATTGGGGGTTGCCCCGCTCGTATTCGAAGACCGAAAGCACCCCGTAAAAGTTGCGTCCGCTCACCAACGCACCCTGGCGGGTGCTATGAATTTGCAGGCCGAGTACGGTGACGAGGGCCACGAGGCCCACGCCCAACAGTCCGGACGTCAGGCGGTGCCAGTTTACGGCGCCCCGACGTTCCCACCCGATGAGGAACAGGCCGGCGACGGCCACCAGCACCCAAGGCAGCCAAGGGCGCAGGACGAGGAATTCCCAGGCCCCAGCCAACCAGCCCACGGAGCCGAACTCCATTCGCAGCCACTGCCCGCCGCCGGAGGTGAGCCGGGAGAGGCCTCCGGCCCCCAACAGAGCGAGCAAGACACACAAGACCCGCCAACGGGCCGGCGTGAGTGCGGCCCGGTCGCGGACGGTCAGGACCAGCAGCAGCCCCACGCAGAGCGCGAGGCTGAGATGGGTTTCGTAGTAGTTGTCGAAGAGCGCCGGGGCGACCAGGGCAACGAACAAGCCGCCCATAGCGCCGCCAGCGGAAATGCAGAGGTAGAACTCCGTAAGGTAGCGCGGGTGCGGCCGCAGGTGGTACAGTTCCCCGTGGCAGACCATACAGCCGACAAAGAGGGTGGCCGCGTAGATGGCTACCTGCGCCCGGATATCCATATCTGCCCCCTCGATCAGGGCGTGGGCCGCGGCCGCCATCGCAGCGGCCAGAGCGAGGGTATAGTAGAACCGAGAGTACCAGCGGGGCCCGTCGAAGCTGATGATAAACGTCAGCAGGTACAGGGCGAGCGGGACCACCCACAGGAACGGGATGACGGCCACGTCTTGGCACATCTTGTTGGTGACCGCGAGGAGGAGCACCGAGGCGCAGGCGGGGAGCGCGAGCCACAGGAGCCGGATCCCGGCGCCGGGCCGGGGGGCGGCCGCCTCGGTCGCCGCGGTCGCCGCGATGGGCGCCGGACGCAATTGGAACACCCGCCAGGCGCAGGCGGCACAACCGAGGGCATAAAGACCTAGGCCCCACGACCAGCCAATGGCCTGAGCCTGCCGCGAGAAGGCGGTCTCAACGTAGAAGGGGTAACTGACTAGCGCGAGGAGCGAGCCGACGTTCGACAGGGCGTAGAGCCGCCACGGCGAGGCATCGGGCGCGGTCCGGCGGAACCACTCCTGCATCAGCGGGCCAGTCGCGGCCAGCACCAGGTAGGGCAGGCCAAGCGTCGCCGCTAGCAGGGTCAGGATGTGCCACGTCGGGTTGCCGGCCCCAGTGGGCTTCCAGGCGTCATCCGGGGAGATCGGTAAGGTGAGCAGGGCCGCGAGCAGGAGGGCCAGGTGCACCCATACCTGCGTCCGCGGCCGGCAGTAGCGGCTCAGGGCGTGAGCGTAGGCGTAGCCGCCCAGCAACAGCACCTGGAAGAACAGCATGCAGGTCGTCCAGACCCCCGGGCTGCCGCCGAACCAAGGCAAGATGAACTTGCCGATGAGCGGCTGCACTTGGAACAACAGGAAGGCGCCGGTGAAGATGGTCAGGGCAAAGGGCAGCATCGGGGAGCGTGGGGCAGTCGGGATGGACAAGGCTAAACGCCCTACCGACGCAAACGTTTCACGGCCGCGGCCCGCCAAAAAAGCCTAGCCTTCACCTCCCCAA
Organism: uncultured Opitutia bacterium; assembly: GCA_903861185.1. Lineage (GTDB taxonomy): Bacteria > Verrucomicrobiota > Verrucomicrobiia > Opitutales > Opitutaceae > ER46. The sequence continues at coordinate 4,382 of CAIOTK010000257.1, read as the reverse complement.
AAGCTCCTGCTGCAGGGAAACCTTCCCTGCTATGCGCCTCCTCACCCTCCTCGCCCCGTTCAGCCTGCTCGCCGCGACACTCTCGGCGGCCCAGCCCGCCGCCAAGGCGGACGCGCCGAAGGCCCAGAAGCTCGTCCAAGTCTCGACCCTCAACACGATCGAGGCCAACCGCGAGTTCCAGGCCAATGTCCAGCTGCTGCAGGCGCAACGCCAAGCGGCGGTGGAGCTTAACACGGCGATCGAGCGGGAGAAGGACGCGGCCAAGCAGAAGGAACTAAAGGGCCGCCTCGAGGCCCTGATGACGAAGCTCAACGAGAACAACGCGCTGATGCGAAAGACGTACGGCTTCTCGCTGGACCGGAATTACTCGGTCGTGATCGAGAAGGCGCACGTCTATATGTTCGTCACTGAGGAAGAGGCAGCCCAGCTCGAGCAGGCGGCGGCCAAGAAGAAGTGACCGCCGCCCACGCGGGCGGCCGGCTCAGGGAATCACGAGGTCAGCGCTGACCTGACCGATCGGATCGACGGCCCAGACTCGGGCCGGACCCTTGGTCATCACGTAGGCGCGGACCGCACCGGACCCGGGCCGTAAACCCGGGTTGGCCATCCCGGTCCGGATATAGACCAACCACTCGGTCGCGTAGGGACCCGCCACCAAACCGCTGCCCAGATCGGCGACGTACACCTGCAGTTGGTTGCGCCCGAAACACTCGCTGGCGGCCTTTAGCGTGTAGTAGTAGCGGGCGGTATTGGAGACGACGGTCGGGACACAACCGACCGTCGGCGCCGGGTGCAGGGGCTCGGCGGCGACCGGGTTGGATTGGCAAAGCTCATCCCCGTTCGCCTGTGCCGGCCGCACCACATAATGGTACACTTGGTTCAGGATTCCCGGATGATCCACATACGTCTGCGGCAAGGCGGCCGGGACTGATCCCACCTTCACATAGGGTCCTCCGGCCACTGTTCCCCGGTAAATATGGAACGCCTCGACCCCCGGGTAAGGCCCAGTTCCGACCGGCCAGGACCAACTGAGTTGCACATCCTTGAGCAACGGGACGGCCGCGAGGTTCACGCACTGGCCGGGTCCGGCCTCGACGAAAACCTGCGCCACCGTCGTGCTGCTGAGATCCCCAGAGCCGCTGCTCGGATAGGAGGTGGCCGTGGTGTCGGTCACCCGCAGCCGGATGAGATAGCTTCCCGGACCGCGCGCACTGAAATGGGCCGTGACGTCCGGGGTCGGTCCGGTGGCGTCATCGAAGTCGCCGTCCCCGTCCAGATCCCACGCAAACAGCTGGAGGCGGTCGCCGGGATAAGCCGGCAGGTGGGGCTCGCTCTGGCCTTCGTCCGGATTCACGGAGCGCGTGCCGTCGAGAAACCAGGGTTTGCTGTCGGAATAGAACACATAGGGTCCATTGGCGTCGGCGGTGGGCGCCAGCGGCGGGGTGGTCACGCGCACGGTCAGGATGGTTTCAGCCGACTTCTCGGGCACACCGTTGTCGGTCACGACGAGGCGGACGAGGTGGTTGCCGAGGCTGGCGAAGGTGGCGGTGGCGAAGGCGCCGGTCAGGTCGATGGTGCCGTCATTATTCAGGTCCCAAGCCCAGGAGTCGATCGCCTTGGTCGCGTCTTGGTGGTAGGAATCGCTCCCATCGAGGGTAACCGTCTGACCCGAGACCGATGGATTAGGAATCGAACGGGCGACCGCCACGGGGGCGCCGCTTTCAAAGAGGGTGCGTTGGAGCATCATTACCGCCCACGCGGTCTCGAAGGGGTATTGGTCGGAGGAGTAGTTGTGCGCCCACCAATAGCCGCCGGGGCTCTGGTCATTGACGAGCGTGCGGGCCACGCCGTCGGTCGGCGCCCCGCGGCTGGTTTCCGCAGCGTACCAGTCGAGTTCGGGCACGCCCGCGTGGGTGGAACGGAGTAGTTTGATCTGCCCACCGGCCCCAGGGTGCAGGAGCATCGACTTCACGAAGGAAAAGAGGCCGTAGTAGTAATCCTTGATGGCGTAATAGGGTCCCCCGGTGTTGCCAAAATTGTCGCGGAGATAGCCCTCCGCGGCTTCCCAACTCGGGACGCCCCCGCTGCCCCGGCCTAACCCGACCAGCGCCATCTGCACGAGTCCTGAGGGCGTGCTGGCGTAAGGGCCCCAAGCGTATGAACCCGGTGCCGTGTAGCCGAAGGGCCCCGCGGGGACCTGACTGTAGGCCAGCCAGTTGGTGTTCGCCGTCTTCACCCAGTTGGGAATCGTGCACCCCCAAGAGCGTTCCGCCGCGATGAGGCCGATCGCCGCCCACTGGCACGCGGAGTTGTCCGGAAAGTCGTTGGCGCTGTAGCGCCAGCCGCCATAGCGCACGTCGTCGTATTGCGCCCAAGAGTGATCATCCACCATATCTTGGACGATCGCGCGGTAGGTGCGTCCCCGGATGCCTGGATTGGCGCCGGAGGGCACCACGCCGGTCGCCGTGACCGCATCGGGGGTCCCGCTGGCGACGATCGCGTCGATGATCATCCCGCCCTGATAGTATTGGTAGGATTGGTTCAGCACGACCCCGTAGCCGTTGCCGTTGGTATCGGGATTGCCGAGGGCCTGCGGGATGATCGTGCGCGTCGTCAGGGTCTCGAATAGACGGCGGAGCCCACGGCCGACGGTCTCCGTATAGGGATTGGCGGCCGGACCGGTCTCTAAGTGGCCGTTGACCTCAAACGCCGTGACGTTCGCGGCCCACAAGCCGTACCAGCCCGAGCTCGCGTAGCCCGAGCTGTTCCAATCGCCCAAGTCCACCCCGGACGCCGCGAATCGCCGCTGGGTCTTGTGGAGGTACCATAGGCCCTCGTCGATCGCGACGTTCACCTCAGCGGCGAGCGTCTTCTCCTCCATAGCCACGTAGTACTCCGCGGATCCGGACTCCCCCGTCGTCGAATTGTGTACGGTCAGGCGCGCGGTGAACACCGTGCCGATCGATCCGGTGTAGGTGTGGGTTGCTTCCAGCGCGTACCGATTGGTGACGGTCCCGGTCGCCACCGGCGCGCCGTCCCCGAAATCCCACGCCCATTGCAGGCTGGCGCCTTCCTGATCGCAGACCCCCTTCAAGGTGATCGTACGCCCCGCGTAGGTGGAATGCGGGATGAGCGGCTTGTTGGCCACCCACGGTACCGTCCGCACGACCGGCGGAGCCGCCTGCACCCCACCGGCTAGGCCGAGCGCGAGCAGCGGGCCGAACCACCGCCGACGCCGGCGCCACGCCAGCGCGGCCGTCATTGCCCCCAGCAGGAGGCTCAGCGTCGCCGTCCGCTCGGGCACGGAAGGCACGTGGGGCGCGCCATTGAGCGCGAATTCACCGAACCCGAAACCATCGGGAATCGTGTTGAGGCCGGAGAAGGTGATCGAAACCAGATCCGGTGCGCCCGCACGGACGCCGAAGGCTAGGCCCCGTGCCCCGCCCTCCCCCTCCACCGACCAACCGTCGAGCAGGATGGATTCGACGCCGTTCGAAGCAGTGACGGCGAACGAGGCCGGGCCGAAGAAGTTCGGTTCCAGAAACAACGAAAAGACCCGCGTTCCGGCGGGGAGCGTCAGGGTGACGCTCGATCGACCCAACAGCAGTTCGTCCCAATACAGGACGTCACCGCCATAGCCGTGGCTCCATTTTTCCCAGCCTTGGCCGATCCGCATCAGCTCCAGGATCCCATCAAACGCAGCCTGACGACCTCCGGGAAAGTCCACCGTGTCGACCCCCGTGCCCACGCTCGCCGTCTGGGCGAGCGCGGCGACCAAAGAGTAGCCGCCTAAATGGGCCGGCGGCGCCACCTGACCCAAGTCCCAGGCATCCATCGCGCCGGTAGAGACCACCAGCGTTGCCCCCGACAGCGGAAGCGCCAAAATGGCGCTAAGACCGATTTTTCTGATATATGAGCATAGTTTTTTCATAGCAGGATAGGTTTTTAACCCTATCCTGCAGAACTCGGACCACCTGGCAGAGCGCTAATCTGCGGCAGTTTATTGTCAATTAGTTGCGTTTAAATTAAAAACGCGCCGCTGTGCCTGGTTCTTGGATCCATTGCCAAGGTGTCAAAATTACCGCCATAATTTAGCGATAAAGGATCAAGCCAAAGCCGGAACCCACGGTCTACAATGGGGTTCGGGCAGAACGGAGGGCGACTTGGGACTGTCGCCGAACTTTACGCTCCCGCCACCGCAGCGGCCACAGGGGGCCGCCGCGGACTGGGGTCTCGCCGCCAGCAGACTTACTGGCAGGCCTCGCAGGTTTCCCCGCGACGCATGGCCTCGATGCTGCAGGCCTTCTTTTCCTCTTCCGAGAATTCCCGCTTGGCGGCGGGTTTGACGTCGGTCTCGGCCGCGATGCCCCGGACTTCCTTCT
>CAIOTK010000256.1 GCA_903861185.1 uncultured Opitutia bacterium | reverse complement strand
CGGCCCGCGCGGCCGGCGTTCAGGCGATCGAAGGTGAAGACCACGTGGGTCCAGCGGTCGCGCGCGAAAGGCGTTTCCGTCACCTGCACCATTGGCCGGCGGGCGACGGGCAGCTTTTCCCACGGGGTGTCCTCGGGATTCCAGCGCTCGCGGATGGGCCGCACGCCGTAGCGGAAGACTTTCGGGCCGCGTCCCTCCGACCACCATTCGAGGAAGATGAAGCCCTGGCTGCCGTCGCCCTGCAGGATCTGCACCGGGTCGCAGTAGCCCGGGGGCAGGTCCGCGTCGGGCGAGACTTGCAGCCATAGCGCGACGCTGCCGCTCCAGTCCTGGTCCCGGTAATCGAGCATCCCGGGCGCGGTGAAGTAGGGCCGCACCGGGCCGGGCTGCAGGAAACGCAGTGCCCCGCCAAACCGACCGCCGGTGGGGTCCCGGCGGATGGCTTCGCCTGGTCCCGGCGGCGCCCCGCGCGGGCCCGCGAAGCGCAGGGTGCGGTCGCCCCCGGAGCGATCGGCGTCGAAGCCTTGATCAAAGGAGGCGTGGAACGTCAGCGCCTCACGCAGGGCCGCGCGGATGGCGGCGTCTGGCGCGGACGGCAGTTCGGCCGCGGGCGCGGCGGCGGGAACGAGCAGGGTGAGGAGGGCGAGGAGGCAGCGGCGCATCGCGGGTGGACTTCGCGGATTCCGTCGGGACCGGCCGGCGCGCGCAAGACCTCGATCCGCAAGGGGTCAGCCTGTTGCCTGTTGCGCGCAGGCCAGCGGGGTGTTCGCCCAAATCCGCTCCGCAACGTGCAACAGGCTGACCCCTTGGGCCCGGAGCGGCTGAACCGGGTGCGCGGCGCCTTGTGGGTTGCCCGGCCGGATTCCCACCCGCAGCTTGCTCGGGGCTGCCCCACCCCTCGTCCCTGCCCGATGATCGCCCTGCTCCGCCGTTTCCTGCCCCTGCTCCTTACCTGCGCCGCTGCCGCCGCGCCGGTGCCCGTGGGCGTGGCCCGCGTCGACATCACCCCGGCGCTGCCGATCCGCCTTTCCGGCTACCCCAACCGGCCCGCGGAGGCCGACCGCGTGGTCGCCCCGCTGAGCGCCCGCGCGCTCGCCCTCGGCGGGGATGACGGTGAGGGCCCGGTGGTGCTGGTCGTGGCCGAGGTGCTCGGGGTGTCGGAGGACTTCACCGCGGGCGTGCTGGCGGACCTGCAGGCGCACCGGGCCCTGCCGCGGGCCCGCTTCGCGCTGGCCGTCACGCACCAGCATAACGGGCCCGTGATCGCGGGCACGGCGCCCTTTATGTTCTCGCGCGACCTGCCCCCGGAGGAGCTGGCACGCATCGACGCCTACGCGGCCTTCCTGCGGACTAAGCTGGTCGAGGTCGCGCGCGCCGCCCTCGCCGCCCGGCAGCCGGCGGAACTCGGTTGGGCGCGCGGCCGGGCCGGGTTCGCCGTCAACCGGCGGAAGATCGTCGAGGGCCGCCACGTGGGTTACACCGACCAACCCGGTGGGGTAGTGGACCACGACCTACCTGTGTTGCGCGCGGCGGGGCCGGGCGGCGGCGTCCGGGCCCTGTTGCTCAACTATGCCTGCCACTGCACGACCCTAAAGGGCGGGGACAACTATGTGCACCCGGACTGGGCCGGCGACGCGGCGGGGCGGCTCGAGGCGGCGCACCCGGGCGCGGTGGCCTTGGTCGCGATTGGGTGCGGGGCGGATGCCGATCCGCACCCGCGGGGCCTCGCTGAGGTGGCGCGGCACGGCCGGACCATCGCCGACGAGGTGGGACGCCTGCTGGCGGGACCGCTGCGGCCGCTGGGGGCGGTGACGGCCGCGCGGTTCCAACGGCTAGAATTGCCCCTAGCGCGCGCGGTGACCCGGGCGGAGCTGGAGGCGCGGCTGACGCAGCCGCCGATGACCGCCTACCCGGCGCGCAAGTTCCTCGCGGAGTTGGATGCGGGGCGCTCGCTGCCGGTCGCGGTGGGGTATCCGGTGCAGGCGTGGCGGTTTGGCGGGGAGCTCGCGATGGTGTTTCTGGGGGGCGAGGTGGTGGCGGATTACGCGGTGCGCCTGAAGCGGGAGCTGGGGCCGGACCGCGTTTGGGTGAACGCGTATGCGAATGCGGTGCCGTGCTATATTCCCTCGCGGCGGATCCTGGCGGAGGGCGGGTACGAGGCGGAGCGGGCGATGGACTTTTATGGGTTGCCGACGCGGCTGGCGGAGGACGTGGAGGAGCGGGTGATCGGGGCGGTGCACGCGCTGCTGCGGTGAGGGGAGGAGGCGCCGGTTTGACACCGCTCGGCCGCGGCGCCCACCCTGCGCGCGGGGGCCGATAGCTTAACGGTTAAAGCAGAGGACTCATAATCCTTTGAGTCTGGGTTCGAATCCCAGTCGGCCCACCACTGCGCGGCGAGGGGGGGCTGGTGGGCGAGGCAGGACGCCCTGGCGTGGGGGGCCACAAAAGGCGCAAAGGGCCTAGAGCCGCGGCCGGTGCCGTGCGTGGCGCCTATAGGCGCCGCGGGGCTCGATTGGAGGGGCTTGGTGGTGCCGGGGCGCGCCGCCCCGGTCGGCGGGAAGGAGCCGCCTGCCGCGGAGCCGTGAGTAGGCGTGAGGAAGCGCTGCGCGGGAAAGAGTTCCCGGTGGCGCTTACCGGGGCGGCGCGCCCCGGCACCACCAAGCCCCCGTGCCGCGCGGTACCCTTTGCACCCGCGTGCTTGACCCCTGTTCCGACGGTGCGTCAGCTTTTCGGCGTGAAAACGACATACACCGTGCGCGAGCTGCAGCGGGACACCGCCGGGGTGGTGCGCAGTGCCGAGTCGGGCGCCCTGGTCACGGTCACCCGGCACGAGCGGCCGGTCGTGCACCTGATCTCCGATGAGCGGCTGGGCGCGCTCCTGGAGACCCTGGAACTGGCGGGCAACCCCGAGTTCGTCCAGGCCGTGGCCAAGCTGAAGGCGGGGCAACAGAAGTTCCGGCCCGCGTCCACGCTGTGAGCCGGATCCCGGTGGTGGTGGCGGAGCCCGTCTGGCAGTACGTCCGCGGCTTGGCGCCGGAGCCGCGCCGGCGGTGCAAGGCAGCTTTGCTCGGGCTGCCCGACGGCGACACGCGTCAGCTGGAGGGGGAGTACGCGGGCTTCCATCGGCTCCGCGTCGGGTCCCTGCGGTTCGTCTATCGGCTGCACGAGGGGAGGATCGAGGTGTTTTTCGCCGAGCAACGACACCTGGTGTACGACCTCCTGGCCGCGCACATCGCGCGGCTCGTCGAGGGTGATCAAGGCTGACCCTGGTGGCTTGGTGTAGCCGGGGCGCGCCGCCCCGGTCGGCGGGAAGGAGGCGCCTGCCGCGGAGCCGGGAGTAGGCGTGAGGAAGCGCTGCGCGGGAAAGGGTTCCCGGCGGCGCTTACCCCTATCGACACCGATCTATTGGCGGCGGTTTGTGCGGCGGCGGCGGCCAGCCCACGCCTACGCAGCAACCACAATCTGCACGGCCTTGGTGATTCGGTGCAGCGCTTTCTCAATGCCCTGCAGCCGGG
>CAIOTK010000255.1 GCA_903861185.1 uncultured Opitutia bacterium | reverse complement strand
CGGCCGCACCGGCCTCCGCCTCCCCGTCCTCAGCTTCGGCGCCTCTTCGCTGGGCGCTGAGTTCCGCCGCGTCACCCTCGACGAGGCCCTGACGAGCGTGCGCACGGCGCTCGATTGCGGGCTGAACCTGATCGACACCTCACCGTTCTACGGTCGGGGGATGAGCGAGGTCCTGCTTGGCATCGCGCTGCAGGGGGTGCCGCGCGATTCGTACCTCTTGTGCACCAAGCTCGGCCGCTACGACTTGGCGCACTTCGATTTCTCGGCGCGGAGGGTGGCGGAGAGCATCGACGTGAGCCTGCATCGCCTGGGCACCGACCATCTGGACATCGTGCTGTGCCACGACATCGAGTTCGTGCCGCTGCGGCAGATCGTCGAGGAGACTCTGCCGGCGCTGCGGCGGGCGCGGGACGCGGGTAAGGTGCGCTGGATCGGCTTCAGCGGGTACCCGATGAAGATCTTCCGGACGATCCTCGATCAGACGGACGTGGACTGCGTCCTGAGCTACAATCAGTGCACCCTGCAGAACACGCGGTTCCTGGAGGAGATGGTGCCATATCTGGAGGCGCGGGGCATCGGGGCGATGAATGCGGGGCCCTTCTCGGCGCGCCTGCTGACCAACGCGCCCCTACCGGCTTGGTTGAAGGAGCCGGAGCCCGTGAAGGCGGCGGCGCGTCAGGCGGCGGCGGCGTGTGCGGCCCGCGGGATCGACCTCGCCCAGCTGGCGCTGCAGTTCTCGTGCGCCCAGCCCGGGATCGCCACCACCGTGGCGGGGAGCGCGAATCCGGCCAATATCCGTCGGTGGGCGGAGTGGCTGGCGCAGCCGATCGACGCGGAGCTCCTGCGCGAGGTGCAGGCGATCTTCGCCCCGGTGAAGAACATCGGCCACCGCGAGGGGTTGCCCGAGAACAACTGAGCTTCGGCGTGGCCGGCCTCAGGTCAGGGACCAGAGGGCGGCGGCGAGGGCGAGGCGGTACCAGGCGAAGGGCGCGAGCCCGTAGCGCATCAGGCAGATCACCAGCAGCCGCAGGCAGGCGGCAGCGGTCACGGCCGCCACGGCAGCCCCGACCAGCACGTCCGACCAGCCGAAGAGGTCGATCATCGCGGCGCCGCCCTTGAGCGATTTGTAGAGGGAGGCGGCGGAGAGCGTGACGAACCCGAGGATGAAGCTGAACTCAGTGGCCCGGCGCGGGTCGAGCCCCGCGAAGTAGCCGGCGACGATCGTCATCATCGGCCGGCTGGTGCCCGGCAGCAGGGCGGCGCATTGGAGCAAGCCGACCCACATGGCGCCGGCGACGTTGAGCTCCTCGCGTTCGACCCGGGTGCCCGCGAGCAGCTGGCGGCCGTACCAGTACTCGGCGTAGAAAATCAGCAGGGCGCCCAGCACGAGCATCACGATGACCGTATCGATCGAGTAGAGGTGGGCGTCGATCCAATCGTGGAAGAGGTAGCCGAGGGCGGCGGAGGGCACGAAGGCGATGCCGACGCAGATGAGGAGGCGGAGGCCGGCGGGGTCGCGGCCGCACGCGCCGAGGACCATCGACCAGAGTTGGCGCCAGTAAAGGAGGGCCACCGCGAGCAGCGCCCCGAACTGAATGATCACAATATAGGTATCGGTCGCGAGCTTTTGGGTGAGGAGTTCGCCCGTCCGGCCCTGCTCGGGGAGCTGGTGCCAGACAGGTTCGCCGAGGGCGTTGAGGACCGGCTGCTGGGAATCCAGCCGCAGCACGCGTGACGCGATGATCAGGTGGCCGGTGGAGGAAACCGGCAGGTATTCGGTGACCCCTTCGATCACCCCGAGGATGACCGCGTCGCGGGTGCGCAGGCCATAGACCGAGGCGCCGGGCGGGAGCGTGAACCCGGGTTGCCCGAGGCTCACGGGGGCCGGGTCCGGGGCTAAGGCCGGCGGGGTCGAAGCGCCGGGGGCGGAGGACGCGAGAGTGCCCAACAGCAGGAGCAGGAGGGGCAGGAGGCGCACGGAGCAGGTGTTCCAAGGAACTGGGTGGCAGGCAAAGGGTTTTGCCGGGGGAAACCGCGCAGACGAATCCGTAAAAGTACCCCGGGGGCATTGCGTGGAACTACCGATGACGCGGGAGGCGTCCTCTGGCATTCTCGCCCAACCCCGACGCATTATGCTCCCCGCCCTCCTTCTCCTCGCCCTCGCGCTGCTGGCCGCGGGCGCCCTCGTCTTGACCGGCCGCTTGGCCCGGGCGCGGGCGCAGGCCCGCATCCCGGCGCCGGAGGTGACGGAAGCTTCGAGCGCTCCGTTTCCCGCCGTAGTTAGGTGTCGGGCGCTGCCCAAGCCGCCCCCGCTGCCCGAACGCCCCGCGGGGCTGTTCACGGCGGACCTCAGTTTCTCCGGCCGGAGCCGGCTGCAGCTCGATCCGCGCTTCGGCGAGCAGGTGCAGGGCTGAGCCGGATCCGCGCGTTGGTCTCCGGGCGCCTTATCGGCCGCGGGCCCGGGCTGGTCGCAGACTCAGGCTTCCGGGAGCGGTTGATCGCGCGTCTCCGGGAGGAACCAGACCACCGCAATCCCGGCGAGGAAGAGCGTGGCGAGTAGGGAGACGGCCAGACGCAGGTCCATCCCGGGGAGCGACTTAAGCCAGCCGGAGAAGAGGAGCACCCCGGCAGCGAGGATGCGACCGGCGTTGAAGCAGAAGCCGGTGCCGGAGGAGCGGAGGTGGTGCGGGAAGAGTTCCGGGAAGTAGACCGCGTAGCCCGCGTGGAGGCCCACGACGAAGAACCCCATCAGCGGGAGCAGCGCGAGGAGCGTCGGGTAATCGCGGGGCACGAAACAGACGATCGGGACGAGAAGGAAAGCGGCGAGGTGGAAGAGGATGAACGCGCGCCGCCGGCCCAGTCGCAGGCACAGCGGGCCGAAGCTGAGCATCCCCAGCCCCGCGCCGGCGGTCTGCAGGATGCCGTAGGCGAACTTGGCCTTCTCCGCCGCCACCGCCGGTGACGCGCCCTCGCGGAGCAGCATCTCGCGCGCGAGGTCCTGGCCCGCGACGGCGACGCCCCAAAACGTGCCCAGCCCGACCGCGGCGAGCAGCATCCCGAGGAACGCCCGCCCGGCCCAGCGCGGGTTGAGGAGGAGGTCGCGGAAACTCCCGAGCGCGCGCCCGTCGCCCGTGGCGGCCGCCGCCCGCGCCTGTCGCCACGACTCCGGCTCGTGCACGGCCGCGCGCACCCAGAGGACCAGCAGCGCCGGTAGCACGCCGAGGACGTAGGCCCAGCGCCACTCCGCGCCGACGGCCAGCCCCGCGAGCGCCGCCAGCCACGTGCCCAGCACGCTCGTCGAGTGGAAGATCCCGCCCGCGTGCGCCCGGGCCCGCGCGGGAAACACCTCGGCCACCAGCGCGGCTGCCACCGCCCATTCCCCGCCCACGCCCATCGCGACCAGAAAACGCAGCACCCCCACCTGCCAGAGCTCGGTCGCAAAGTACGTCAGGCCGCTGAAGACCGAGTACATCAGGATCGTAACGATCATCGCCGGCCGTCGGCCCCAAACGTCGCCCAGCCAGCCGAAAAGGATCCCGCCGAGGGTGCCCCCGGCCAGAAAGATACCGAGGAAGATGTCTCCCCACTGGCTAATGGCCGCCGGCGTGGCGCCCGCGCCAAGGATTTCCTCGAGCATCTGGCGGCGCGTGAGGTTGAAGATCTGCCCCTCGAAGGTGTCGAACACCCAGCCCGCCGAGGCGATGGCGAGGACCAGCCATTGGTAGCGGGTGACGCCGCTCCACCAAGGGGCGGCCGGATTCTCGGCGGGGGTGCTCATCGGGGTGCCGCAGCCTGCGCGAGGCCTGCGGCGCGGTTCAATGCTAACCGGCGGCGAACCCCAGCGACACGTGGCGCGTCTCGAGGAAGGCGTCGAGGCCCTCGCTGCCCAGTTCCCGCCCCCAGCCGCTCTGTTTCACCCCGCCGAAGGGCGCGTTGCTCGCGGTGGGGAGGCCGTGGTTGACCGCGATCATCCCGGCCTCGAGGGCCTCGCTCAGTCGCAGCGCGCGGCTCAGGTCGCGGGTGAAGGCGTAGGCGGCGAGCCCGTAGGGCGTGGCGTTGGCGACCGCCACGGCCTCCTCCTCGGTATCGAATGGGTTCACGTAGGCGACCGGGCCAAAGGTCTCCTCGCGCATCCCGAGCGCGTCCGGCGGCACCCCGGTGAGCACCGTGGGGGCGAAGTAGGCCCCGCCGCCCCCGGGCAACCGCTCTCCCCCGCAGTGCAGCACAGCGCCGCGGGCGCGGGCGTCGGCAACGTGGGCGGCCGCCAGTTCCGCGGCCGCGGGGTTGACGAGCGGTCCAATATCCGTGGCCGGATCGAGGCCGGGCCCGACCCGCAACGCGCGGACGGCGGCCGTAAAATCGGCGAGGAAGCGGTCCCAGAGGCCTCGCTGCACGTAGATCCGGTTGGCCGCGATGCAGGACTGGCCGCCGTTACGGAACTTGGCCGTGAGCGCACCCGCGACGGCCACCGCGGGATCGGCGTCGGCGAAGACCAGCAGCGGCGAATGCCCGCCCAGTTCGAGGGCGAGGGGTTTGAGCCCGGCCGCGGCCCCGGCGACCAGTCGGCGGCCCACCTCGGTGGAGCCGGTAAACGTCACCTTGCGGCAGCGCGGGTTGGCGAGGAATTCACCGGCGATGGCCTCGGCGGGGCCCGCCACCACTTGGAACACGCCGGGCGGCACCCCGGCGGCGTGGGCGCATTCCGCGAGCCGTACCGCCGAGAGCGGCGTGGCGCTGGCGGGCTTGAGCACGACGGGGCAGCCGGCGGCGAGGGCGGGCGCGACCTTTCGCACCGCGAGGTGAAAGGGGAAGTTCCACGGGCTGATCGCCCCGACCACGCCGATCGGCGTCCGCAGCACCAGTTGGCGCCGGTCCGCTTCCTGCGGGGGGAGCACGCGGCCGTAGCCCCGCCTTCCCTCCTCCGCGAACCAACGCAGGTGGTCGAGGCCCAGCGCGACTTCCGCCCGGGCCTCGGCGAGGGGCTTGCCGTTCTCCCGGGTGATGCCGTGCGCGATCTCCTCGGCCCGGCGGGCCACCTCCGCCGCGATGCCCAAGAGCAAGTCCCCGCGCGCCCGCGCCGGCACCCGCCGCCAACCCGCGAACGCCGCCTCCGCGTCCGCCAGCGCCGCCGCCGTTTCCGCGGCCCCCGCAGCGGACATCCGCGCAAACACGGTCCCGTCGGCCGGATCCCGCACCGCGAAGGACGTTTCCTGCAGCACGAAGCGGCCGTTGAGGTAGAGCGGGTGCGAGATCACGGGATCAGGGGAACAGGGTGTGCTTCAGGCCGAGGACGAGGAGGAACAGGGCGACGCCCCGGCGCAGCGGCACGAGAGGCACGCGGAGCAGCAGGCGGGTGCCGAGCAAAATCGCGAGCGCCATCGGCACTAGGGTGAGGAGGAGTAAGGGTACCATCGCGGCCGTGTAGAGCCCGCCCGCGCCGATCAGGGTAACTCGGAGTAGGGCGCTGACCCCGAAGACCAGCTGCAGCGTGGCGACGATCTCTTCCTTGGACCAGGCCTGGGCGTAAACGTAGGCGATCACCGGCGGGCCGCCCATATTGAGGGCGCCCCCGATACTACCGCCGAGGAAACCGGCCGGCAGCCCGAGCCAGCCGGGCACGCGAGCCCTAGATTGGGGAGCGGAGAGCAGTTCAGCCGCGGCGAACACCACCAGCACGATCCCCATCGCGCGGAGCAGCGGGGCCGGCTCGAGGTGCGCGAGCAGGTACACGCCAAAGGGCACCCCGGCGGCCGAGCCGACGATTAGGCTGCGGCCCCGCCGCCAGCACAGGTGACGGCGCACCGCCCAGAGCGTGAACACACAGGTGACAAGATTCAGCACCGCGACCACCACCGCGGCCTCCTTCACCGGCAGGAGCAGCGGCAAGAGCGCCATCGAGACGAGGCCGAAGCCGAAGCCGGTGAGCCCCTGCGTGAACCCCGCGACGGTGAGGATCGCGAGCGAGAGCAGCAGCGTGGTCAGCGGCACGGCCGCATCCTCCCGGCGGGTCGGCCCCCGGGACCGCGGGCGGACGGCGGGACGGGAGGAGGGGGAACGCGCATCCCCGACGTTCCCCGTCCCCGGCGCGGGCAGGCAAGCGTGTTCTCCCCCACCCGGCTCGGCGCGACGCGCGTCAGGACTTCGCGCGCGCGGCCGCGGTGAGCGCCGGGGCCTGGGCCTGGAGTTTCGCGAAGGCCTCGACCACCTGGTCCAGCGCGGCGCGGCCGGCGAGGAGCACGGTCTGCGGCAGGGCGACCACGGTGGCGCAGGTCTCCCGGTTGCCCCGGAGTTCCTGGAAGCTTTCCCGGTACGCCTTCAGTCGCTCCGCGGGGAAGAGGCGCTGGAAGCCCCGCGAGGCGATCGCCTCGTCGAGGAGGCCGTCGAAATACTGTTCCTTGTAGACCGCGCTGCCGGGCACGCCCTCCGCGGCGAGCGCCCGCAGGAAGGCATCGCGGCTCAGGCCGGCGAAGGCCCGGGCGTCGTAACGGACCGGGTAGAGGTGGTACACGCCGCGACTCTCTGCCGGTAGGCGCACCGGCGTGATGCCGGGGATCGTCCCGAGGCGCGTGTTGAGGTAATCGGCCGCTTCGCGCCGCCGCGCGGTCTCGGCGACGAGTTTCTCCACCTGCCGGAGCAGCAGGACGCCCTGGAACTGGGTGAGCCGGAAGTTGCTCCCGCGGGTGAAGCAGCCGTTGCCCTGGAAGCGCCCCACGGAGCGACCGCAGTTGTGGAAGGAGTTGCAGCGATCGACGAGGTCCTCGTCCATCCCGGTGATGGCGCCGCCCTCTCCCGCCGGGATGTGCTTCGATTGCTGGAAGCTGAAACAGCCGAGGTCGCCGAGCGTGCCGCACTTGCGGCCGCGGTACTCGGCGAGCCACGCCTGACACGCGTCCTCGAGCACCCGCAGGCCGCGGGCGCGGGCGAGCGCGTTGATCGGGTCCATCTCGCAGGGCAGGCCGAAGATGTGCACCGGGACGATCGCGCGCGTCCGGTCCGTGATCCGGGAGGCGATCGAGGCGGGGTCGAGGTTGAGCGTCGCGGGATCGGTGTCGGCGAGGACCGGCAGCGCCTTGTGGGCGAGGATCGCGTTGTAGGTCGCGACAAAGGTGTAGGGGGAGACGATGACCTCGTCGCCCGCATCGATGCCGAGCACGTGGAGGGCCGTGATGAGCGCGGTCGTGCCGCTGGAGGTGGCGAGGCAGCGGCGCGCGCCGAGGAGGGCGGCCCAGCGGCGCTCAAAATCTGCGAGCGGGCCACCGGCGGCGGCGTTCCAACGGCCGCTGCGGCAGACGCGGAGGAAGTCCTCTTCCCAAGCGGGATCCCAGACCGGCCAGGTGGGCCAGGGGCCGGTGTGCACCGGGGTGCCGCCGAGCAGCGCGGGCCGGCGGGCATCGGCCGCGGAAACCACCGTGGGGCCGGCGAGGGCGGCGGCGGCGAGGGAGGTCGACGAGGCGAGGAAGCGGCGGCGCGAGGTCGGGGTCGGCATCGGGCGAGGGGGAGAGGGGCGCAGGCGCGACTCAGTCGACCCGGTCGGCGCGACCGAGGGACCCCGCAGCGCCGGGAGTCGCGGCCCGCGTGGGCAAGGCACCGCCGGCGCGGGCGGCGCGCCAGACCCGCGTGGCGTGTTCGCGCAGGTCGTCGAGCAGGGTATAAAGGAGGGGCACCACGACGAGCGTCAGGATGGCTGACACCAGCAGTCCGCCGACCATCGTGCGGCCGAGGGGCGCGTAGGGGACCCCGACGATCTTCGAGTTACCCACGGCCATCGGGATCATCCCACAGACCGTCGTCAGGGTCGTCATCAGGATCGGGCGGAAGCGCTGGCGGCCGGCCTCGAGCAGCGCCGCGAGCCGTTCCACCCCCTCGGCCCGCAGCCGGTTCGCCAGATCGATCAGCACGATGGCGTTGTTCACCACCACGCCGACGAGAATGACGACCCCGATCGTCGCCATCAGGTCGAGCGGGGTCTTAGTGAGGTGCAGAGTCCAGAAGACGCCGAGGAGCGAGAACGGCACCGCGATGAGGACGGCGAGCGGGAGGATGAAGGACTCGAAGAGGAGGCCCATCAGGAGGAAGACGAAGATGACGGCGAGGGTGAGGGCGAAGCGGAGGGCCGCCTCGGACTGGCCGCCGGAGGAGAAGTAGCTGCCGCGGTCGAAGCGGTAGCCACGGGGCAGGTCGAAGCCGGCCATCGCCTTATCGATCGCTAGGTTGAGCGTGCGGAAGTCTTGGCGCGGCACGCGGGCGGTGATGCGCATCACGGTCTGGCGCGACTCGCGGTAGATGGTGCTCATCGCCTTGCCGATCGAGAGGTCGGCGAGGCTCTCGAGCGGGATCTCGACCCCGGCGTCGGACGGGAAGGCCATCGTCTTCACGTCGTCGATGCGGGTCCGCTCGACTTCGCCAAGCTGAGCGTAAATGCGAATCTCGCGACCGTCGGGTACGGGCATCCGGCCCACCTCGAGGCCGCGGATGGTGTTGCTGATGGCGCCGGAGACCTCCTGCGGATTGATGCCGAGCCGGCGGGAGCGATCGCGGTCGAGCGTGATGCGGAGTTCCTGCCCGCCGCGCTCCATATCGGTGTCGACCGAGAGCATTCCCGGGATCGTGCCGAGGCGGCGCGCGGCCTCCTCGGCGAGACCGATGAGCGTGGTCGTGTCCTCGCCGAAGATGCTGAAGCTGATCACGCTGTCCTGCGGCGCGCCGGAGTTGCGGGCGATCGAGCGGCAGATGATGCCCGGGGGCAGCTCGAAGTTGTCGCGCAGGTGGACCTCGATCGAGTTGCGGTCCATCGCGGGGGGGTTGAGGTCGAACGAGAGGAGGAGATTCTCCCACGCGGCCACGTACCACGCGTCGTTGGCCTTCTGGCGCAGCTTGAGCTGGATGCGGCCCGTGTTGTTGCGGAAGCGCGTCTCGATCCGCTCCACGCCGTAGAGGTCCTGATGCTCCCGGATGAATTCCTCCACCCGGCCGAAGAAGGCCTCGGTCTGCTCGAGGGTGTTACCGCTCGGCAGGTCGTAGTAGAGGTGCATCGAGCGCCCGCCGCTGCGGCCGAGGAGGCCGCTGGTGGAGCGGGGAACCGCTTGGTAGGGGATCCAGAGCGTGGCGAGGATCGCGAGGGCCACGATCGCGGCGTCGAGCCGGTGGGTGAGCGTCCAGCGCAGGGCGCGGGTGTAGCGTTCGCGGAGCCAAGTCACGGCCGCGAGGTCCTGATGGCGCTGGCCGCGAGACATCCGCTGGGCCGCGAGCGGGACGAAGACGAGCGCGATGACCAAGGAGGCGACGAGCGAGACGATCACCGGGACGCCAATGCGGAGCATCCAGAAGGAGAACTCGTGGCCGCGCCCCATCAAAATCAGCGGCAGGAACACCACCACGGTGGTGCAGGTGGACATCACCACCGCGAGCCCGACCTCGCTGGTGCCCTGGATGGAAGCCTGCCGGCCCTCCATCCCCTCCTGCCGTAAGCGGTAGATGTTCTCGACGATCACGATGGCGTTATCCACGACCATCCCGACCGCGAGCAGCAGGCCCATCATCGTCGCTAGGTTCAGCGACCAGCCCATAAAGAAGAGCGCGATGATCGTGCAGAGCAGGGAGAGGGGAATCGAAAGGGTGAGGATCGCCGTCATCCGCGGGGCGCGGAGGAACAGGTAGAGGATCAGCGCCGCAAAGATGCCGCCCCAGAGACCCGCCTCTTCGAGGTGACCAATCGCCTCGCGGACGTCGCGCCCCTGGTCGCTGAACACCTCGAAGTTGACTCCCTCGAGCTGGGGGAGGCGCTGCAGTTCCGGCAGGGCGGCCCGTACCTCGCGGCTGATCCGGTCGATGTTGCCGGTCGAATCGCGGGTGATTTGGAGCCCAATGGCCGGCTGGCCGTCCACCCGATACACCCACTCCCGCCGAGGTTGCCGAAAGGAGACCGTCGCCACATCGCCCAGCCGGAGGCGCCGGACCGGGTCGATCATCACCTCCCGGATCTGGTCGAGAGAGGTAAAGCGGCCCAGCGAGCGCACGTAGACCTTGCGCCCGGCTTCGATGACGTGGCCGCCGCCGAGGGCGAGGTTCTGACCGCGCAGGGCGCCCAGCATCGCGGTCACATCGATCCGGTGGCTGCGGATGCGCTCGTCGATCAGGTCGATGCTGATTTCCCGCGACTGCACGCCCCAGATGTCGACGTTACCCACGCCGTCGATGCGCTGGAGGACGGGCTTGACGAAATTCTCCATCCGGTAGGCCGCGTCGTCCATCTCGCGCGGCACCTGCGCGACGAGATTCATCATCGGCTCGCTGGAGGGATCGTAGCGCCGGACGTAAATGCGGTCGACGTCGTCGGGCAGCAGCGGTTTCACCCGGTCCATCCGGTCGCTGACCGCGGCGTAGGCCTCGCGCAGGCGGGTGCCGGTGCGGAACTCGATGCGGGTGTAGGAGGAACTGGGGCTGGCGTAGCTGGTGACCCGGCTGACGTCGGGGACCGTGCCGATGATGTCCTCGATTTTGCGCGTGATCTTTTCCTCGATGTCGCGCGGCGAGGCGTTCGGGTAGGTGACGCTGACGTGGAGCTGGTTGCCCTCGAGGTCCTCAGGAAAGAGGGAGAGGCGGATGCGGTCGTAAGCGATGTAGCCGACCACGATGATGGTCGCGAGCAGCATCACGACCGTCACCGGCCGGGAGACGGAGAAGCGGGGGATCGCGGTGGTGAGGGGCTCGCGGCTCATCGGTCGGCCGGGGCGGCCTCGCCGGCCCCGCCGCCGGCAGCCGCGGCGCGGGGGGCGCGGTCGGGCGTGAACTGGGCGTAGAGGATCGGGATGACGACGAGGGTGAGGACGGTAGCGCTGGAGAGCCCGACGATAACAGTGATGGCCATCGGGGCGCGGATTTCGGCGCCCTCGCCGAGGCCGAGGGCCATCGGGATGAGGCCGACGACGGTCGTGAGGGCCGTCATCAGGATGGGCCGCAGGCGGGCGCGGCCGGCCTCCACGATCGCCTCACCCTTGGGGACCCCGCGCTCCCGCAGGACGTTGATGTAGTCGATGAGCACGATGGCGTTATTCACCACGATGCCGACCAGGAGGATCAGCCCGAGGAAGACCATAAT
>CAIOTK010000254.1 GCA_903861185.1 uncultured Opitutia bacterium | reverse complement strand
CGCCCGCGCCGTGGCCCGGGCGCTGCGACAGCCGGGCCTTGATGTCTTCCTCGAACTCGACGCTCTCAAGCCCGGCCAGGAATGGATCCCCGCCCTGGAGCAGGCCCTCGAAGCCTCCACCCACTTCCTTGTTCTCGTCGGCCCCTCCGGTATCCGCCGTTGGGTGGAGCGCGAACTCCGCTACGCTCTCGTCCGCAACACCGAGCACTCCGAATACGCCATCCTCCCGCTCCTACTCGGCGAAAACTGGAGCGAACAGAACCTCCCGCTCTTCCTCCGCCAGCACCAGGCGCTCCGTCTGCCCGACTGGCGCAACCCCGACCGTGCCGTCATCCAGCAGGTCGCAGCCGCCATCCTCGACGCCCCGCCCGAGCGCGTCAACGTCCTCGCCCCGGACGAAGCGCCGTTCCGCGGGCTGAACACTTTCGAAGCCGAACACGCCCATCTCTTCTTCGGGCGCGACCCGGACGTGGCCGCCGTGCTCGAACGCCTCCGCCGCGGCGACCGCTTCCTGCCCATCGTCGCCGACTCCGGCGCCGGCAAATCCTCCTTCGTCCGCGCCGGCCTCATCCCCGCGCTCCACCGCGGCCGCGCCGGCCACGACGAATGGCGCATCGCCACCCTCCAACCCGGCGACCAGCCGCTCGACGCCCTCGCCCGGGCCCTGCCCCAGTTTCTTCCGGAGCCCACGATCACCCAAAATGGCGAAGCGATCGCCACCGGCCACCGCTTCCTCTCCCCGGCCTCCGGCTCGCCCGGCCCCGAATCCCTCTGCGATGCCCTCGCCGCCCTCGCCCTGCCGCCCGGCTCCCGCCAGCTCCTCTTCATCGACCAGTTCGAAGAACTCTTCACCCTCGCCGCCGATCCCACTCCCTTTCTCAACGTGGTCCTCCGCGCCGCCCAACGCCCGCACTCCCGGCTGCAGGTCGTCGTCACCTTCCGCATCGACTTCTTCGCCCTGTGCCGCCGCGACGAACGCATCTGGGATCTGCTCCGCCAACACTACCTCCTCCCCCGCCTCTCCGGCGCACGGCTTCTCGAGGTAATCCGCAAACCCGCCCAACTCGCCGGCCTCGCCATCGATCCCGGTCTGGCCGGCACGATGATCGAAGAGGTCGGCGACGAACCCGGCGGCTTGGCGCTGCTCGAACACGTCCTCTACCGGCTGTGGAAACAGTGCCCGGGTCGCCCGCCCACTTTTGCCGACTATGACGCTATTGGCCGTCTGAAAGGCGCCGTCCAAAAGCACGCGGACGATGTCTTGCGGGAAAAACTGCCAGCCGGCGCCGAGCGCGACCTCGCCCGCCGCATCTTCGTCGAACTGACCACCCTGGGCGAGGACCGCGCCGACAGCGCCCGCCGCGTCGCCAAAAGCAAGCTCGAAGCGCTCGGCCCGGGCGCCGCCGCGGTGGTCCAGGTGCTGGCCCAGGAGCGCCTCATCACCCTCGGCGACGCTCCCCCCGGCGCGGACCAGCCCGCCGCCATCGCCCACGAAACGCTCATTCGCGAGTGGCCCCGGATGCGGGATTGGCTCGACAAGGGCCGCGAGGATCTTCTCCTGGGCCGCGAGATCGACCGCGACGCCGAACGCTGGAACACGCAGCCATCCGGGGACCGCCTCTACCGCAGCCGCCCACTGCGGGACGCGCGGGCCTGGCGCCAACGCACGCCGCAGCCGGACCGGCTCATCGTCGACCGCTTCCTCGCCGCGAGCGGGCGGCGCGAGACGATGGTCCGCGTGGCCGTCGCCGCCACGCTTCTGGCGCTGCTCCTGCTGGTCGCGGGACCCACCCTGCAGGATCGGGCCCACGACGCCCGCAACCGGCTGGCCGGTGTCCGGGTAAACGCCAAACACAACCTGCCCTACGTCTTCATCCCCAACGGCTTCGCCTCCGGCTTCTGGCTGGGCCAGACCGAGGTCACCCAGCAAGCCTTCCGCGCGGTCATGAAGTCGCAGCCGTTGGCGGAGTATGCGGGCGACGACAAACCCATGCACTCCGTCACCTGGTTTGAAGCCAAAACGTTCTGCGAACTCGGCGGTCTGCGGCTCCCCACCGAAGAGGAGTGGGAGCGCGCCGCTCGCGCCGGAACCACCGGAGAGGCTTACGGTCAACTCGACCGGATCGCTGTCTATGACAAAACGGATGGCCCCGCCCGCGTAAAAAGCAAAGATCCGAATAACTGGCAGTTGTACGACATGCTCGGTAACGTCTACGAGTGGACCGCTTCTGACTTCGACAGCGAGAACAGAGTCTTGCGGGGCGGCTCCTGGGACTACAGTCCAGCGTACGGCCGCGTGTCGAACCGTGGCTGGTACGTTCCAGCGCGCCGGAGACTATATCGGATTCCGCTGTGCCGGGGAATTCCCTTGAGTGTTTCGGGTT
>CAIOTK010000253.1 GCA_903861185.1 uncultured Opitutia bacterium | reverse complement strand
GGTGCGGCCGTACATCGATTTCTCGACCAGCGAGTCCGTGGCGCGCGCGAGGGCGTCCTCCGGATCGCTGACGAGCGTGTAGGGGAGCTTTTTCTTGGCGGCGTAGCGCAGGTGGGAGCCGCAGGAGTCACGGCTGACGGCCACAACGTCGTATCCGGACCGCCCGAAGGCGGCCGCCGCATCGGCTAGGCTATCGACCTGCCGGTCGCAGCCGGGGGTGTTGTTCTTCATATAGACCGACAGGATGGTGCGGCGGCGGAGGAGTTGGCCGAGCGTGGTTTTTTCCTCGGCGCCCGCGTGGACGACGGAGAGCGGGAGCTTGAGCTCCAATTTCTGGCCGGGGGCGATCATAGCCGCGCAAGAAGGGGGGCGGCGGCCGGGCGTCAACCGCGCGGTGGGGATTTACGGGGGGGCGGGAAACCCGCCGGGCGGGCCCGTAGCGGCCGTGCGGATGAGGCTTTGACGGAGCGCGCCAAACCTTCCAACGTCAGCGCCCGATGAAAGCGGTGAAAGTCCCCGCGTTGGAGCTTTTCCTCCACGAGATGATCCCCCTCGCCAAGGCGATGGGGGTCGGCGTGGAGCTGAGCGATGACCGCGCGTTGGTGCTGACGGCGCCGAAGGAGCAGAACCGCAACTCGTTGAACACCGCGTTTGGTGGCAGCTTGGTTTCCTTGGCGACGCTGGCCGGCTACGGCGTGGTGTGGGAGCTGATGCGGAACCAGCGGAGCGCGGCGCGGCCAGAGTGGAGCATCGTGGTGAAGGAGAGCCGGGCGGCGTACCGGAAGCCGGTGATTGGCGATCTGCGGGCGATCTGTGAGCGGCCGGCGCAGGCGGCGATCGCGGAGTTCAAGGAAGCCCTTTCGCGTTACGGCAAGGCCAAGCTCAAGCTGCGGGCCTCGATCGTGGAAAACGGCCAGACGGCGGTCGATGTGACCGCAGCCTTCGTCGTCACCCGCCCCGCCACGCCCGCGCTCCGACCCGCGTAGAGCGGCCCGCCTTCACCGGCTCCCAGCATCAGATGTGCTTGGAGTCCGTCTCGTCCTTGCGCACGTACCCGGTCTCTTGGCGGGCGTGGTTGACCTGGTTCTTCTTCAGGTAGGCTTGGTAGACGTCGTCGGCAGACATTCCGAGCGTCTGGGCGAGGGAAACGAGGAAGTGGAAGAGATCGACGACCTCCACGCGGGCGTTTTGTTCGTCGAACTTCTGATACTTGGCCCACCATTTCCACGGGACGCTGTCGACCAGCTCGGCGGTCTCCTGCTGGAGGGCGCGGGTGTAATTGAGGACCCAGCGGGCCTTTTCCTCGTCGGTGGGGGGCGGCAGGTTGACACCGATGCGGCGGTTGAGGGCGTCCTGCATCCGGAAGATCTCCTCGAGCTTGTCCATGGGGCGCAGGCTGGGCGGGGCGGGGGAACGCTGGCAAGCCGCTTTCCCCTCGGAATTGCCTCTTGCCACCCCCGGGAGGGTCCGCGAGCGTGCACCCTCCGGCCGCCGTTGAGCGCTTCCGCGTTCCGTCGGCCAACCTAGGCCGCCCGCGCGATCCCGCGTTCCGGGCCGCCGTCCTACAAAAAACAACACCATGTCAGATCCAGCCCCGTCAGGCGCGCCGCTTCCGGACCGCGCCGACCCTTCCGCCCCGGCCTCTGCGCCCGCGGGAGCCCCCGCCGCGGCGCCTGCCGCGACCGCCCAGCCCGCCGCCGCCTTCGGTTCGTTCGGTGCCACCCGTGGCACCGGCCTCGCCCGGGGCAAGCGTCCGCAACCCGCCAGCGCCGGGTCCGCCGCGCCCGCCACCCCGGCGGGCTACAAGCCCAGCTCCCTCGAGGTCATCACCCCGAAGAGCGAGTTCAAGAACCCCTTCACCGGCGAGGTCGCGGTGACCACCCCGCGCGCCAACGAGCCCGAGGCCCCGGTTGCCCCGGTTGCTCCGGTCGCTCCAGCGCCCGCCGCCCCCGTGCCGGCGGCGATCGCCGCGGTGCCGGTCGCGACTCCCGCGGCCAAGCCCGCGGCTCCCGCGCCCGCCCCAGCCCCCGCACCGGCCGCCCCGGCGCCGGAGGAAAAGGCGGAACTGAAGATCATCCCGCCCGAGGCACCCCGCCGTAGCGAGGTGCGCTGGGAAGCCCCAGCGCCCAGCGCGCGCCGCGAGGACCGCCCGCACTTCCAGACCTCCCGCGAACGCCGCGAGGCGGCGGAAGGCCGCGAGGGCAGCCGCGAAGAACGCGCTTTCGAGCCGCGCGCGCCCCGCGAAGCCCGCGAACCCCGCGAGGGCGGCCGCGAAGGCCGCCGATTCGAGCCTCGCGAGCCCCGTGAGCCCCGTGAAGGGCGCCGGGACGACCGCCGCAGCGAGGGCCGCGGCCCCCGTCACGCGACCCCCGAGGCCGCGCCGACCCCAGCGCCCGCGCCCCAGAAGCCCGGCTTCTTCGGTTGGCTGAAGAGCCTGTTCGGCGGCAAACCCAAGCCCGCGGCGGCTCCTGCCGAGGGCGAGCAGCGTCCCCACCGCGGGGACCGTCACCGGGGCCCGGGCGCTCCGCGGGACGACCGCGGTCCGCGGCCGGAAGGCCAGGGGGACGACGGTGGTCCGCGCCGGCGTCGCCGCCGGGGCGGCCGCGGCCGCAACCGCGGTGAAAACGGCGACCGTGGCCCGCGGCCCGAAGGCCAACAGGGCGGCGGGGCGATTTGAGCGCCCTGTCCGGTTAAGCCTTGCGGGGCGACGCTTCGCCGCCGCATCTCAAGGGCGTCCTCCGGGACGCCCTTTTTCTTGGGCCGCTCCCGACCTTATGGCCGATCTCATCGTCAACGGCGGCAAACCACTCGCCGGCACCATCACTCCCTCCGGCAACAAGAACTCCGTGTTGCCGATCCTCTGCGCGAGCCTGCTCACGGACGAGACCGTGACGCTGACGAACGTGCCGGCGATCACGGATGTAGAGAAGCTGGTGACCTTCCTGCAGGAACAAGGTTCACGGATCAGTTGGGATCGCCCGGCGGGCACGATGACGCTCGACCACCGCAGCTTCGAGCCGGGCCGGATGAAGGGCGAGCTGCCCTCCGGAATGCGCTCCTCCGTGCTCCTTTTCGCGCCACTGCTGCGCCGGATGAAGCGACTGCGGATCCCCATGAACGCGGAGGGCTGCTCCCTCGGCATCCGGGAATTGGACCCGCACCTAGAGATCCTCGCGTGCCTCGGCGCGCGCCTGGAGCGAGGGCGCGAGGTGGTCCTACGCCTGCCGCGGCGCTTCCGCGGGGCGCGGCACTGGCCGGACTATATGTCGGTGACGGCCACCGAGAACTTCGTGATGGCAGCAGCGCTGGCGGAGGGGACCTCTACCCTCATCAACGCAGCGAGCGAACCCCACGTGCAGGACCTCTGCCACGCCCTGGTCACGCTGGGGGCGAGGATCCAGGGGATCGGGACGAGCCAATTGACGGTGGAGGGCGTGGAGCGGCTGGGCGGGGGGCAGATCACCATCAGCACGGATCACCACGAAGTCGTGACCTTCCTCGCGCTGGGGGCGATCACCGGCGGCGAGGTC
>CAIOTK010000252.1 GCA_903861185.1 uncultured Opitutia bacterium | reverse complement strand
TTTGCCCGCGTGCCCGGACTCACCGTGCAGGATTGGCGCTAAGCGAGAGGACTCGGCCCGGAGCGCCGGCGGGTCCTGCTGACTGCACTCACCGGGGCGGGCCCCCGGCTACATCGGGCCGCTGCCGTTCCAGACCGAAGTTCATTCCGAGCTTAAGTGGTTTGGTGTAGCTGGGGCGCGCCGCCCCGGCCGAAGGGACGAAAGTCCATTCCAGCGCCACGCTCAGCCTTGGCCGCGCCCTGCACCCCTTTGCGCCTATGGCGGCCATCCTCCCAGGTTTTTCAGGCACAGCCGCCCAAAAGTGTCGTATTTTATTACATTTTCAACCCTCGCCTACCATCCTAATCATACCAATAAATCCTTAAACTGTTAATTATCATCGTTCTCAATTATATTACTACCAAATGATACTCTTGAGGCATGCAGAATGCTGAATCGGGAGGCGATGACTAACCTCCCCCTCCCCTCCTCCGCGGCTTCCGGCCGCTCCCTCTCCTTGACGGCCACTCTCGCCGCCTTGGTCTTCGCCCCTTTCGTCGACGGGGCCGTGGTCCTGAGTAACTTTTCGGGTTTCGGCGCCATCCCCTCAGCCTTCCCGCTGCGACATTACGATGGGACACGGGAGGCGATCCGCGTGTCCACTGGACCCGGCTCTTGGTCTCTCAACAGTGTCTCAATCATAACCGAGTATCTCTCTACGGGCACGAATTTCCAAATCTGGTCCGATAGTTCGAATACGCTCGGAACGCTTCTCGCCACCTCCGACACGGTAGGTAACTCCCTGGCCTTGTGGCACGCTGGAACCCAGACCTTTACCTTTTCGACCCCTGTCGTTCTCTCCGGAAGCACGAACTATTGGCTTACCGCCACTCCCACGGGTTCATTCTGGAATCCAAATTGGGCCTACAATAGCACCGCTACCTTCTCGAGTACCTTTGGCTGGAGCCAAGTAGGCCAACTCAGCTCAACGGATAGCGGCACAACCTGGGGCACCAGCAACAATCGCAGTTTTGCCTCCCTCGAAATCGACGCGACCGCCGCCTCCTCCTCGGGCGTGCCGGACGGGACGTCTACGGCGCTTATGCTGCTCCCGGGCGCCGGCCTGCTCGCGCTGCGCTTCCGCCGCCGCACCGCGGGGGCTTGATCCGCGGGGGCCGCCCCGGCCAGACTCGACCTCGCCTTCCCGCTGGTCGATGTCTCTCCCCACCCTGCTCCGCCAAGCCCGCTCCGCCGCCCAAGCGGGGCGGCTCGACCGAGCCATCGCAACGGCCGAGCGCGCCTGCCGGGAATATCCCCGGCAGCCCGAGCCGGGTTCCCTCCTCGGCTTTCTGCTGGTCCAAGCCGGCCGAATCCCGGACGCGATCGCCGTCTTCGGCCAAGTGGTTGCCGCCTCGCCCGGCCAGCCCGGGCCCCTGAACGACCTGGCCAACGCCTTGGTCCTCGCCCACCGCCCCGCCGAGGCCGCGGAACGCTGGCGCGAAGCGCTCCGCTGCGACCTCTCCTACCTGCCCGCGTACTTCGGCCTCGCCCAAGCTTGCAGTTCCGCCGGCGACTCCGCCGCGGCCCTCGCCGCCACCGAGGAAGGCCTCGCGCTCCGGCCCGGCTGGCCCGAATTGGAACTGAAGCGAGCCAACGTGCTCGAAGCGGCCGGCCGCCTGCCAGAGGCCGCGACCGCGCTCGCCGCCCTTGCCACCCAGCTGCCGCAACAGACGGACGTGCTCGCCCGCCGCCTCACCGTCCTGCAGTATCTGGATCGCCCCGCCGCGGAACACACTCAGGCCCTCGCCGCTTACCGCGCCGCGATTCCGCCCGTGCCCCCAGCCGCGCGCGCCACGCGATCTCCCGGCCTCTTCCGCCTCGGCGTCATCAGCGCCGACCTGCGGACGCACTCCGTGGGTTACTTCTTCAGCGCCCTCGCCACCCATCTGCCCGCCGATTGGTCCCTCACCGTCTACTCCACCTTGGCCCTCACCACCGCCGACCCCCTGCGGGAACGCTGCCGCTCCCGTGCTGCGGCCTGGCACGAGGTAGCGACGATGACCGACGCGGCCCTCGACGCCCGGATCCGCGCCGACGGAATCGACGTTCTGGTGGACCTAGCCGGGCACTTCGCGGGCAACCGGCTACGCGCCCTCGACCGCCACCCGGCCCCCGCGATCGTCACGGCCCTCGGTTACCCTGGCTCCACCGGCCATCCCGCCGTGGGTTGGCGGGTGACTGACTCCCTCGCCGATCCCCCGGGCAACGAGGCGCACTATACCGAGCAACTCCTACGGCTGGACCCTTGTTTCCTGTGCTACACCCCGCCGGAGAACGCCCCGGACCCCGCTTTACCCCCGCCGGACCAGCCCTTCACCTTCGGGTGCTTCAACCTAGCCAATAAAATCTCCGACCGCTGTTTGGTCGTCTGGTCACAGATCCTGGCGGCGGTGCCCGGCTCGCAGCTGCTGCTCAAATCCGGCGCCCTCGCTGACCCGACCGTGCGCCAGCATCTCTTGGACCGCCTCGCTGCCCACGGTATTGAGGCCGGAAAGGTCATCCCGTTACCGTTCACGGCGACGGTGGAGGAGCATTTCGCCTGCTACCGGCGGGTGCACGTGGCGCTGGACACCCTGCCCTATTCCGGGACGACGACCACGTGCGAGGCACTATGGATGGGCGTCCCGGTCTTGACGGTGCCCGGCGAGCGCCACGCGAGCCGGGTTTCCGCGAGCCTGCTGCACGCCGCTGGCTGTGCGGAGTGGGTGGCGGCCGCTCCGGAAGCGCTGCCTGCCTTGGCGGCTCGGCTGGCGGCCAGTCCGGCGGAGCTCGCGGCCTTTCGGTCCGGGGCGCGGGATCGCCTCCGCGCCTCCCCTTTGCTCGATGCTCCCCGCTACGCCGAACGCTGGTTCCAAGCGCTCCGCGAGGTGCGGGACCCCGGTACGGGGTCAGGCCGTTAATCGCTAGTTTCGTGGGCGCTCGTTCCTTGCCCGAGAACGCTTC
>CAIOTK010000251.1 GCA_903861185.1 uncultured Opitutia bacterium | reverse complement strand
TCCCCCAAAACTTCCCCATTGCCCCCGGTCCACCGCCCGCTTTGCCTCCAGTTTGCCCCTCGTTGAAACCCGGCGCCGCCCCCGTCGTCTCCACGCCCACGTTCGCCGCCATTACCCATTAGCCCCCTCCCCGCCATGTCCCACCACGCGGATTCCTCCGACCAACTGACTCACCCGGACCACCCCTGCTGCGGCGTCTCGACCGACCTCGCGGACTACTTCCTCACGCGGCGGCAGTTCCTCAACCGCGTCGGGATGGGCATGGGCGGACTCTCCCTCGCCCACCTGCTCAGCCCGCAGGACCTCGTCGCGGGCCCCGTCAAGGGCGCGGTTGGCCCTCTCGCCCCGAAGCCCGCGCACTTCGCCGGCAAGGCCAAAGCGGTCATCCACATCTTCGCCCAAGGCGCGCCGTCCCACCTCGACACCTGGGACCCCAAGCCGGCCCTCTCGCGGATGGACGGCAAGACGATCATCGGCAACGAGATCGCCCTCGGCTCGCCCTTCACCTTCCAAAAGTACGGCCAGAGCGGGCTCGAGGTCAGCAGCGCCTTCGCCAAAACCGCCGCCTACGCGGACGACCTTGCCGTCATCCGTTCGATGTGGACGGACATCCCGGCCCACGAGGTGGCCACGGTGTTCATGAACACCGGCTCGCTCCGCATCGCCAAGCCGAGCCTCGGCTCCTGGCTGGTCTACGGCCTAGGCACGGAAAACCAGAATCTCCCCGGCTTCATCGCCCTCCGCGGCGGCGGCCAGCCCCCGGGCGGCGCCACCAACTATCAGTCGGCTTTCCTCCCCGGCGTCTATCAGGGCACCAGCATCAACACGCAGGCCCCTTCGGTGCCGCAGATGATCCAAAACATCCGCAACACCTACGTGACCGCGAAGGAACAGCGGCGCCAGCTAGACCTCATCCATCAGCTCAACGAGGTCCACGCCCGCAACCTGCAGCGCGACGCCGCGCTGGAGACCCGCCTCGAAAGCTACGAGGTCGCCTTCCGGATGCAGGCGGAGTCGCTCGACGCCTTTGACATCAACAAGGAGCCCGAGGCCGTCCGCGCCGCCTACGGCACCACCGAGCAGGGTAAGCAGCTCTTGATTGCCCGCCGCCTCGTCGAACGCGGCGTGCGGATGGTCCAAGTCTGGCACACCGGCTGGGACCATCACCAGCAACTGGAGACCCGCCTCGGCAACAAGGCCCGCGAAATCGACCAGCCCCTCGCCGCCCTGCTGGGCGACCTCAAGCAGCGGGGCCTACTCGACTCGACTCTGGTCGTTTGGGGCGGCGAATTCGGCCGCAAGTCCACCCGCGACCGCAACGGCTACGATAGCCCCGGCCGCGACCACAACGCCAAGGCGTTCTCGGTCGTAATGGCCGGCGGTGGCGTCAAGGGCGGCACCGTCCACGGCGCGACCGATGAGTTCGGCTCCGCCGCGATCCAAGACAAGGTCCACCCGCACGACCTCCACGCCACGATCCTCCACTGCCTCGGCCTGAACCACGAGAAGCTCACCTACCGCTTCAACGGCCGCGATTTCCGCCTCACGGACGTCGCCGGCAACGTGGTCCGCAATATCCTCACCTGATCCGATGACCGCCACCCTCCGTCTGCTCCCCCTGCTGGGTCTGTTGACTGGGGTGGCGCATGCCCTCCCGTCGCTGGCGACCCCAGCGCTCGCGCCCGCCGACCTACAGTTCTTCGAGGCCAAGGTCCGCCCGATCCTCGCGAACAAGTGCTACTCGTGCCACAGCGCGACCGCGGATCGCGTCCGCGGCGGGCTGCTGCTCGACACCCGCGAGGCCACGCTCGCCGGCGGCAACACCGGCCCCGCGCTGGTCGCGGGCAAGCCCGACGAGTCCCTGCTGATCCAGGCCATCCGCTACACGGACCAGGATCTACAGATGCCGCCCAAGGGCGAGAAGCTCTCCGACGAGGAGATTGCGGCCCTGACCGAATGGGTGCGGCGCGGCGCCCCGGATCCGCGGGTAAAGAAGGCCGGTGCGCCTGGCAGTGCCTATGCGGGCACCGGGCGCAGCCATTGGTCTTTCCAGCCAGTAAAGAAGCCGGCCCTGCCCGCCGTGCAGGATGAAGCTTGGGCGCGCACGCCCATTGATCGCTTCGTCCTCGCCAAGCTCGAAGCCAACGGGATGCGGCCCAACGCCCCGGCGGACCGCGCGAACCTGATCCGCCGCCTGTACTTTGACCTCATCGGCCTGCCGCCCCACCCGGCAGAGGTGCAGAAGTTCGTCGCCGACAACGCCCCCGACGCGGTGGAGAAGCTCGTCGACCGCCTCCTCGCCACCCCGCAATACGGGGAGCACTGGGCCCGCTACTGGCTCGATGTGGCCCGGTACTCGGACACCAAGGGCGATGCGGCGCGCCAGGAGGACAACCGCTTCGTCCACGCGTGGAC
>CAIOTK010000250.1 GCA_903861185.1 uncultured Opitutia bacterium | reverse complement strand
ACGACGATCGCCCGGCCCGGCCCGTTCGCTGCCGTGGGTGAAGCCGGCGGGCTCAGCGGCGCCCCGCTCCGCCGCCGCTCCACGGAAATCATCGGCTACGTCGCCCGCTCCACCCAGGGGCGCCTACCGCTCATCGGGGTCGGCGGGATCACCGATATCACCGGCGCCGCCGAGAAGCTCGATGCGGGCGCCACCTTGGTCCAAGTTTACACGGGGATGATCTACCGTGGTCCCTTCTTCGCTGCGGCGCTCGCCCAGGGTCTCGCCGCCCGCCAGCGGTTCTGAGGCGCGCGGAGGCCGGCCGGTCGGTTTCCGCGGCCCGCGGCCATTTCGGTGCTGGACAAGGCTATTTCGATCCCTCTTAGTCCGCCCTCCTTCGACTTTCTGCTCAGGTGGTGGAATTGGTAGACACACACGTTTGAGGGGCGTGTGCCGTAAGGCGTAAGGGTTCGAGTCCCTTCCTGAGCACCAAGTCGCGTCCGGCCCGCCCCGCCGGCCCGTCCTGTCACCGCGGCCCCGCCGGTACCCCCTCGAGCTCCAGCAGCCAACGCTTCGTCGCCTCTCCGAACGCGTACCCGTGCAGCCGGCCGTCCGCCGCGATCACCCGGTGGCAAGGCACTATCAGGCAGACGGGATTCTGGGCATTCGCCGCCCCCACCGCCCGCGCCGCCCCCGGCCGACCCACCCGCGCCGCCAACTCCCCGTAACTGATCGTTTCCCCCCGCGGAATGCCCCGCAAGGCCGCCCAGACGCGCTCCTGGAACGGCGTGCCCCGCCCCGCCACCCGCAAGGTGAAGTCCCGCCTTTCCCCCGCCAAATAGGCCTGCACCTCCCGCCGCGCCGCCGCGCACCGGCCCGGGTCAGCGCTTAGCAACTCGCCCGGCAACCGCGCCCGCAACGCCCCGGCGTCCCCGAACACCGCCCCGACGACCGCTCCCTCGGCGTCAACCGCCAGGGAAAACGGCCCGGCGGCCGTCGCAAAGGTATCGGCGTAAAGGCTCATCGCGCCGCTCAGGCGGTGGCGTGCCGCTGCAGCACCTCCAGCGGGATCAGTTCGAGGGTCCGCTCGTGGGTCGCCCCCGGCACGATCGGCGCCGCCACGCCCGCCTCGACCAACTCCAGCCAGCGCGTCGCGCAGACGCACCAGCGGTCGCCGGGCACCAGCCCGGGGAAATCGTACTCCGGCCGCGGCGTCGACAGGTCGTTGCCCCGCTCCTGGCTGGCCGCCAAAAATGCCGCGCTCACCTCGACGCACACGGTGTGGCATCCCGTGTCTTGGGCACACGTGTCGCAGCGCCCGTTGCGGAAATAGCCGGTCATCGGTTGCGTCGAACACGGCCGCAGGGGTCCGCCGAGGATGTTGCGGGAGGGCAGGGGAGTCATCGCCCGCAGCAAATCACGGTTGCCCCGCGGAGGGCACGCCCGGAATGTGCGGTATGCCCTCTCCCGCCTACGAGACCCTCCGTGCCGACATCATTGTCGCAATGAAGGCCCGCGACTCCGCCACCACCACCGCGCTCCGCACCGCCGACGCCGCCATCAAGCGAGCCGCGATGGACGCGAACGTGGAGATCGATGACGCCTTGGTGCTCACGACCCTGCGCAAGGCGGTGAAGAACCTCACCGACGCCAAGGCCGAGTTCGCCGCCGGCGGCCGGGCCGATCTGGTCGCTGCCAACGACGCCGAGATCCGGATCCTCGAACGTTACCTGCCCCGCGCCCTCCCCCCAGAACAGGTCGAAGCCCTCCTCGCCGAAGCCATCCGCTCCTCCGGCGCCACCAGCCGCAAGGAACTCGGCAAGGTCATCGCCGCCCTCAAGCAGCGCCCCGAGGCCGCCCAGCTCGATTTCGGCGCCATCAGCCGCCAACTCCAGTCCCGGCTCCCCTGAAGCCCGCGCTCGCCCCGCAAGCTGGACAAAGCTTTTCCGCGGCCCCTACGCTCGCTCCGATGAAGATTTATCTGGATGGCAAGTTCGTCGATGCCAACGACGCCAAGGTCTCCGTGTTCGATCACGGCCTGCTCTATGGCGACGGGGTCTTCGAGGGCATCCGGATCTACGGGGGCAACATCTTCCGCCTCGAGGAGCACCTCGAACGTCTCGAATACTCCGCCAAGGCGATTTTGCTCCAGTTGCCGATGACGCGGGCCGAACTCAGCGCTGCGACCTGCGAGTGCTGCCGCCAGAACAACCTCACCGACGGCTACATCCGCCTCGTCGTCACGCGCGGCGTCGGCGATCTCGGCCTCTCCCCTTGGCTCTGCGCCAAACCCACGGTCTTCATCATCGCAGGCAAGATCTCCCTCTACCCGGCCGAGCACTACGAACACGGGTTGTCGATCGTCACGGTGCCCACCCGGCGCATCAACCCCGCGGCGCTGCCCCCGACGATCAAATCGCTCAACTACCTGAACAACATCCTCGGCAAGATCGAGGCGCGTCAGGCCGGGGCCCTCGAGGCGATCATGCTTAACGACCAAGGCTACGTCGCCGAATGCACCGCGGATAATATCTTCTTGGTGCATAAGGGCGAGATTCTCACGCCTGCCTCCTCTCAGGGCGCCCTCAAAGGCGTCACCCGTTCGACGATCCTCGATATCGCCACAGAACTCGGCATCCCCCTGCGCGAGGTCAACCTCACCCGCTACGACGTCTGGATCGCCGATGAGTGCTTCCTGACCGGCTCCGGCGCCGAGGTCATCCCCGCGGTGAAGCTCGATGGCCGCGAGATCGGCACCGGCAAGCCGGGCCCCGTCACCCGCCGGGTCCTCGAGGCCTTCCGCCGCCGCGTGCTCGTCGAGGGCACCCGGATCTAAGCCGGGCACCTGCCCGCCGGGGCTCCGTGCGCCCCCCAATGCATCGCCGCACTTGCCAGTCCCGGCGCCCGTGGCATCCTTTCCCTAGCGCGACCATCTGCTTCCATGGCCAACCCGCTCAAATGCGACCTTTGCTCCAAGCCCGCCACCGTGCACCTCACGCAGATCGTGAACAACAAGGTGCACAAGGTGGACTTATGCGAGGCCTGCGCTCAGGCCAAGGGGGTCACGGACCCCGGTGGTTTCTCCTTGGCTGACCTGCTGCTGAAGGCTTCCCTCACGCCCGACGCCGCTCCCCCCGCTCCGGGCACCCGCTGCCCTCGCTGCGGCTACACCCCGGTCGAGTTCAAGAAACACGGCCGCCTCGGCTGCCCCGCCTGCTACGACGCCTTCGCCACGCTAGTCGAGCCGATGCTCGCCAATATGCACAGCGGCGTCACCCACAGCGGCAAGGTCCCCGCCCGCTCCCTCGAGCGCAAATCCCTCCACGACCGCCTCACCAAGCTCGAACTCGACCTCACCGAGGCCATCAAGTCCGAGCGCTACGAGGACGCTGCCCGCACCCGCGACGAGATTAACCAGGTCAAACAGGCCTTCCACCCGGATGCCCCGTGAAGATTCCACTTCCCTCGCCGCGCTGCTGAGCGCCCCGTCGGAACTCACCGACCCGGGCAGCAGCAAGACCGCCATCGTGCTGATGACGCGGATCCGCCTCGCGCGCAACGTGGTCGGGCACTCCTTCCCCGGCTGGGCCAAGCCCGCCCAGCGGGAGGAGATCCTCACCTCCTGCCGCGACGCGGTCGCCCGCCTCCCGCAGATGAAGCGCTGCTTCAACTTCGCGGTCGCTGATCTCGGTGAACTCGAGCGGCAGATTTTGGTCGAGCGCCACCTGATCAGCCGGGAGCTCAGCGGCTCCAAGGGCGGCGCGGGCGTTCTCATCAGCCGCGACCAGGCCTTCTCGTTGATGGTCAACGAAGAGGACCATCTCCGGATTCAGGTCCTCCGCGCCGGTCTCAACCTCAAGCGCGCTTGGACCGCGATCAACGACCTCGACTCCGCCCTCGAGGAACACCTCGACTTCGCCTTCTCCCCGACGCTCGGCTACCTCACCGCCTGCCCCACGAACTTGGGCACCGCGATGCGCGCCTCCGCGATGATGCACCTGCCGGCGCTCGTCATCTCCAACCAAATGGAGAAGGTCGTCCGCGCCGTGAACCAGCTCGGAATGGTCGTCCGCGGCCTCTTCGGTGAGGGCTCCGACGCCAGTGGCAGCATCTTCCAGATCTCCAACCAGACGACCCTCGGCGAGGCCGAAGAGGTCATCCTCAAGCGCCTCGGCAGCGTCCTGCAGTCCATCGTCGAGCACGAACTCAACGCCCGGGCCAAGCTCCTCGAGGCGGATGCGGGCAAGCTCCACGACAAGATCGGCCGCGCCTACGGGATTCTCCAGAATTCCCACCTGCTGACCTCCGGCGAGGCGATGAACCTGCTCTCGCTGCTCCGCCTCGGCATCGACCTCGGCCTCTTCCCCGACGACCAGCGTTCGCTCATCGACCGCCTCCTGATCGAGGCCCAGCCCGGCCACCTCCAACACACGCACCGGGGCGAGTGCGACGCCGCCCAGCGCGATGTCCTCCGCGCCGCCCGGCTGCGCTCCGAGTTCGCCTCCTTCCCGCGCCCTGAGATCCGCCCCGCCAATCCGGGCGCGGCCGCCTAAGCCACCCGCTCAACCCTCCTCTCCCATGTCCCAAGAACCCATGAACAACTTCACTCCCCGGGCGCAGCAGGTCCTCGCGCTGGCCCGCAAGGAGGCCGACCGGTTCCATCACAACTACGTCGGCACCGAGCACCTCCTGCTGGGCTTGATCAAGCTGGGCCAAGGGGTCGCCGTCAGCGTGCTCCAGAAGATGGGGCTCGACCTTGAGACGGTCCGCGCCGCCGTGGAGAAGCAGGTCGGCACCGGCCAAGAGACCAAGACGCAGGCCAGCATCCCCTACACCCCCCGGGTCAAGAAGGTCCTCGCGCTCGCCGGCAAGGAGGCCAAGGCCCTCAGCCATTCCTACGTCGGCACCGAGCACATCCTCCTCGGCCTCCTGCGGGAGGGCGAGGGCGTCGCTGCCCGGGTCCTCAAGTCCCTCGAGATCGACATCGAGCGCACCCGCAACGAGATTCTCCGGGAACTCGATCCGCAGTTCTCCGGTGGCCAGTCCGCCGAGGGCGGCGAACCGGGCGAGGAGGCCGCCGCCGGCAGCCCGCAGCGCCCCGGCGCCCAGGCCGAGGAGAAGAAGGAGGTCAAGACGCCCGCCCTCAAGGCCTTTGGCCGCGACCTTACCGAGCTCGCCCGCAAGGGCGAAATGGACCCCGTGGTCGGCCGCCGGAACGAGATCCGCCGCGTCATCCAGATCCTCTGCCGCCGCACCAAGAACAACCCCGTCCTCATCGGCGAGGCCGGCGTCGGCAAGACCGCCATCGTCGAGGGCCTCGCGCAGGAGATCGCCGCGGGCAACGTCCCCGAGATCCTGGCCGAGAAGAAGGTCATCACCCTCGACCTCGCCCTGATGGTCGCCGGCACGAAATACCGCGGCCAGTTCGAAGAACGCATCAAGGGCATCATGGACGAGATCAAGCGCGCCAAGAACGTCATCCTGT
>CAIOTK010000249.1 GCA_903861185.1 uncultured Opitutia bacterium | reverse complement strand
GGCTATTGGGCACTCCTCGCTTGGGTGCCCGTGCGCGACTTCACCCTCGACCGGCCCGCGATCGCCGCCCGCCTCGGCAAACCCAACGCCACGCCCGCCGAGGTGCGCGCCGCGTTCGAGGCCACCAGCGGGAGCGTCACCGGCAGCTACGCCCCCGGTCTGAACCTCACCAATCACCTCGATTACCAGTACCTGCCCGGCCGTAAGTACGACACCTATTACGATCCCGAGGGCTACCTCTCGACCCTACCTGCCGTGGTCACCTGCCTGCTCGGGGTCTTCGCGGGCCTGCTGCTGCGGCGCACCGACCGCACTGAGCCCGAGAAGGTTCGCGTCCTGATTATGGCCGGCCTCGTTGCGATCGCGCTCGGCTGGCTCTGGCACCTCCAGTTCCCCGTTATCAAGAAGCTCTGGACCTCGTCCTATGTTCTGGTGGTGGGCGGCTACAGCGCGCTGCTCTTGGCGGCCTTTCACCACGTGGTGGAGGTCCGTGGCTGGCGGCGCTGGTGCGTGCCGTTCGTCTGGATCGGGATGAACCCGATCACCCTCTACCTGGCGAACAACCTGATCGGTTTCCGCCGCCTCGCCCAGCGGTTCGTCGGGGGCGACGTGAAGGCCTGGCTCGACGCCCACGTCGGCGCCGGGGCCGGGCAGGGCCTGATCGCGATCGTGGGCCTCGCCCTGATGCTCGTCCTTGCCCGCTTCCTCCACCAGCGCCGCATCTTCCTGCGGTTGTAAGGGGGCGAGGACGCCGGTCCGCCCTCTGCCCTCCGTCGTCCCCGCTCCCCGCTACTCACTACTCGCTACTCCGCCACCCCGCCCCCCGCCCTCACCCCGCCAACTTCTCCAGCTTCACGATGCGGCCGTGGGCCACCCACTCGGCGACGTAAATATTCCCCTCCGCATCGAACGCCGCGTCGTGCGGGCAGACGAACTTGCCGGGCTTAAAGTGATCACTCGTCCGCGTCCGCAGCGCCCGGACCTCGGCCTTGGTCGTCCACCCATCGCCCAAGTTCGCCACGGTCCGGTACTGCTCGTCCACCAGCGTCACGCGGGCATCCAAATCCGGGATGACCGCCAGCTTACCCCTTTGGTCGAAATGGCGCGGGGAACGCACCGGGGTGGGCAAAAACCGCCGGTGCCGGCCGTCGAGGGACAGGGCCTGCAGGCGACCGGGCTTCTCGCCCTTGGGATCATTCTCGCCCACCACGAGCAGCGGCTCGGACCCGCGCCGGTCGATGAACAGGCCGTGCGGGTGCTGAGTCTGGCCCGCCTCCTCCCCCGGTCCGCCGAAGGTCCGCACATAACGACCCTCCTTCGTCAGATGATGGATGAAGTAGGACCCGTAGCCATCGGCCAAAAACACATCACCCTCCGGCCCGACCGCCACATTGGAGGGCCGGTACTTCACGTCGCGGCCGCGGTACCATTCCGGCTGGGCGACGTGCCACAACAACTCCCCTTCCAAGGTCATCTTGAACAGTCCCCGCTGCAGGTCCGTCAGGTAAAGGATCTCCCGCCCATCCTCGACGATCAGGTCCATCCCGTGGGCGCCCCCAACAAACTGGGAACCCCACGACCGCAGGAAATTGCCGGCCCGATCGAACACCACCACGCAGTCCTTGGTCGCCGCGTCGGGCCGCGAGGTGTGGAACACGTGGACGTTACCCCGGCGGTCCACCGCGACGCCGTGGGTGACGCCCCATTGGAGGTGCGCGGGCAGCTTGGGCCAAGCGTCGTGGAAGCGGTAGCGATGGGCCCCCTCGCCGACGATGACGGGGGCGGTTTCCCCAGCCCGGGCCCGGAGCGAAAGGGTGACGGTTGCGAGCGTGGCGAGGAAGCGGCGGCGGGAGGTGGGCATCGGGGGAACCCCGCGAGCCTGCGCCCGCCCCGCCACCGGGCGCAAGCCGCACCGCGGGAATAGCGTTGCCGGCTCCCCCCCGCCGCCTAGACCCGGGGGCTCCCGATGGCCCCGACCCCGGTCCCCCTCCCTCCCGGCTCCTGATCCG
Source organism: uncultured Opitutia bacterium (assembly GCA_903861185.1). GTDB lineage: Bacteria > Verrucomicrobiota > Verrucomicrobiia > Opitutales > Opitutaceae > ER46. The sequence continues at coordinate 7,652 of CAIOTK010000249.1, read as the reverse complement.
ATGTACCAGGTCACGTTCTCGTCCCAGGCGATGCACGAGCTCAACCGGCTCGATGCCCTCACGCAGCTCGACGCCATCAACCCCCTCACCACCCTCAAGGCCGCCGATCTCGCTCACCCCCGCGAACCCCTCGGTAGCTTCCGCCGCGGCCCCAAGACCCTCTACCGCCTCCGCTCCGGCGACTTCCGGTTCTACTTCGACGTTCAAGGCGACACCCTTCACGTCGACTACATCCTCCACCGGAACTCCCTCGAAGACTTCCTCCTCCGCAATAAGCTCCCCGTCTCGGAACAGCAGCTGGTGGAGCAGGACTCGAAGTTCTGGAAGTACTTGGAGGGGCTGACCAAATGAAGCGCCACGGCACGGAAGCCCACGGCAGCGCGGAGGACCCCTATTCAGTCCGGCAGGCCAGCCGCATCTACTTCCTGCCCAACCTGATGACGGCCGGGAACCTGTTCTGCGGGTTCACGGCGATCATCCAGTGCATCCAGGCCCGGCTCGCGGAAACTTCGCTGACCGGCGATTACTCGGGCGCCACCCCCGCGGAGCACTACCGCTACGCCGTGTGGTTCATCTTTGGCGCCGCGGCCTTCGACACGCTCGATGGCCGCCTCGCTCGGATGGGCGGCCGCGAATCGCTCTTCGGCGCGGAGTTCGACTCCCTCGCGGACGTCATCTCCTTCGGCATGGCCCCCGCCCTGCTGATGCTGTACCTGATCATCTCGCCCACTCAGGCGCAGGATTACCAGTGGTTCCGCAACATCGGGTGGTTCATCGGCTTCGTCTACCTCCTCTGCGCCGCGATGCGGCTCGCTCGGTTCAACGTCATCACGAACCCGCTCCTCCGCCCGGGCGTGAAGGACTCCAATCGCGACTTCATTGGGTTGCCCGTGCCCGCCGCCGCCTCGACGGTTGCCGCCACCGTGCTCTTCCTGCTGAAGCTGAGCGAGTCCGACCGCTCGCTGAAGACGGGGGCCCTCGCCCTGCCGCCGCTGATGCTCCTGATCGCGTTCCTGATGATGAGCACGGTCCGCTACCCGAGCGGGAAAAACGTCAACCTGCAGACCAAGACCCGCCTGCGCTCCTTCGTGGGGGTACTGGTGGTGATCGCCCTCGTCGTCCTCTACAAGGAATTCGCCGCCCTCGGCATCTGCCTCGGGTACGTTTTCTTTGGCGTCGGCCGCCATCTGCGCCGGAAATTCCGGGCCCCGGCGACGCCGCCTCCTGGCACTCTGAATTCCCCGTGAACAACCTGCGGGCATTTTCCGGACAACCACGGCGCTGTGAACAACCGGGCGGTTGCCGGCTAGCCGCGGACGGTTGTTCACGGCCCCAAAACGCCCTTTTTCCCTCGGGGGAGCGCCAGTTACTGCGCTTGTTCGCAGCCTATATGACTACGGATAGAATTCATTATTGAACCCCTATTCTTTTGAGCTTTGTTAACTTCCGCGCGTTTCACCCGCCGCCCCGATGAAATTCAAAATCAACCGCGACCACTTCGCCAACGGCCTCGCCCAGGTGCTCAATGTGGTCGGCTCCAAGGCGACGATGCCGATCCTCAGCAACGTGCTGATCGAGGCGGAAAAGGATCACATCTCGCTGACCACCACCAACCTAGACCTCGGCATCCGCTGCCGGATCAAGGCTGAGATCAAGGATCCGGGCTCGGTCACCCTCCCCGTTAAGCGCCTCGCCGGCATCGTCCGCGAACTGCCCAACCTCGACGTCACGGTCGACGGTTCTCCGAATCACCAAGTCAAACTCACCTCCGGCGGTTCCACGTTTAAGATTATGGGGATCGGCAAGGAGGAGTTTCCCCCGCTCCCTGAGTTCGGGGAAGAGAAGGCGCATAGCCTCGCCCAGAGCGAGCTCGCCACGATGCTCCGCAGCGTCTCGTACGCTCAGTCGAACGACGAGTCCCGCTACATCCTCAACGGGGTGTACTTCAACTTCCGCGACGGGCGCCTGTTTCTCGTCGCCACCGACGGCCGCCGTCTCGCCCTCGTCTCCAAGGAGATGGAGGTCCCAGCTGATGCCGCCGGCGCGATCATTCTGCCGGCGAAGACGGTGGGCGAACTCACCCGGCTCCTCGACAAGGGCGAAAAGGTCCAGATCAGCTTCAACGACCGCCGCGCTGCCTTCCAGATCGCCACAGACAAGGACGCCAGCGGCCTGGTGGACAACATTTACCTGTACTCGAAGGTAGTCGAGGGGAACTACCCGAACTACCAGCAGGTGATCCCCAAGGAGACGCACCAGCGCATCAAGCTGGAGCGCGAATTGCTCCTGCAATGCGTGCACCGCGCCGCGCTGGTCTGCTCCGAGAAGGCCAACTCGGTGAAGATCCGTCTCACCACCAATCTGCTCGAGATCACGGCCCAAAGCCCAGACTTCGGCGAAGCCCACGAGTCGATGGCGATCAGCTACAGCGGCCCGGACCTCCAAGTCGCATTCAACCCGGCGTTCGTGATGGATCCACTGAAGGCCCTCTCGAAGGACGAGGTGTTCTTCGAGGTGAAGGACGAGGTCAGCCCCGGCGTCTTCAAGACCCTCGATAATTTCGTCTGCGTGATTATGCCGGTCCGGCTGAGCTGAGACCCGCCCGCGCTTTGCCCGCTTCCTCAGTCATCTTCGGCGCCGTGCTCGCGGCGATGGTCCTTTCCATCGTCCTGATGCAGGTGAACCAGCGGCTGGGCTCCCCCTTGCTGCAGATCGTCGACCGCTGGCTGCGGTGGCTTATCTTTGCGGTGGGCGGCGCCCAAATCTGCGTCGAGTACGGCCTGATTGACCGGCCTTTCTGGGCCTTGGCCATCGCGTTCTTCCTGCTCTGGTTCCTGGTGGTGTCGCTGCACGACTGGCTGGCGATCAGCCTGCACAGCCGCAGTGCGCTCCCGCTATTCCCGCGCTATGCGGTGAACCTGGCCGGCGACGAATGGCCGGTCCAGCGCCGCCTGTTGCGCCACCGCGAATGGCTCCGCGCGCAGGGTTTCCGGCAGCTGCAGGCGATGAAGGCCGAGCTGGCCGAGGGGTTGCACCTGCGGACCTCCGTGTACCAGGACGGGTCCGGGACCCTGCGGGTGCAGGCCACGTTCCTGCCGCAGGCCTCTGGCGGGATTACGGCGTGTTATGCGGTGACTTCGCTGACGGCCGACGGGCGCCGGTACCTGACCGACAACCTGCATATTCCGTTTGCGGGCTTCTTTCCGGAGAACTGGTACGTGGAGCGGTTGCCGTGGCGGCGTTCGCTGCCGGCGCTGCTGGCGCGGCATCGGCGGCGGCTGGCGCGCGCCGGGGTGACGCCGGTGCGCTTCGAGGTGGAGCCGTTGGCGGACCTCAATGCGGCGCAGCGCGAACTGGACCAGTTGAACACGGAGCTTGGTTTCTTGCATCCGCAGGCGCAGCGGGAGGACGAGGGTAAGTTTACGGCGGCGGGGCGTTACCGGGTCTGGAAGGAGATCTGGATGCTCAACTATCTCGGCCGCGCCGCCCGGTACGAATAGTGGAGCCACTCCGAGCGACGGGGTCAGGCCGTGAATTGTTAGAAAAGCATTGGCGCGCGGGTCTGGCGCCGGCCTAAGACTAACAACTAACGGCCTGACCCCCTCTCTGGGCGCTCGATGTAGCCGGGGCATCCTGCCCCGGTAGGTGCAGACTGTAACGCCGTCCGCCGAGCCATCCTGCTGCGCCGCTGTGCACGCGCTGCGTGTCTGCGCCTCGTTCTGTTTGGCTGGGGCGACGCGCCCCAGCTACACCAATCCCACTACACCAATCCCGCTACCATCCTAATGGCTTTTCGTCCGCCCTCGGATCCCGCTACCCCGCCATCTCCGGGCGCGGCGGCAGCGGCGGCTCGGCCTCGTAACGCGTCGGATCCGGCAGGCCCGCCTGCGCGAAGGCTTCCCGCCGCTCGACGCACGTCCCACACCGGCCGCAATGGATTTCCCGCCCCTGGTAACACGACCAAGTGCGCCCGAAATCGACCCCCAGCTGCCCGCCTAAGGCCGCGATCGCGCCCTTATCCAACGCAATGAACGGCCGTAGCAGCGCGATGCCCGCGTACGTGCCCAGCCGCATCGTTTCGCCCATCGCCCGCATAAATTCCTCCCGGCAATCCGGATAGATCGCGTGGTCGCCCCCGTGCGCCGCAATGACGAGGCCTTCCGCCCCCACGCTCTCCGCGAACCCGCAGGCCACCGACAGCAGGATCGCGTTGCGGAACGGCACCACGGTCTGCCGCATGGTCTCATCCGCATAGTGCCCCTCCGGGATCTCTGCCCCGCCTTGGAGCAACGCCGAGGTAAACAGCCGGGGCAGAAAATCGAGCGCCGCCACCTCGTGCCGCACCCCGAGCAGCCGCGCCTGCTGGGCCGCGTAAGGTAACTCCCGTGCATTGTGTTTCGCCCCATAGTCGCAGCTCAACGCCGCCACGACTGTGTGCTCCCGCACGGCCCAATGCAGCGCCGTCACGCTGTCCATCCCCCCGGAACATAGCACGATCACCTTCATCCTCCTGCTATGGCCGTTCGGACGGGCCTTGTCGCCACCGGAATGACCCGCGGCTTGGCTTCGCCCGCGGGCTCCGCTTAGCGTGCCGCCCGATGCTCCTGTTCCACGATCCGCGCTGCGCTGAGTACGGCTCCGCCCAGCGCCCCGAGCAGCCCGCCCGCGTCCTCCGCTCGGTCGATCACCTTCGCCGGGCGCAACCCGGTTGGCTCTGGCGCGAACCTGGCCCGGGCACCGCGCCGGACTCCGTGCTCCAGCTCGCCCACGTCGATTCCCTTGTGCGCTCCCTGGAGGCAGGACGGGACTTCGACGCCGATACCCCTTGGTTCCCCCGCATCGGCGAACACGCCCGCCGGGCGGTCGCCGCCGCCATCGAGGCCGCGGAACACGCCCTCACCCAGGGCCCGGCCGCGCCGGTCTTTTCGCTGATGCGCCCGCCCGGCCATCACGCGACCGACAATCGCGCGATGGGCTTCTGCTACCTCAACCAGGTCGCGATCGCCGCCTTGGTTGCCCAGCGTCGGTTTGGGGCCGCCCGCGTCGCGGTCTGGGACTTCGACGCCCACCACGGCAATGGCACGGAAGCGATTCTCCACGGCCGAGAGGACCTCTTCTTTGCATCGGTCCACCAGTTCCCCGGTTATCCCGGCACGGGGACCAAGGACCTCCGCCCCAATGTCCGCAATTGGCCCGTCGCTCCCCACACGCCGCGGCCCGAGCATATGGCTGCCTTGCGCGCTTCCCTCGATGCCGTGCTGGCCTTCCGCCCGGACTTGATCCTCGTTTCCGCCGGCTTTGACGCCTACGCGAAGGATCCGCTCACCTCTATGACGCTGGAGCGCGAGGACTTCGCGACGCTCGGGACCTGGCTCGGGGAGGCGGGTCGGCCGGCCGCGGCGGTGCTGGAGGGGGGATATCACGAGGATCTCCCGTTGTTGATTGAAGCCTTCCTCTCGGCGTGGGATAAGGCCGCCCAGTCCAGATGATTTCCCGCCTCCTGCCGTCGCCCTTGCGCCGTCTGTTCGGTGCCCCGGCCACTCCCCCCACCCCCCGCCCCGCCTCGTACCTGCTGCTCGACCAGCCGGGTTCGCTCGGCCCGTTACTGACGGCGCTCGCCCGCGTGGACGAGGTCTCCCTCGATACCGAGGCGGACAATATGTACCACTACAAGACGCGGGTCTGCCTGCTGCAGTTCCTCGTCGGGCAGGAGGTATTCCTCGTCGATGTGCTCGCCCCCGGGCTCTCCCTGAGTCCGCTCTGGGAGGCGCTGGCCGATAAACATCTGGTGATGCACGGGAGCGACTTCGATCTGCGGCTCCTGCACGACCTCTGCGGCTTTCAGCCCCGCAGCATTTTCGACACGATGCTGGCCGCCCAACTGTTGGGCCGCGAACGCTTCGGCCTCGCCTCGCTGCTGGAGCAGCACTTCGGCGTGGCCCTCGACAAGGACGGCCAGAAGGCCAACTGGTCCCGGCGCCCCATCACCCGCAAGCTGCTCGATTACGCGGCGCTCGACGTCTGGCACCTGCCGGCGCTGCGCGACATCCTCACCCGTGAGCTCAAGAAACTGGGCCGGCTCGACTGGCTGGAGCAGCAGTGCCGGGCCCAGCTCGCGTCTGGCGCCGAGGGCTTCGCTCCGGCAACCGAGCACGACTGGCGGCTTGGCCGCAGCGAGCGCCTGCGCGGCCCCGGGCTCACGGTCTTGCACGCCATTTGGCATTGGCGGGAACAGCAGGCGCGCCGCCTCGATACCCCGCCGTTTAAGGTCTGCGGCAACGCCCTCCTCCTGAAGATCGCTGAGGCTGCTGAAGCCGGGGAGAGCGGGCCCGCCATTCTGGCCCAAGTCCACCTCGGCAAGCGCCACGAGCGGCTGGTGGGCTCTCTTTCCGCCGCCCTCCAAGCTGGTTTTGAGCGCGATCCCCAGACCCTCCCCCGCCGTCCCGGCCGCGATCCGAACCACGTTTCCCTGACCCAAGCGCAGGTCGAGCTGCAGGACCGGATCCGGGCGGATCGGGACCGCATTGCGCAGCAGTTGCGGATCGAGGCCACCCTGATCGCGAACCGCGCCCAACTGGGCCGGATCGCGCGGGATCCCCGCCAGTTGACCGAGTTGCTCCTGCCTTGGCAGGCCAACCTGCTCCGCGATCAACCCTCGCTGAAGGCTGCGTCCTGAGCCGACGAATCCTTCGCTTGCGAAACTTCCCCCCGGGAACCAGCGTCCTTTCCCCGCGCGCCATGAAAAAGCCCCTTCCCCTTGTCGCCCTCGCCGTCGCCGCCCTGCTGGGTTCCGGCTGCGCCACCCGCACCACCGCCACTGGCGGCAAGGAGACGAACCTCCTCGGCGGGGCCGTCGTGATGGCATCCGATTCCTTTCAGCCCGTCACGCCCGCGACGGTGAACACCAACACCGCGGCGCTCGTCGGCAAGAATGGCCCCTCTGGCCGCAAGGTCTCCCTCTTCTGGGGCCTGCTGACCTTCAACGATTATTGAGGCGGAGGTCCGGCGGGAGGCGAAGGAGGAGCATTAGGTCCGTGGGTGCTGACCGGGGCGACGCGCCCCGGCTACACCGGAGCCGCTTCAGCGTAAGTGCCTTAAGCGTAGCCATCGGCTTGATGTAGCTGGGTGCCTGCCCGCCGTAGCTTTAGCGAAGGTGGGCGCGTCCCCAAAGGGGTCAGGCCGCTAATTGTTGAAAGCAAGCTGGCGCCCAGGCTTGGCGATGGCTGAAGACTAGCGATTCACGGCCTGACCCCTTTTCCTCTGTTGCTCGGCCCCGGCCCGCGCGCAGGCTCGCCGGCCGGATGACGCCCCCCAGCGCGAACATCGTGCAACACCTCGACCGCGCCGCCGAGGCCCGGCCGCAGGCCGCCGCCCTCAAGGTGCCGCGGGGTCGCACGCGCGCAGGGGACATCGATTACCTCACGCTTTCCTTCGCCGAACTGCGCACCGAGGTGGCCGCCTGGCGGGTACGCCTCGAGGCCGCTGGCACCGCCCCCGGCGACCGCACGCTGGTAATGGTGCCGCCCGGCTTGCCGTTGATCGCGGCCGTCTTCGCGCTGTTTCATCTGGGCGCGGTCCCGGTGGTGATCGATCCCGGGATGGGCCGCGCCGCCTTCCTCGCCTGCGTGGCCCGCTCCCAGCCCCGGCGACTC
>CAIOTK010000248.1 GCA_903861185.1 uncultured Opitutia bacterium | reverse complement strand
TGACGCGCCCCCGCGGCCCCGGCATCAGCCCCCTATGCGCCCCACCCTCACGGCCCTGTTCGCGCTCCTGCTGGCGGTCATTCCCTCCCGCGCCGCGGACGCCGGTTTCACGGTCGAAAAGGACGTCGCCTTCCTCGCGCCGGACCGGACGGAGCGACTCGATGTCTACCTCCCGGCCACCGGCGGCACGGAGCTCCGGCCCGGATTCGTGTGGATTCACGGGGGCGGGTGGACGGGAGGGACCAAGAACGAAGCTCGCGCCACCAACGTCTGTGGCACCCTGGCCCGGGCGGGTTATGTTGCGGTGAGCGTGGACTACCGGCTGGGGGACGGCGCGTGGCCGACGCTCCTGTTCGACTGCAAGAACGCCGTCCGCTTCCTCCGCGCACAGGCGGCCCGCTACCGCATCGACCCCGCGCGGATCGCGGTGGGCGGCGGTTCGGCGGGCGGCCATCTGGCGCTGATGGTCGCGCTGACCGCGGGCCAGCCGGGGCTCGAGCCCGAGGGCACCGCGACGCCTTATCCGGGGGTTTCCAGCGCCGTCCGGTGCGGCGTGAACCTTTACGGCATCACCAACATCCTGACGCGCCGGCAGGTCGCGGCCGACGGGACGCCCGGTGAGATCCGGCCTCCCGAGGGCGCCAACCTTCGGGTGTACTCCGCCCGGGACGCCGCGGATCCGATCTTCCGCCTCGCCTCGCCGGTGAACCACCTCTCGCCCGCCAGCGTCCCGCTGCTGACCCTGCACGGTCGGCGCGACGCCACCGTGGATTACCTGCAGGCGGAGGAACTGGACCGGGTGGCGCGGGAACGCGGCGCCCGCCACGAACTCGTGCTGCTGGAGCGGGCGGGACACACGTTCGACCTCGAGACCTGGCAGCGGAAGCCCTTGGAACGCGACCTGCGCCCCGTACTGCTGGAGTTCCTCGCCCCCCATCTGCGCTAAGGCCCGGCGCGTGGTCCCGCATCCCGGATGAGCCCCGAACGCCGCAGCCTCTGGTCGTGGGCCCTGATCGACTGGGCTAATTCCGGCTGGGCGGTCGTGGTGATGACCGCGTTCTTCCCGATCCTCTTCCAAGACTTCTGGGGCGCGGGGACCGGGCTCAGTCCGGAGCGGACCACGGCGTACCTCGGTTACTGGAACGCGCTCTCGGGCCTGCTGGTGGCGCTGCTGGCGCCGATTCTCGGGGCGGTGGCGGACCAAGGGAACGCCAAGCGGCGCTTCTTGGCCGGCTTCACCCTGCTCGGCGCGGCGGCGACGGCGGCGCTGCCCCTCGCGGCCCGGGGCGAACACGTGCTGGCCGGCGCTCTCTACGCACTCGCGGCGGTCGGCTTCTCGGGCAATGCGCTGTTCACGGACGCGCTGCTGACGGACGTGACCCGGCCGGAGCGCTACGACCGAGTGTCGGCCTTCGGCTACGCGCTGGGTTACATTGGCGGAGGACTGCTGTTCGTGGGCTGCACCGTGGTCGTGCAAGCGCCGGCGCGCTTCGGGTTCGCCGGGGCGGTCGAGGCGGTGCAGGCGTGCTTCCTCGTCACCGCGGGGTGGTGGCTGCTGTTCACGATTCCTGCGCTGCTCTGGATCCGGGAAACCCCGGCAGTGCCGGCGGCGGGCGGGGGGCCGCTCCTGACGCGCGGTTTCCGGCAGCTGGCGGCGACGTTCGCGGAACTGCGTCGGGACCGCCGGCTGCTCACCTTCCTCGGGGCGTATCTGCTCTACATCGATGGAGTGAACACGGTCATTAAGATGGCGGTGGCCTATGGTCGGGCGATCGGCCTCGATGCCGCCGGGATGCTCACGGCGCTGGTGATCACCCAGTTCGTGTCGTTTCCCGCCGCCGTAGTGTTCGGACGGCTGGGCGAGCGGATCGGGCCCAAGGCGGGGATCAGCCTCGGCCTCGGCGTCTACGCGGTGCTCTGCGTGTTCGCGGCGCGAATGGATTCGCCGCGGGAGTTCCTGATCCTCGCCGGCGTCGTCGGTCTGGTGCAGGGCGGCGTGCAGTCGCTCAGCCGCTCGTATTTCGCCCGATTGATCCCGGCAGAGCGCGCGGGCGAGTACTTCGGCTTCTACAATATGCTGGGGAAGTTCGCGGCGGTGCTGGGGCCGACCCTGATGGCCGTGACAGCGCTCGCGACCGATAGCCGCGCCTCGATCCTCTCCCTGCTGCTGCTCTTCGGGGGCGGCCTCTGGCTGCTGAGCCGCGTGCGGACCGACCCGCCGCCACCGGCGACGGCGTCCTGAACCCGGCCGATCCACGCGGGGGCGCGCGACCCGGGAGGGCGGCGGCGGCCGACGGCGTTGCTCCTCTCGCCAGGCCGACACCAGATCGGCTCGGGACGTTGCGCTCGAACCCGTCCGCCGGGTCGCGGCGAAGGCGTCATCCACCCCATCCTGGTCTTTATCCTCACACCAAGGATGGTCGTCGCTCTGCAACACCTCCTGGAGCCAG
>CAIOTK010000247.1 GCA_903861185.1 uncultured Opitutia bacterium | reverse complement strand
GCTGCGACCCACGACGGTCGACGCCCCGTACATCATCCGCGCCGCCGTGGGCCTGTATATGGTCGCGGCCAGCATTCCCGGACGCTCCGTGGTGAAGAACGCGGACACCATCCGCCGCGCCCACCCGCGCTTCGTGGAAAACCTGCGGAGCCTCGGTGCGGACGTGGAGTGGCGTTAGTCCGCCCGGCACCGCCACGACCGCCCGTCCGGCGCCCGCGCCGTGGAATTGGGTTCACCCCGACGCCGCGGCCCGACACGGTTGCTCCACCCTGCCTCCGCGCGCCCCGCGGCGCGCACCCCTTCCCTGCCGATGAAACTCCTGCGCCTACTCCTTGCGTTCGCCCTGCTCCCGACCCTCATCCGCGCCCAAGGCGCCACCGGGACCCTAGAGGGCCGGGTCCAGAATCCCGCCACCGGCACCTACCTCGAAGGGGCCCGCGTGAGCGTGGAGGGCACCGCCCTCACGGCCTTCACCGATGACGCCGGGCGCTTCCTCCTGCCCGGAGTGCCGGCAGGCGCGGTCCGCGTCCGCGTGTTCTACACCGGGGCGCCGCCGAGCCTGACCCCGGCGCAGGTGAGCGCGGGGGCCACGACCACTTTGGAGATCGCGCTGGCCCCGGCGGCCGCGGCCGTGCGCCTCGACCGATTCGTCGTCGGGGAGTCCCGCGAGATGAGCGGCGCCGCCATTGCAATCAACGAGCAGCGCTTCGCCGCCAACATCCGCAACGTCGTCTCGACGGATGAGTTCGGCGCGGTGGCCGAGGGCAACGTGACCGAGTTTCTGAAGTACCTGCCCGGCATCACCGTGGACCAGAGCGGCGGCGACGGCCGTTACATCTCGATCGAGGGCGCGCCGAACGCGAACACCCCGATCACCCTCGGCGGCATCTCCCTGTCCTCCCCGGGCGACAACAGCACCGGGCGCGGCATCGAGGTAGGATTCTTCAATCTGAACAATGTCTCCCGGATCGAGGTCTCGCACTCGCCCACCCCAGACAGCCCGGGCAAGGCGCTGGCGGGCGGCGTGAACCTCGTGCCGCGCAGCGCGTTCGAGCGCTCCCGGCCGGTGTTCAACGGCAGCTTCTACTTCCTCCTGCGGGACGACCAGCGCGCGATCGGCCCCGGGGCCGCGATGTACCGCGATCCCCGGCGCAAGGTGTGGCCCGGCGCGGACCTGTCGTGGGTCGTCCCGGTGAACCGCCGCTTCGGCTTCACGCTCTCGGCCGGCGCCTCCTCCCAGTACTCCTCCCAGGAGCGGGCCACGAACGTCTGGCGCGGCAACACCACCGCCACCGCACCCGCCGCCTTCCCGGCCACCGTGCCCGGCCGGCCATACCTCTCGCAATTCACGATCCAGGACGCCCCCAAGGAGTCGGACCGCGATTCCCTCGGCCTCACCCTCGACTTCCGGCTCGGCGCTTACAGCCGCCTCGCCCTTTCGTACCAGTACTCCTCCTTCGACGGCTGGATCTCGAGCCGCACCCTCGCCTTCGCGCCGAATCAGATCGTCGCCACCTCCATTTCCCCGAACAGCGTCCAAGGCGTGGCGGGTGCCGGCCAGCTCACCCTCAACAACGGCAACAACCGCGTGCGCGAGAACCGGACCTACCTCCCCTCGCTCACTTGGCGCCACGACGGCCCCGTCTGGAAACTGGATTTCGCCACCGGCCGCGCCTACGGCAAGAACGCCATCCGGGACATGGACAAGGAACGCTTCCTCGGCGTCCAGTCGCGGCGCACCGGCGTGACCATCGGGTTTGAGGACACCGGCCTGATCCGGCCGGGCGTGATCACCGTCACCGACGCCGCCACCGGCCGGGCGCTCGACCCTTATCGGCTGGAGAACTACGCCCTCAACACGCTGACCTCCACCCCGCAGCGGGCGGTGGACATCAACTTCACGGCCACCGCGAACGCACGCCGAGACTTCGCCACCGTGGTGCCACTCACCGTCCGCACGGGCGTCGATTTCCGGCAGACGCGCCGCGATATGCGCAGTTGGACCTCTACCTACACCTACGTGGGCAAGGACGGCCGCGGTAACCTGACCCCGGGCACGGCGCTGCCGTTCCTCGACCGCCTGTTCTCGACCCGGGTCGCGCCGTTCGGCTTCCCGCGCATCGAGCACCTCGATTCCCAAGAGGTCTTCGCCTACTGGCGGGCGAACCCGCGCGAGTTCACGCTCGACGAGAACGGCCTCTACCGCTCCCACGTCGCCAACTCCAAGCAGGCCCGCGAGTCCGTCAGCGCAGCCTACCTGCGCGGGGACGTGGCCCTGCTCGACCGGCGCCTGCTGCTGGTCGGTGGCGTGCGAGTCGAGCAAACCGATGTGGAGGCCGCCGGCCCCCTCACCGACCTCACGCGCAACGTCCAGCGCGACGCCCAAGGCCGCCCGCTGCGCAACGCGGCCGGAGCGGTGCTCCCCGTAACCAGCGTGCCCCTCGACGTTTCCCGGCTGACCTACCTGGAGCGGGCTGCGAGCACCGAGAAGCAGTACCTCCGCCTGTTCCCCTCGCTCAACGCCAGTTACCAGCTGCGCGAGAACCTGCTGCTCCGAGCGGCCGTCTCGACCAGCGTCGGCGCGCCGAACCTCAACCAGTACGCCGGCGGCCTAACCCTCCCGAACACCGACAACCCGCCAGCGGCCAACAACCGCATCGTGGTCAACAATGCGGGCATCAAGCCCTGGACCGCCAATACGGTGAAGGTGCGGGCGGAATATTACTTCGCCGGCGTAGGCCAGGTCTCGGTCGGCGCGTTCCGCCGGCACTTCACCAATTTCTTCACCGCTACCGTCCTGCCCGCCAGCCCCGAGTTCCTCGCCCTCTATGGGCTCGAGGCGGAGGAGTTCGGCGCCTACGAGGTGAGCACCCAGCGCAACCGCACGGACGTCGTCCGAATGGAGGGCCTCGACTTCAGCTATCGGCAGGCCCTGACGTTCCTCCCGGCGTGGGCGCGCGGGTTCCAAGTGTTCGCCAACGGCACCCTGCTGCGCTCGAACGCCGGCAAGGGCCAACTGGGCGGCGAAGGGTTTAACGAAATTCCCCGCAACGCGGCCTGGGGCGTGAGCTTCACCCGGCCGCGCTACAACCTGCGGATGAACTGGACCTGGCGCGAAGACCAGATCGAGAGCCTGCTCACCGGCCAAGGCATCGAGCCGGACACCTTTAACTACCGCCCCGGCTTCACCCAAATCGACCTGCTGGGCGAGGTCACCCTGCGGCGAGGAATCTCGCTCTTCGCCAACCTGCGCAACGTGACCGACGTGATGGCCATCGGCCGCACCGCCGGCCCCAACACCCCGGCCCACGCCATCCAACGCTTCCAGGAACGCTACGGCTCCCTCTGGACGATCGGCCTTAAGGGGACGTTCTGAGGCTGGGGGTTCGACGGTTCGGCGGTTCGACAGGCTCACCGCAGGCGGTTCGACAAGCTCACCGCAGGCAGGCTCACCGCAGGGTTTCGACTGGCTCACCGCAGGGGCGCTGAAGGGAATCAGGGCACTTGCGGGACCTGCGGGGGCGGCTGCGGGCCCACGGGCATCGCGAGGCCGGCGGCAGCATCAATCACCTGTTGCGACGCCGGCTGACCGGTCGCCTGCCGCATCGCCTGCTCGCGGAGCGCGCGACGGCGATTCACCTCCGCGGCCACGGCCTCAAGCCGGCGCTGCTCATCGGCCGGGGAAGGGTTCACCATCACACTCTGGGTCACCGCCGGCGTCACGGTGATCGCCGGGCCCGCCGGGGCCACCCCGGACGGCGCCGGCGCGGCGGCGGCGGCCACATCCGCGACGATCTTCGCTTTGCGCATCGTCAGAGTCACGGTGCGGCCCTGGTGCTCCACGGAAACGCTCTCCTCGCCCTCATTGTGCTGGCGGACCACCGCCTCAAACTCCGGGCTCCGCTCATTCAGGCGGACCCACGCGCCCTGCTTCTTCGCCGGATCAAAGAGCCGGAACTGCTTACCTCCACCCACATCGACGAACCCGCGGAACTCGAGCGCCGCCGCGCTGGCCTCGTTCTTCTCCACCGGGGCATTCTCCGGCGGCAGAAACGGTGAGCGCGACGCGATCGGCGGCGCCGCACGCAGGTGCCCGGCCACACCAAGGGCCAGCCAGAGGCACGAGAAGACAAGGGGGCGCATACCGGACCGGAGAAAAACCGAGGGCGACGGGACGGTCAAGCAACGCGCCGGGCGACGGCGCGTCGCGCGCGCCCTTCAGCCGCCAAGGGGCGTCGGATATTCCCCGGCCGCAACCAACGCCGCCAACGCCGCCTGCACCCGCGGCTTGTCCTCGCGGTAGGTGACGCCGAACCACGTGGCCGTGGTCGGCAGCACCTGCACGACCGCCTCCCCGTCGGCGATCATCCCGGCGACCGCCGCCGGCAGGTAGAACTCCGCCTTCGGCTCCGTCCCCCGCTCCGCGAGAAACGCCTCAAGGCGGGCGCCCAGCCCCGCAAAGAGGGCCGGCGTGAAGCCCCAACAGTTGAGCGACACCGGCGCCGTCCCGTCGAAGGCGCGGCCCGGTCCCACCTGCTCCGGCGTGATCCCGTGTTGCTCCACAATCGTGCGCAGGACCCCGCCCGGCCCGACTTGCGTCAGGCCCCGCGAAACCGCCCCGTGTTCCGAGAGGGTGTTGACCAGCGGGTAGCCGACCATCGCGAATTGCCCGCCCCGGGCCTCGCGCAGGAACGCGGCCAGCCGGCGATAGGCGTCCGCCCCGTAGAAATCATCCGCGTTGATCACCGCGAAGTTCCCCTGCACCGCCTCCCGCGCGCACCAGACCGCGTGGCCGGTGCCCCACGGCTTCTCCCGGCCCGGCGGCACGGTGCGGCCGGGCGGCAGCTGATCGAGCGCCTGGAACACGTAGTCCACGGGCACCCGCCCCGCGTAGCGGGCGCCGACCCGCGCGCGGAACTCAGCCTCGAAGTCACGCCGAATGACGAACACCACCCGCCCGAACCCGGCGCGCAGGGCATCGTGGACGGCGTAATCGAGCATTGTCTCCCCGGAGGGCCCGACAGGATCCAGTTGCTTCAGGCCGCCGTAGCGCGAGCCCATCCCGGCAGCGAGAACAACGAGGGTGAGGGTCATCGCGGCAGGACAAAACGGCGCGGGGCCGGGGTCAACGCCCGGGCGGCAGCGGCGCATCTGCCGCCCCCACGCGCCGCCGGGCCCACGCCGGCAGAATCCAGTGTTTGAACGCCGTCCAAGCCAACCCGGTGGTAAGGTAGCCGAAGCCCGCCAACGGCAAGGGGTCGCGCCCAAGGTGGAAGGCGGTCACGGCCGCGGCCGCTCCCCCCGCGAAAAAGGCCAGCGTGAGCAGACCCGGAACCGCCACCTTCCAGCGGGGGACGTCCGCCCCGCGCAGGCGCAGGCCAAGCGACGTACCGAAGTCCGTGATGAGTCCCGTGAGGTGGGTCGTGCGCAGGATCACGCCGCGGTAGCGGGTCGCCAGCGCGTTCTGGAGCCCGCACCCGCCGGCCGCGAGGGCGAGGGCGGGGGCTGGCCACGCCGGCAACAGCAACCAAGCGAGGAGGAACAGCCCCCCGATGGTCGTGACGATGCGCCCATAAGGTCGGGCGAAGTCGAGCGACGGATGGTGGACGAGCAACCCAGCCAACAGGGCCCCGCAAAAAAACCCCGCGACGGCCGCGGCCACCCGCCCGAGGTCGTGCAGCACGGCGGGCGAGGCGCGGACGAGATCCAAGGAGAGCCGGGCCATATCGCCCGTCAGGTGGCTGACCGACGTGCCGGTGCGGAGGAACACGCCCGTGTTGGCGAAGGCGACCCCGAACGCGAGCGCACTGCCTCCGGCCACCACGAGCCCTTGGGCGCGATCGAGGCGCCGCCAGAGTTCGGGCGCAGCGGGCAGGTCCATCTTGCCTGAGAGACTGGCCCGGCCGGGACGCCGAGGCAACGCCCGGGCGGGGGGCTCACCCCGCTTGCAGCCGCGCCTGCGTCTCGATGAATCGCCCGAGGATCGCCCCTTGGCGCAAATGGCGGCCGCCGGCGAGGCGCTGGCGGGCGCCCACCCACACGTCGCGGATCGCCCGCAGTTGCCCACCTTGCACCAGCGCGGTGGCGAGACTGGCAGGATCGGCGCCCGCCAAGGAAGGCTCGGCCAAGCTCACGGTGAAGAAATCGGCCGGCCGGCCCACCTCGAGCCCACCCCCAGTGGCCCCGAGGCTGCGCGCCCCCATCGCCGTAGCAGCCTGCAACGCGAGTGCAGCGGGCGCGGGAGCGGGCGACGCTTCGAGGCGGAACCGCCGCTCGGCCCAACGAGCCTCCTCCAACAAATCGAGCCGCACCCCGGCCCCGCTCCCCAAAGCCAAACCGGCCCCGGCGGCCCGCACCGCCGTAGGGTCGGGCAAAGTCCAGCCGTGCGCGGCCGCCGTGCCCGGCAAGGCGCACACCGCCCCGCGGGCGGCGCCGATCAACCGCAGCTCCGTCTCGTCGAGGTGTCCGCCCCCGACCGCGGTGAAGCGTTTGTCCACCAGTCCGAGTTCCGCGAGCGTGGCCACCTCGGGCCGCCCGTGCTCGGCGCGCAGCGCCGCCGCGACGGCGGGCGTCGCGGCGGTGCCGGCCTGCAGCCGCAGGCGCTGCGCGCGGGCGTATTCGCCGATCACCCGGCAAGCCTCAGCGGGCACCGCCGCGAGGGACTGCGGACCCACCACCAGCCAAGCCTCGTCGGCGGGATACTCCCGCGCCAGCCGCGCGCGCAGCACCTCACATTCGCGCGTGAACGCCTCGATCCCGCCCGCCAGCAGCCGCGGCGGCAACTCCTCCCCCGGCCCCGGCCGCAGGCAGGCCAGCCGCACCAACGCGAGCCGGATGCCCACCTCGTGCGCGGCCCGCGCGACCGCCAGGGCCGTGGCGAGCGCCTCCTCGGGCGGCCCGCCCGGCGCGCCATCCCGGAGCAGGCAGCAATCGGCGACACACGTGACCCCGCCGCGGAGCAGTTCGAGGAAGGCCAGATTGGCCGCGTCGTAGGCATCCTCGGGCGTCAGGCGGGCCAGCAGGCGAAGGCCGGCCGCACCGCCCGCCGGGTCCGAACCCGGGAGCGCGCGCCCCCGCAGGAGGCGTTGCCAGGAGCGCGCGTGGGTGTCGACCAGCCCCGGTAAGGCGGCCACGCCAGGCAAACGTCGGGCCTGCGCCAAGTCGGCGGGCTCGCGGGAAAAGCGGGTGAGCCGCCCCGTCGCATCCGCAAAGAAAGCCATCCCCGCCTCAAAGCGGTCGCCCACCAGCACCGCATCCGGCAGCCACCCGCCTTCGCGGGCGCCCTGGGGCACCCCGGCGGCGGCCACCGCGGCCGCGACCGGGGCGGGCTTCGGCGGGGCGGCAGCCGCGGGCGGACGGCCCGGCGGCGGATCGCGGCGGGCGGCGGCGGGACGATCGGGCGGGCGGCGACTCATCGGCGGGGGCCGGACGGCAGAACCATCGGGTCACGAAAGCAGCCCGCGCGGGAAAGGCTAGCCGGATGCGGGTGTCGTTGACGCAGAAGGCGAAGCAGCTTGGCTCCGGCGATGCCGCGCCTCCCCGCCCTTCCGCTGCTTCTGACGCTGGTGTCCATCGGCGCCCCGCTCTGCGCGGC
>CAIOTK010000246.1 GCA_903861185.1 uncultured Opitutia bacterium | reverse complement strand
CACGCGGGTGCTGCCCGGATTTGGCGAGCTGATGCGGAGCACCTCGCTGCGTTACGTGCCCACGGCGATCCTCTCGCGCCAGACGGCGGGCATCCGGGGGCGGACGCTGATTGTGAACCTGCCGGGGCGCCCCAAGGCCATTCGGGAAAACCTCGAGGCGGTGTTCCCCGCCATTCCCTATTGTTTGGATCTGATCGGGGGCCCGCGGCTGGAGACCAACGAGGCGGTGATGAAGGCGTTCCGCCCGCCGGCGTGAGCCTAGGCGGACGGGACGGAAGCCCGCGCCGAGAGCCCCTTGCGCCTTTTGCGGCCATCGGCTTGAAGCAGGCCGCAGCGACTGCACCCTGCGCTGGCCTGACTCCGTACCGCTGGCCTTTGAGGCCTAGACTCCGTTCAGGTGAAGGGGTTCAGGAGGTTGACGCCTGATCGCCTGAAGTCGGGGACATTCCGGGTCACGACGGTGAGTTTATGCGCCAACGCGGTCGCCGCGATGAGGCCGTCGCTGACCGGCAGGGGCTGGTGCGGGGCCAAACGGCCCCAAGTGTCGGCGACGGCGGCGGAGATGGGCAGGATCCGGTCGCCGTAGTGGGCCTCCAATCCGTTCAGCCATCGTTCCAAACCCGCGGCGGCCGCCGGGCTCTTGCGGCGTTGCAATTCGATGCCCCTTCGGATCTCGCCCAGGGTAAGCACGCTGAGGAAGGCCTCGTGGGGTTGAAGGCGAGCGATCCAAGTGGAAACGCCCGGGTTGCAGCTCGGCTTCCGCAACTCGGAGAGCACGCAGGTGTCGAGCAGGTAGGCCATCAGAGCGCGGCCAGGCGGGGCAGGTCATTCGCGCGCGGGAACTCAACGGCTTCGTCGGTCGGTATATGGCGCAGGTAGGCGATGAAGTTCTCTCTCGGTTCGTCGGCTCCGCCCAGCAGGACGGAGCGCAGCAGCCGGCGGTGGGCCTCCTCCACCGAGATGCCCTCGGCGGCCGCCCGGCGGCGGAGCTGCCGGATGACGCCGGCTTCAAGGTCTCGGACGAGCAACTGGGGCATGGCGAACCCTGATAGCGATGCTAGCATATGTCAACGAATGCGCGCTGCCGCGTCCTCCTGCGCCCCTTGCGCCTCTTGCGGCTATCGGCTCTAAGCAGGCCGCAGCGACTGCACCCTGCGCTGGCCTGACCCCATCGGCTCGGGGCCATTCGGGCGCGGCGGAGACTTGCGCCCAACCGCGGGGACGCCTCACTCCTGCGCCTTCCTATGACGACCTACGTGTACGAGACCATCCCGGACCAACCGGGCCAGGCGCCGCGCCAATTCGAAGTGCGGCAATCGATGCACGATGCCCCCTTGAAACGGCATCCGGAGACCGGCGAGCGCGTGAAGCGCGTCATCGCCGGCGGGTACGGCGTCATCGCCCAGCGCGCGGCCCCGCCCCAGGCACCCTGCGGCAACGCGTGCGCGTGCTACGGGAACAACTGACCCTCCGATGACCAACCTCTCCGCCCCCGACCTCACCGTCCATCCCCCGCGCAGCATGCGGGTCCGCCTTGGCGGCTACGCCCACCTGCCCCGCCTGCTCGACAAGGCGCGCGCCAGCACCGCCGGCAAACTGGGCGCGTACCACTACAACTGCCCGCTCGACAAACAGTTCTTCGCCTTCACTGGGTTGAACGCGGAGGCGTTGCTCGCGGAGGCCGCCAAGGGCGGTTCCGACACGCAGATGCTGGCCTGGGTGCGCGCCCGCTGCGCGCGGCAGCCAGCCGAGATCGAGGCCTGGTCGGACTGGCTGGTGCGCAACGGCCCCGGCGGCAGCGACGGCCACCAGTGGATGGCCACCACCCTCAAGGCCGCGGCCCCCGACCGGGATGACATCCGGGGCTTCGCGGACCTGCTGGACCTGGACGATTACGTGAGTTTCGGCGGCCGCGGCTGAACCGCGGGTACCGCGTCCCGCCCCCGGCCGAAGACCCGCTCAGAGTTCCGTGTACTTGTCCGAACGCCCGCGGGCGCGTTCGACGGGGTATTTGGCGGCGTTCGCGGCCATCTTGGACGCGATCGCGGAGGAAAGGTCGATGCCGGCCATATTGGCGAACTGGAGGGCGTAGACGACCACATCGGCCAGTTCGTCCGCGATGCGGGGCTGGCGGGCGGGATCGGCGGCCAGGCGGCGCGCCTCTTCGGGCGAGATCCACAGGAAGGGCTCCATCAGCTCGCCAGCCTCGGCCGCTAGGGCCATGCTGAGATTCTTGGGGCTGTGGAACTGCTCCCAATCCCGCTCCCGGGCGAAGGCGAGCACGCGCGCCTTGAGGGCGGCCACGGTGGTGGAGTCGTCGGTTCCAGCGGTCATCCGCGGACGGTGGCGGGCCGGTCGCGACGGCGCAATCCCGCGAAAAACTTCACTTCCGACTTGGCACGGAGCCTGCATTAGCTTCCGTAAGAA
The DNA here is from genome assembly GCA_903861185.1 of uncultured Opitutia bacterium. Taxonomy (GTDB): domain Bacteria; phylum Verrucomicrobiota; class Verrucomicrobiia; order Opitutales; family Opitutaceae; genus ER46. The sequence continues at coordinate 3,620 of CAIOTK010000246.1, read as the reverse complement.
AATTCTCGGATGACCGTCCTGTTCCATTCCTCCGCCCGCCGCTCCGGCGCCTGCATCCAGCAGGCGTGGCAGCGTCATGGCGGCATGGACGCGGTCACCGTTTCCGTCGGAAACAAACAGACCGATCCGGGCCGCCAGCACTGAAGCTTCCCTCCGGAAGCGCAGTTCCTGAGCCAAGCCCGACGGTCTTCCGACCGGCGAGGGAGGCGCTTCCACCCTTTCCCTCCATGAACCTTACCGATACCTCCCTCCTGCCCCGCGCCGGAGTTCGCCCTGCCCTGAGCACCCGCCCCGACCGGCGGCCCCGGCAGCCGGTACACGAGTGCGCGGAGCACCCGGAGGGCGTCCGGATCACGGTCTACGTCCCGGGCGTGGACGGGTCAGCGGTGGAAATCGAGGGCCGCGGGGCGGACCTGACCGTGCTGGCGCGCAAGGAGCGCGTGGTGCGGCCGAACTTCGAGGCACTGCACCTCGAGGCCGCCCAGCGCGACTACCTTCTACGGCTGCGCCTGGGCGCGGGCTACGACTTCAGCCGGATGGAGGCGGAGCTCGCGGACGGCGTCCTCACGGTGCTGGTCCCGCGGCGGAGCCGGTCCGCGGCGTCGTGCCTCGCCGCCTGAGGCGGACGTATTCCGCGGCGGACGCGCCCCGCTGCCGCGGCGGGTCGAGCCCCCAACCGGGGCCCTCTTGGCGCTCGCCCGGGTTCCTTGGGCTCTCCTTCGATTCTCCTTCGATTCTGGTTCGATTCTCGTTCGGTTGGGGATCGGGGCGGAGGCGGGTCATCCCACGGTATCCGGCGACAAAATAGCCGCACCCCGCGAGGGGTGCGGCCGAAAGGTAGGGACTGCGGCGACGCTTAGGTCTGCTCCTCGAGCTTCACGGCGCGGTAGCCGCCGATGCCCTTGAAGTAGAACAGCAGCAGCAGGTAGACGGCGGCCATCGACAGCGGGATGAACGAGTCCGCCTTGAGCGTGGCGCGGTCGCCCTGCTGGTTGGCGGCGACGATCGCCTTCTGCTCGGGCGTGCCCTTGTCGCCCGCCTTCTTGGCGGCCTCGAGCTTGGAACCATCGACGGCGGTCACGGGGTCGAGGAAGAGGAACGAGGAGGGCGCGGCGGCCTTGTTGGCCTCGTAAACCGCGGCGTTGGTGGCCTTCAGGTTCTCGGCGGTGAAGCGGTCCTTGGCGTAGCCGAGGCGGGGGCCGCCGATCCGGCCGGCGGAGAGCATCCCGATGCCGCCCTTGATGGACATCGCGACGGCGCCGGAGCGGGGGAAGCGGTCACCGACGACCGCGAGCATCGTGGGCCAGAAGAACGTCTTGCCGACCGCGTAGAGGCCGAGGGCGATGAACGCGATGGCGAAGGAGTTCATCCCGGAGGCCATCTGGAGGCCAACCACGGCGAGAATGGAGGACGTCAGCAGCAGGCCGATCGGGGAGAGGCCGAGGCGGGTCTCGATCCAGTGGGCGCAGAAGCGGAGGCCGAACATAATGGCAGAGGTCCAGATGAACAGGATCTTGCCCTGCGTCGGCGTGAACAGGTTGCCGGTGATGGCTTCGATCCAGCCGTCCGTGCCGAGCTCGACGGCGCCGATCATCGCGTGGGTGACGAAAAGGACGAAGAGCAGGAAGGAACCGAAGGAGAAGCGGGTGAGCAGGCCGACCACCACCACGAGGCCGCCGCCGGCGACCCAGCCGATGGTGGGGTTCTTGAAGACGCCACCGAGGAACAGAGCGAGCAGGTAGCAGGCGACCGCGGCACCGAGGATGCCGACGTCCTTGAACATATCCGCATAGCTGGTGCCCTTGGCCGCGGCTTCCGACTTCGGGAAGGACTGGCCCATAAACATCACGGCGTAGGCGATGGTCGGGACGAGGTAGAAGGCCAGCTGGCCCTTCCAGCCGAGGCCCATCACGGTGCCGAGAACGTAGGAGGCGACCGCGCCCAGCACCATGCCGAGGGGCCAGGAAGCGTGCAGGATGTTCAGGAAGTGCGTGCGGTTCTGGGGATAAACGGTGGCGACGAGCGGGTTAGCGACCGCCTCGAGCGTGCCGTTGGCGTAGGCGAAGATGAACATGCCCCAATAGAGGAAATCGTAGGCGTTCTGCGGGGTGCTCGCCATAAAGGTAACGACCGCGGAGAGCACGTGACCGAGGAGCGCAAGGGCGACCAGCTTACCGTAGCCCAGCTTGTCGACGATGACGCCGCCGATGATAATGCCGAAGCAGAAGCCGGTGAACCCGGCGCCGCCGATGGCCCCAAGCTGCGTGGCCGTGAAGCCATATTCGGAGGCCCAAGCGCCGAAGATGCCGCCGCGGAGGGCGAAGCCGACGCCGGCGGCAAGGATGGCCATGAAGCCCGCCCACAACAGCCGGCTGGCGTTGGGCACGGTGCCTTCGTTACTGATCTGAGGAGTACTGGTCATAGGTTGGAGGGATTCGATGGGGTTTGGGGAAGCAGGGCCCCTGAAACCGGCGCCGAAATCGGCACCGGGACACCGCTGCGGGGGTAGCCGCCACGGACCGGGGTAAGCGTGCGGAGATTGAGTAGCGCCCCGGGCCGGATCAAGGGCCAAGTGGGACGCCGCCCACTTTCCGAAGCCGGCGCGCCCTAGGCGTTGCGCCGCTGGGCAAAGCGCCCCAGCGGCCCCTCCGGAACCTTAGCGATCCGGCACCAACCACGTCAGCCGGCCCTCGCCCCCGGGGGCCTGCGCGAGGCGGGGGACGAGCAGGTCCAACAGGGATTGGGCCACTTGGGCGAAGCCCCAGGGTGGATTGAGCACGAGCAACCCGCAGCCGCGGAGCTTGAGCCCGGCGGACTCCCCGGCGACGGTGAGCTCAGCGGTGAGGCACGGCGGCGGCCCCAAGGTAGAGACCGCGTGGAGGAACTCGTCCACCCGGGCGCGCTGGGTGAGCGGATACCACGCGGCGAACACCCCGGTGGGAAAACGGCGCAACCCCTCCCCGACGGCGGCCGCGAGCCACGCAAACTCCTCCGGAGCCTCGAAGGGCGGATCCAGCAGGATCAGGCCGCGGCGTTCGGGCGGGGGCAGCAGAGCGCGCAGGAGCGCGTACCCATCGCCCTCCCGAACCTCTGTGCGCGGCCAGCCCGCGGCAAAGGCGCGCAGGGCGGCACATTCGGCCGGGTGGCGCTCCACCAGCACGAGCCGGTCCACCGGCCGCAGCAGCGCGCGCAGCAACCCCGGGGAACCCGGATAAAAGCGCGGCTCCGCGGCGAGGTTGCCCTGCCCACGGTCGAATTCCCGCACTAGGCCAAGGTAGTCCGCGAGCAGCTCTCCTCCCGCGGCGTCCTCGGCGAGGCGACCGAGGCCGTCGGGCCATTCCGGGCGGCGCGCGAGGGAGTCGCCCGCGGCGGCGGCGGCGAGGTCGTACCGGCCCCGGCCCGCGTGGGTGTCGAGCAGCAGGCAGCCCTTGTCCTTACGCTGCAGCGCCCGGACTAGGGCGACCAGCAGGGCGTGCTTCACCACATCGGCGAAGTTCCCGGCGTGAAATTGATGGCGGTAGTTCATCGCCCGGGACGGCGTGAGCCGGGAGGCCTCAGGCGACGGGCACCTTGACCACCGTCTTGCGGACCAGCACGGCGGCCTCGCCGGCGCGCAAACT
>CAIOTK010000245.1 GCA_903861185.1 uncultured Opitutia bacterium | reverse complement strand
TGCTCGACGACAGGTACTATCCCCGGGACGCGAGCTATCACTATTACACCGATTTCGGGGAGGAGAAAGCCTCGATCCTCAACCTGTTCTTCAACCAAGAAATCTGGCGCAACCTGCATCTGGAAGCCGGTTACCAAAGGGAGTCGGGCCGGAGCCGTAGCGGGCAACATATGTTCGGGGGCAACGGCGGCCTGAATCTCAACGTTGATCCCAACCGGTTTCTGCCCGACGGAGTCACGCCCAACCCCTACGCGGGCCGGTTGTATTTCGATGGCTTGGCCGGCTTTAGTGCGGGCTGGAACCAGAGCGACGAGTGGCGGGCCGCGCTTTCGTATGAATTCGAAGCCAAAGATTATTTCGAAAATCGCTGGTTCCGGTTGCTCGGGCGGCACCGCGTGGCCGGCATCGTGTCGGCGCTCGCATCGAAGAACCTCAGCCAGGAATACCGCTACAATCTCCAGCCGGTGATCGAAAATGGCCGGATGCGGGATCCCGTCTTTAGCGGAGTCAACTACTGGATCGATCCCGCGACCGGCCGGCGGGGACTTGGTCCCTTGGGTAGCGGTTACAGCGCTGCGGCGAGCAATCGGGCGGTCAATTTCCGCTCTTATGTTGGGGCGGATTTCGGCTGGGAGCCCCGCACGGACGGCTTCGCGATCGGACAGCCGTGGCGAATCACGGACAACAATGGCGAGGTGTGGATCGTGGATCCGACGAATGCAGGCACGGGTACCAACGGCGAGCGGCTCATCACGGGCCGCAATACCGGAGGGACCCATTCGGAATTCGCGACTAAACTCCTCTCGTACCAAGGCTTCCTGTTCCGGGACCGAGTGGTGCTCACCTACGGTCGCCGCGAGGACGCCAACAATACGGCCCGGTCGACCGCCCCTGCGGTCTCTTGGCGGAATCCGGAAACGGGCCAGATCGTGTCGGCGCAGACGGCCGGCTACCAAGCTCACCTCGACTACTACGGCTTCGAGGCGATGGATCCGGCGACCAAGGCTTCCGGCACCACGGAACTCAAGGGTATCGTCGTCCATCCGTTCCGCCACTGGGGCTGGAAACTTCCGTTCGGGGCGGACTTTTCGTTAATGTATACGGAGTCGAACACGTTTGCGCCCAACACCACCGCGCGTAACCCCGACGGCAGCTTTATGGAGAGTGAAAGGGGTGACGGGTTTGACCGCGGTTTCCGCCTGGCGCTGTTCGAGGGTAATTTCAATGTCCGGTATAATGAGTATGAGGTTCAGTCCTCCCCGAGCCGGTTGGGGGCACTGTTTGCTGGGATCCGGGGTGCCATGCGTCCCGTGATGAAAGACATCACTCGGGCTCTGGTGGCCAATCAGGCGGAGTTCCGCGCGAAGTTTCCCGCTTGGCCGCTGCAGGGTCAGGGCGATCCGGCCTTCGCCTATCCCTTCGCCTCAGTGAACAACGGTGGATTCGAGACGATGAATTTCTTCAACTACCTCGACCCTTATGCGGTGACCGCGGACACGGCCGCCGCAGGTAAGGAAATCACCCTCCAGTGGAAGCCGACCCGCAACCTAGATGTCCGTTTCACGTGGAATCAGCAGGAGGTCACCCAGAGCGGTATCGCGACCCAGTGGATCAAGTTCGCCGACCAGTTTGAGGCGATGATGGACCGAACGTTTTTCACCGAAGGCTACGTACCGGGCGACACCGAGGCGATTTACCGGAATCCGGCCGGCTTCGATATGGATGGCGACGGCGTCATCCGGCGGTACACGTGGGATTCCATCCCGGTCGGCACCGGCTCTGGCAACGTCGTGCCGCAGAACCTCGGCAGCAACCTTACCCCGTGGGGACGCAGCAACGACCAGGTCGCGGGCGGCTGGGCCCAGCAGACGATGAAGGAGAACTGGATCGCGAATGTGCGTAACGGAAACTCGGGCATCCCGGTGCTGGAAGCCTACAACGGGCGGCCGAACGAATTCACCCGGGATCACCGGTGGAATCTCAACGCGATGTATCGTTTCAGCGAAGGAGCGCTGCGCGGCTACCGGGCGGGCGGGGGTTACCGCTGGCGCGCGCCGGCGTCGCTGGGCTTCGGCGTGAAGCAGGTCAACGGCGTCAGTGTGCCGGACGTGAATCTCATCCAGAAAGGGAAGGCTGAAACGGCGGTCGACCTGTCCTTCGGCTACAGCGGAAAATCCGCCCGGCTAGGGAACCGGCGCTTCAGCGTGGATCTGAACATCCGCAATGCCTTCCCGCAGGATCGTTACCTCGCCCGCAACCGAGACTTCTTCAACGGGAATTCCCTCACCACGATGCGGATGGTGCCTCGCCAACTCATTCTGGCGTGCGAGGTCGATTTGTAGGCGGCGGCTCCGGCGTTGCCGCCGTACGCCTCGCCCGTGGGCCGGAGGGACGGGGCAGCGGGTTGCCTGCTGGGTTGGGCCTAGGGGTCCTCGGGCGCGCCGCGCGCCGAACTTATCCGTGCCACGCGCGTCAGTCTGACCCTGTCCGGTTGCCACCCTCGCGGGATCGGCCCGCGACCGATCAACGGCTCCGAATCCAGTCCACCTCCAGCGCGAAGGGCCCCGGAGTGCCGTCGGAAAGCGAAAGGCCGAACTCCCGGATCCGCGCGCGGTCCAGCGGTGGTCCGCGCAGCCGCTGGCCCCGGAAACGGGGTTCTAGGGAGTCGAGCGGTACTGCGACCTCGAGCCATTCCCCGCGCTGGGTCGCGAAAGGCGCCTGATAGGAGATGCGGGCCCCGCGGAACGAAGCGTCGGTCGCGAGTTGCAGGCGGTAGGTGCGGCCGTCGCCCCGCACGCGGAGCACGATGGCCGTTGCCGGTCCGAGATCGCGAGCCGGGCCGAAGGATCGGACCGACGAGAATCCACCATTATTCTCCAAGGAAAGAATCCCGCGAAAGTGCAGGACGCCATCGATGATTTTCGAGCCCCCGCGGGAGACCCCACCCATCACATCGTCGTTCACGGCGCCCCACGTGTCGTCACCGGCAGCGCCAGAAAACTGGAACAGCACAGTGTCGGGGGCGGAGTCCGTCCGGATGGCGCCGGAAGCCGGCGGCAAGAGGCCGGCCATCAGCGGCGCGAGGCGCAGCCAAGGCCACCGCCGAGTGAACCATTCTCCTAGGGGTAGCATCACGGAGGATCGCCGTTTACCCGTGCCGGTCAAATGGAGGGGCAAACCTGAAACGGGCCGAGCCCGGTGACCTGCCCGGACCGCCGCTGCCGATTGGGGCGAGGGGAAACGGTTGGGGGGCCTAACCCGATCGGTCTGAACCCCGCCGTTTAGCGGGCCTGCTGGGCACGCAGGGCGTCGATCAGCTGCTGCGGCTCCGGCACACTGAGCAGTACCGTGTAGCCTTCGCTGGTCGGTAGGCGGGCCACTCGCGAACGATCGGTCACGTAGAGCAAGCCCTTGCTCCCGTTGCGGAGTTCGAACCAGCCGGCGGTGTAGCCGGGTAGGGCGCTGCCCATCGTCCGCCGCTTGGGCTGATGCGCCACGTCCTGATGCAGGTTGGTGACCACGGCCTCGTCGAGCTTCAGGACGCTCAAGGGGATTTGGCGCCCCCAGAGGTCCCCTTGCAGCCGGAGTCCCTGCGGGGAAACGGTGAAGCGTGCGTGCTGGGTGGACCACGCCAGCCAGGCCAGCAGGAGCAGCGGAACCATCAGCACGCAGATGATCGCAGCAAAGAACCAGGTTGCCTTGACCGCGGCGGGGATCAGCGGGAACACGAGCGTCGAGGACATCACGGCGAGGGAATGGCCGCCCCGGCCGTCGCCCGCAACCCGAATTGCCCGCGATGAGGCCCGGAGCGCGTCCGGCGCTTTCGCCTAGGCCGGGATCCCGTTGCAGCCCTTAAGCCCGCTCGCGTTCCTCGGCGATCCCGAGGGTCGAGTCCGTTCCTCTCTGCAGGCGTGGCCGCACCTGGCGAAAGGCGGGCACTAGGGCCCGGCGCCCAAAATAGGGGAGCGCCGGTCGGGCCTTCTCCGGGATGATCCGGGCGACCGGGCGGCCCCGCTCTGTGACCTGCAAGGCGCCGAGCGCTGCGGCCCGCCGGACCCATTTGCCGGTCGCCTCGTGCAGTTCCCGCAGGGTGATGCTCTTCATAAGGCTTAAGGTGTCACTTCATCCCGGTGGGTCAATGGACCCCGTCCGGCGGCAGGCAGGGCCTGAGTAAAGGGGACGGTGCGCAAGGGTGCACTGCGGGCGTGGCTTGCGCGGGTGAGGCACCCGCGCCGCAGCGCAAGGCGAGCGGGGTTTTGCACAAGGGCTGCGGAGGCTGCAGGGAGATTTGGGGCACATTGGGGGATGAAGACTTCCGTATGCGCCGTGGCCATCGTCCGCCGGGGCCTCGGGCCGCTGGCGGCTGCGGGCACGCTCGCCCTCGCCGGCTGCCTCTCAGCCCCGGAACACCGCGCAGCAGCCCGCGACGAGGCGACTGGCCGCCTCTCGGTAGGCACGGTCCAGCGGGAAATCCGGGTCGGGATGAGCGGGGCCGAGGTGATCACCGTGCTAGGTCCCCCTAACATCGTCACCACCGACGCCGAACGCCGCGAGGTTTGGACCTATGACCGGATCGCGACAGAAACGGTGTATTCGTCCAGCGCAGGCGGCGTCTCTGCCCTCGTACTGGGTCTGGGTAGTTCGATCCTCGGGGGTGTGGCGCCGGGGGTTTCCCAGTCCGCCGGCGCTGAGGTGCGCACGCAGCGGACGCTCACCGTCATCCTCCGGTTCGACGCGGAGCGAAAGGTCCGGGATTTCAGCTATCACTCCTCGCAGTTCTGACGATGACGCTCGTGGGCCATAAATTCCGGTTGGGCCTCGGTGGCGCCGCGGCCACCGCCGTCCTGCTGCTATGCGCCGGCTGCGGGGGTATCCCGGCCGCGGCGCTGCAATTGCCGCCCGAGTCCTCGGCCAACCGCCAGCGGCAGACCCGGACGTTCGACGGCATTACGGAGCCGTCCCTGTTGGCGGCGTCTGCGGCGGTGCTGCAAGACTTGGGGTTCGTCCTCGACGAGAGTGAGTCGAGCCTCGGGGTGATCGTGGCCTCGAAGCGGCGGAGCGCGCGGAATGCGGGGGAGATTGCGGGCAAGGTCCTGCTGGGGCTTTTGGCGCTGCAGGGACCGCAGCCTTGGGCTGAGTCGCAGAACATCCGCGTCTCCATTGTGACGCGCCCGGCGGGGGGCGAGCTGCCGGGGCGAGTGCTGATCCGAGCGACGTTCCAGCGAGTGGTTTACGATAGCGCGCAGCGCATCATCCTCCGGCAGCAGCTGAACGACGATGAGCTCTACACTGCCTTCTTTGCGCGCCTAGCGCAGGGCGTATTTCTGGAGGCCCGAAGCTTATGAGCCGGCCGGCGATGATTCTGGCGGTACTCGGGCTGGCCGGGTTGCCGGGCTGCGTCTCGAGTCCGAACGAGAAGATCTTCGATGCCGGGAGCGGGCAGGCGCAGTTGCGCAGCGTCCAATCGCGGACTTTCGCCGCGGTAAGCGCTGAACGGGCCCTCCGGGCCACGATCGCGACGCTGCAGGACCTCGGGTTCGTGATCGACAAGGCCGACGCGGTGCTGGGCACCGTGAGCGGGACGAAGCTGGCGGGTTACGAGGTACGGATGACCGTGAGCGTGCTCCCGCGCGGCCCGGGGCAGGTACTGGTGCGGGCGAACGCGCAGTTCAACGGGATCAAGGCGATTGAGGACCCGAAGCCGTATCAGGATTTCTTCGCGGCCTTGGAGAAGTCGCTGTTCTTGACGGAGCAGGCGCAGCCCTGAGGTGGGTGGTCGGGCTCGGGTGGGCGGCGAAGGGAGCGGACCGCGAATGGTTGATGGCGCTGGGGCGGAGTGCCCTGGCGGATCCGGCGCGCCGCCTCGATTTGGTCCGGCAATCAACCCTCAGCGGACTAACCCCGTGGGCCTCGATCCCGTGTGCTGGCCCCCCCCCTGCGTGGTCCGCCGCGTAGAATCGCATTGCCCCAGCGCGCCGCGGCTGAGTCGCTACGGGGGTTGGTCTGCCGGTCCTACCCCCGTTGCCCGCTCCCACCATGAAGCTTCTGCTCCGCCTCTGCACCCTAGCTTGGACCCTGTCTGCTGCTGTGGCGGCCGACCGGCCCAATATTCTTTGGCTCACCAGCGAGGATCACGGGCCCCATATGGGCTGCTACGGGGATGCGCTGGCCCGGACGCCGCATATCGATGCCCTCGCAGCGAAGGGCATGCTCTTCAAACGGGCGTGGTCCAACGCTCCCGTCTGCGCGCCGGCGCGCACGGCCATTATCTCCGGCATCTTCCCGCCCGCGCTCGGCGCCGAGCATATGCGAAGCGAGGTCGCGATGCCCGCCGGAACGAAGATGTTGCCGCAGTACCTGCGCGCGGCCGGCTACTATTGCACCAATAACTCCAAGGAGGACTACAACCTCACCCAACCCGGAACGGTGTGGGATGAGTCCTCGGCCCAAGCGCACTGGCGCAAGCGGCCCGCGGCCGCGCCATTCTTCGCCGTCTTTAACGCCGGCCAGAGCCACGAGGGCCAGGTCTATCGCCGCCCGCATCAGGCCGTGCTCGACCCCGCGGCGGTGCGCGTGCCCGCCTATCATCCCGATACTCCGGAAGTGCGGCGCGACTGGGCGCAGTACTACGACAATGTCAGCACCGTCGATGGGGTGGCGGGGAGTCATCTCCGGGAGCTCGCGGCGGCTGGATTGGCCGACGACACGATCGTCTTTTACTATGGGGACCACGGACCGGGCTTGCCGCGCAACAAGCGCTGGCCCGGTGATTCGGGCTTGCGGGTTCCGCTGGTGGTTCACTTCCCCGCGAAGTGGCGGCACCTCGCCCCGAAGGAGTATGCGCCTGGAGCGCAATCCGACCGGCTAGTTAGCTTCGTCGATCTGGCGCCTACGGTGCTGAGCTTGGCCGGAATCGCGCCGCCGGCGACCATGCAGGGCCGGGCCTTCGCGGGACCGCATCAGGTCGACGGCCCCGCTTACCTGCACGGCTTCCGGGGCCGCATGGACGAGCGCTACGACTTGGTGCGTTCCGTCACCGATGGCCGCTACGTTTACCTGCGCAACTACTGGCCGCACGTGTCGCAGGGCCAGCGGGTGCGGACCCAGTTCCAAATGCCGACGACGCAAGTCTGGCGCCGCCTCTATGACGAGGGCCGGACGAACGACGCGCAGTCGATCTTCTGGCGCGAGCCCAAGGCCCCCGAGGAACTCTACGATCTACACACTGACCCCGATGAGGTGCGTAACCTCGCGGCGGCGCCGCAGCACCGCGCTACGCTCGAACGGCTGCGGGGCGAGGCTCAGGCCCACGCGGTACGCATCCGGGACCTCGGGTTTCTGCCTGAGGCGGAAATCCACGCCCGTGCCGGACGGGGTGCGCCGCGCGATGCGCTCGCCACCGATGGGGCCTATCCACTCGCCCGGGTGATGGCGGCCGCGGAGACAGCTTCGCGCCTCGACCTCGGCGCGGTCCCGCAACTGCAGGCTTACCTGAAGGATGGAGACAGCGGCGTGCGGTACTGGGGAGTGATGGGGGCGCTGATGCGCGGTCAGGAGGCGATGCCAGCGATGCGCGAGGGCCTGGTCGCCGCGCTGCAGGATCCTTCAGCGAGCGTGCGCATTGCCGCGGCCCAAGCGCTCGCCCGGCAGGGCGACGCCGCGGATCTTCCCCGGGCCCTCGACACGCTGCGGGCTTGCGCCGATCCGACCCGGACGAGCGCCTTTGCCGGCATCGCGGCTCTGAACGTCATCGATGAACTCGGCGAGAAAGCGCAACCGCTGCTGGGCTTTGTGCGCAGTATGGAGGTGCGCGATCCGAACACCCCTTCTCGTAACAATGACTATGTGCAGCGCTTGAAGGGCATCGTCCTGGCCCGTTTCGGCGAGGAGCCGCCGACGACAGGACGGAAAAAGCGCAACTAAGAGCCCAGCGCCCCTCGTTGACCAAGCGAGGGCGATCCCAGTGCTGCCGTCCTGCTTCACTTCTCCATACCGAGGCGGGCTCACGGCCCTCAGCTTTTAACCATCCCCAGGTATGCCTACCCCTCACGTCTTCAAGCTCCTCGCTGCGACTTGGCTCGCGCTCACCCTCACCGCGCTCCCCGCTGCTGAGCCCGTGGCTTCGCCGGGGGCGATTAACGGTCGCGTCCAGAACGTTGCGACCGGCCAGTACCTCAACAACGCCCGCGTCACCGTCAAGGGGACCACGCTCTCGGATCTCACGGATGAATCCGGCACCTACCGGATCGCCCAAGTGCCGGCGGGGACCGCGGTCCTGCAGGTGTTCTATACCGGCCTTGATCCGGAGGAGGTCACCGTGCGGATCACGGCCGGGGGCACCGTAGTGCAGGACGTTAATCTCACCAGCGCGGCCCTGTTCGGGAAATCCCAGGGGACGGTGAAGCTCGACGCCTTTGTGGTGTCCACCGGGCGCGACACCAACGCGGCCTCCATCGCGGTCAACGAGCAGCGCTTCGCCCCGAACCTGAAGAATGTGGTCAACACCGACGCCTTCGGGGACGTGACCGATGGCAACGTCGGCGAATTCCTCAAGTTCCTACCCGGGATCACCACCGACACCGATGTGAACGAGGGCGGCACGGTGACGACAATCGCGGTGCGCGGCTTCAGTTCTGGGATGACGCGCGTCTCGAGTGACGGCGCTCAGCTAGCCAACACCGGGAGCGCGCAGGGCAACATCCGAACGTTCTATTTCAGCCAAGTTTCGGCCAACAATGTCGCGCGGGTCGAGGTCACCAAGGCCCCAACGCCCGCCACGCCGGCGGATACCTTGGCGGGTTCCGTGAATATGGTGAGTAAGAGCGCGTTTGAGCGCAAAACCGCTCAGCTGAACTACAGCCTGAGCCTCTCCGGAAGCAGCCAGAACCTGACCCTGAAGCGGGAGCCGTTCGTTAACGATGCGCGGGTCCGCAAGATCCGGCCGGGCGTGATGTTTGATTACACGCTGCCGGTGAACCGCGATTTCGGCCTCGTCGTCACCGGTCAAAGCATCGATCGCCACACGGATCAGGCGCTCAACACCAAGACCTACGGTACCGGGGTCGCCGGCGCGACCAACGCCAACCCCTACCTGCAGTCGATCCGCTTTCTCGAGGGCCCGCGCCTTGCCTCCCGCCGCTCGCTGGCGGTGAAAGCCGATTGGCGCGTCGCCACGTATTCGATCCTGTCGGCCGGTTTCCAGACCAGCGCATTTCTCAACGAGCGCTCACCAATCGAGACCGCGATCAGTGCCGGCACCAACGCGACCCCAGCGGTGGCGGGGGGCAAGCCGCTGACCTTTGGGCCCGATTTCACGAGTGGCGCGACTGGCCGCGGGAGCATGACCCTGATGGGCGGAGCGGACTTCCAGCAGCCGGGGCGCACGCGGGCCGGAAATTTCCGCTACCGGTTCGACGACGGGAAGTGGCGCATTGAAGCCGGCCTCGATTATTCGATCTCGATCGGCGCCGTGCGGGACAGCAACGCCTCCCCTCCGCGTTTCCGCGGGATGGCCTACAGTTTCGCTGTGCCCATCCGGGTGCAGTTTAACGATCTGGGGGATGTGGCGCCGCGGACCGTCCGGCTCTTCGATAACAACGAACGCGAGGTGAGTCTGTTTGAGCTGAGGAACTACCGTCTCGCGACGGCCCAGAGCACCTACCGCGATTTCACCGACACCCTGGAGAGCGGAAAACTGGATGTCCGCCGTCAGCTTCCCTTCCTCCCGTTTCCGGCGGCGGTGCAAGCCGGGACGCTGACGCGGACCCAGGAGCGCGACATTCGCCGCTACAACCCCGTTTGGACCTACACTGGGCCGGCAGACACTTCCTTTATGGCCCACACCGCGTATCGGACTCGGGCCGATCCGCGGTTTCAGGAGATGCAGTGGCCCTCGGTGGTCAAGGCGTGGGCCGCTTGGCAGGGGAATCCCAGCCTTTTCACCCAGACGCCCGCGCAGATTGTCGCCACCGAGCAGTTCAAGATTATGAACTCGGAGTACGTGCGGGAACGGGTGTCGGCCCAGTATGCGATGGTGGAGCTCAAACCGTTTCAGCGCCTTTCGATTCTGGGCGGGGTGCGCCGCGAGCAGACGTCAGTCGATGGCCTAGGGCCCATCGTTGATCCCACGGCGGTCTGGGTGCGCAACGTCGACGGGAGTTTTGCCCGGGCGGCGGACGGGTCCCGCATCCGGAAGACCGAGGCCGGGGCCGTCGGCTCGCTCCAAGAGCTCGCGCTTGTCCGCAAGGAACGTGGCTTTCGTGCCAATCGGCTCTACGCCGGCAACTACCCCAGCCTGCACCTCACTTACAATCAGAGCGCGAATCTGATCGCGCGCGCTTCGTATGCCGAGACCTACGGTCGCCCGGATTTCACGAGCATCATTCCCAACACCTCGATCACCGAGCTCGACCTGAACAATGATCCCGGCGCGCTCGATGGCCGGATCAGCGTGCGCAACCCAGGCCTGAAGCCGTGGTCCGCCAAGAACTATGACCTTTCGCTGGAATATTACACCGCGCAGGGCGGGCTCTTCAGCGTGGGCGCCTTCCGTAAGACCATCCAAGACTTCTTCGCTTCCTC
>CAIOTK010000244.1 GCA_903861185.1 uncultured Opitutia bacterium | reverse complement strand
CGAGGAGTTTATGCGCGACATCGGCGCGGTGAACTATGAGGAGGCGCTGGAATTCCTGCCGAGCACCCAGGCGTACAAGGGAGACTCCGCCGATCCGGAGTCCGTCACCTCGCGCACCGGTACGCCCTTCACTGTGCGCGGGTTCCGCTCCTCGTCTCTGACCAACAATTTCTTCACCAGCCGCATCAAGGTGGACAATTTTAACACCGAGACGGTAACCCAGTCCCGCGGCCCCAATTCGCTGCTCTTTGGTCTGGGTTCGGTGGGGGGTGGGCTCGACGCCACCCCGAAGGCGGGACGGTTCGATGCCGACAGCTACAGTCTGGAGGTGCGGGTCGACTCGGAGGGGTCGCGCCGCGGCAGCGTGGACGTCAATCGGATCCTCGTTCCGCGCCGGGTGGCGCTCCGCTTTGCCGCTTTAGCGCACGATCAACGCACGCCGCGGCAATTTCAGTATATGCGCCGCAACTCCGCTTATCTGAACCTGACGCTGCAGCCCTTCCAGGGCGCGACGATCAACCTCAACGCGGAGACCGGTCGCATCGACGAGCTGCTCCCCCGTCCCTATCTGGCCTACGACAGCGTGTCCGCTTGGCTGAACGATCCCCGCACCCCGCTCCAGAAGGCGAATACGATTGATCGTGCTCTGGTCGAGTCCGGCACCACGGCCGCCCGCAATACGGCCCGCAATCTCCTCACCGGCGTCTCCCAGGGGCTCTCGACCACGAACCACTTGGTTTACGTGATGAACGCGCCGCAGCTGGGCGTGCAGAACTGGAATTTCAAATCCCGCGGCTCGGAGGCTTTTGTGAACGGCCTCGCCCAAGCCCAGACCAGCATCTCGGGCGCGACCCGTGTGCCGGGCGTGGACTTCCCGCTGGATACCGTCGTATCCGGGCCCTCGGACTATTTCGACACCACCTACGACAAGTTCTCGGGCTCGTGGCAGCAGCAGATCCTGAACAAGACCTTCTTCGAGCTAGCGGGCGCCCACGAGAAATCGAAGAACGAGGATTGGCAGCCCGTGCAGCGGGGTGACTACGAGGTCTTCATCGACAACAACTATTACCTCCCCACGCAGCTGGCGGCGAACAACCCCGATCCCGCGAAGCCGCTTAATCCCTACTTTGGCACGCCCTACATCGAGTCCAACCCGACGCTGCAGAACCGCAGCACCACGCTGCAACAGTACCGGGCGACGCTGACCCGGCAATTCGACCTGAGCCGGCTTGAGCTGCTCAAGGGCTTCGACCTCGGCCAATTCACGGCGGTCGCGTTCCACTACTATCGGCACGTGGACAGCTACTTTCAGCAGCCGGAGGAGATGACGACGACCTCCGTGCTGGCTTCCGGTCTTCTTTCCGACACGCAGAACCAGATTCGCCGGCGCTACTATCTTACGCCGGGCCAGCCGGTGTCGTTCCCGGCCTTTGATCCGAGCCAGGCCGCGATCAGCCAGACCGGCAATCCGGCGGTTCCCGGAAGCATCATCCCGACCGTTCGGTCGGCCTTCCTGCATCGCCTGAATCCCGTCTATGCTCCCGAGACCACCAAGTCGTATGCCGCGATCGGCCAATGGGAGCTGTTCTCTCGCCGGCTGATCCTCACCGGTGGCATCCGG
>CAIOTK010000243.1 GCA_903861185.1 uncultured Opitutia bacterium | reverse complement strand
GCCTCGTGGCCTACACCGACTACGCCGGCTGGCAGCACCAGCAGTACCTCGGCAGCGGGGAATTCACCCTCGAGTTCGGCGACTACGACGTCCGCCTCACCGTGCCGGCGGATCACATCGTCACCGCCACCGGCGAGCTGCGGAACCCTGCCGCAGTCCTCTCCCCCGCGCAACGCGAGCGGCTGCGCGCCGCCGAGACCGCCCCGCGCCCGATGTTCATTGTGACGCCGGAGGAGGCGGAGGCCGCGGCTAAGGGCCGGGCGACCGGCACCCGCACCTGGCACTTCACGGCGCGCAACGTACGCGACTTCGCCTTCGCCAGCTCCCGCCGCTTCGTTTGGGACGCCCAAGGCGCCCCCGGCCACCGCCACGAGGGCCGCCCCGTGCTCGCGATGTCCCTCTACCCGCGCGAGGCGATGCCCCTCTGGGACCGCTACTCGACCGCCGCCATCGTCCACACCCTCGACGTCTACGGGCGCCTCGCCTTCCCCTACCCCTACCCGGTCGCCATCTCCGTGAACGCCCCCGTCGGCGGCGGGATGGAGTACCCGATGATCTGCTTCAACCGGCCCCGCCCGGAAGCCGACGGCACCTACCCCAAGCGCACCAAGTACGGCCTCATCGGGGTCGTGATCCACGAGGTGGGCCACAACTGGTTCCCGATGATCGTCAATTCCGACGAACGCCAGTGGACTTGGCTGGACGAGGGCCTGAACTCGTTCCTGCAGCTCGTGGCGCAGGAGGAATGGGAAAAGGACTACCCCCAGCGGCGCGACGCGCGGCTCCTGCGCGACTACCTCCGCCGCCCGGGCCGCGTGCCGGTGATGACCCAATCCGACTCCATCGTCGACTTGAGCAACAACGCCTACCACCAGCCAGCCGTGGCGCTGAACCTCCTGCGCGACGTGGTCCTCGGGCGCGAGCGTTTCGACCACGCGTTCCGTACCTTCAGCCGACGCTGGCAGTTCAAGCGGCCCACGCCGGCTGACTTCTTCCGGACGATGGAGGACGCGAGCGGGACCGACCTCGACTGGTTCTGGCGCGGTTGGTTCTACAGCACGGACCAGGTCGACCTAGCGCTCGAGCAGGTGCGGTGGCTGCAGCTCGACAGCCGCGACCCCGCCGTGGAGAAACCGCGCACGGAGGCAGAGCGCCGGGCGCAGCCGACCACCACCACCCGCGAGCTCAACGCGAGCCTGCCCAAGCGCGTCGACCGCCACCCGGAGTTGCGGGACTTCTACGACGGCCACGACGATACCACCGTGCTGCCGAGCGAGCGCGCGAAGCACGAGGCGCTGGTGAAGGAGCTGGCCGCGGAGAATCTCGATCCGGCGCTGCTCCGCACCCCGCGCAACTTCTACCTGCTCGAGTTCACCAACCGCGGCGGGATCGTGATGCCGCTCCCCCTGCGCCTTGAGTACACGGACGGCACCGTGGAGGAACGCCTGCTGGGCGCAGAGATCTGGCGCCACGACACCACCCGCTGCAGCAAGCTCATCCTCACGACGAAGGAGCTGCGCGCCGTGACCCTCGACCCGCGGGACGAGCTGGCGGACGCCGACCTCGAGAACAACTTCTGGCCGCGGCGGCTAGTGCGCACGCCGTTCCAGCTATTTAAGGAGGAGGCCGAGAAGAACCCGATGCGCGAGCTCCGGCCCCGGCCGGACGCGCCGTGACCCGCTGGTTCCGCACGGCGTTGCTCGCGGGGGCCGTGGCGGCGGCGCCCCCGCTCGCCGCCCACGCGATCCACACCTCCGTGGCGGAGGCCGACTACAACGCGGCCACCCGCCGCCTCGAGGTCTCCCTGCGCGTCTTCATCGACGATTTCGAGGCCGCGCTCAGCGTCCACGCGCGCCGCCGCCTCGCCCTTGCCACGACGCCGACGGCGGAATTCGACGCCGCCGCCCGGGAATACCTCGCGGCAACCTTCACCGTCCGCACGCCAGACGGCCAGCTCGCTCCCCTGCAGTGGGTCGGCCGGGAAGTGCGCGATGCCGCAAACGAGCTGTGGTTCCACTTCGAGGTGGCGCTGCCCGGCGGCGTCGAGGGCTGCCGGGTGCATCACCGGGCCCTCGGCGAACAATTTCCGGGCCAGATCAACTCCGTGCGCGTGCGCGACGGCGCACGGCGCCTGACGCTGGTCTTTCTCCCGCGCCAGACCGAGAAGACGGTGCGCTTCCGCCCCTGAGCGGCGCGCGGGGGGAAATTTGGGTTTGCCAGCGCCGGACGCCACCGGCTTGCTGGCCCTTTCATCGGATTCGCAACCTATCACCTCCACCCTAGTCATGGCTGAACTCGCAGGAAACGTCTTGGTAGGCCAGTCCGGCGGCCCCACCTCCGTCATTAACGCCAGCGTCGCCGGCATCATCAACGAGGCCCTCAACCACGAGTGCATCGAGGAGATCTACGGCGCCCTCAACGGCGTGCTCGGCATCCTGCAGGAGGACCTGATCGACCTCGCCTCCGAGTCCCAGCAGCAGATCCGCGCCCTCCGCCACACGCCCGGCGCTGCGCTCGGCACCTGCCGTTACAAGCTCAAGTCCCAGGCCGACTTCGACCGCGTGCTCGAAGTGTTTAAGGCCCACAACATCCGCTACTTCTTCTACATCGGCGGCAACGATTCCCAGGACACCGCGGACAAGATTTCCAAGCTCGCCCAGCAGCAGGGCTATGAGCTCCGCGTGATCGGGGTGCCCAAGACGATCGACAACGACCTGCCGATCACCGACCACACGCCCGGCTACGCCAGCGCGGCGAAATACATCGCCACCAGCGTCCGTGAAGTCGCCTGCGACAACGAGGCGATGGGGCAGGGCGACCTGGTCTCGATCATCGAGGTGATGGGCCGCAGCGCCGGCTGGCTCGCCGCCGGCGCCGCCCTCGCCAAGCGCAAGGATCACCCGCACGACCCGCCGCACCTGATCCTTCTCCCCGAGATCGCCTTCAACCAAGAGAAGGTCCTCGAGGAAGTCCGCCGCGTGCTCAAGCGCGAGAAGTACTGCCTGATCGTCGTCGCCGAGGGCCTCATCGACCAGGACGGGAACTACCTCGCCGCCAACGCCCAGACGGACGCCTTCGGCCACGCCCAACTCGGCGGGGCCGGTGACGCCCTCGCCGATATCCTCGGTCAGAATCTCCCCGGCGTGAAGGTTCGCGTCGCCAAGCCCGGCATCCTCCAGCGCTGCGCCGCCCACGCCGGCTCCAAGACCGATGCCGACGAGGCCTTCCTCGCCGGTCAGGCCGCCGTCGAGGCCGCCATCCGCGGCGAGACCGACAAGATGGTCACGCTCCTCCGCGGCGACGGCGAGCAGTACACCACCGAGACCGGCCTCGCCCCGCTGGCTGAGGTCGCGAACTCGGTGAAGAAGCTGCCCCGCGAGTGGATCAACGAGGACGGCGTGAGCATGAACTTCCAGTTCATCCGCTACGCCCAGCCGCTCATCCAAGGCGAGACGGTCGTCCCGCACGACAACGGCGTGCCGGTCTTCGCTCGCCTCGAGAAGGTGCGCGTCGAGAAGCTGCTCCCGACCCGCGAGGGCTGAGCCCCGCCGGACCTCACTGGTCCCCCCGAAGGCGCCGCCTCCCCGCGGCGCCTTTTTTATGCCCCGCAGGCAGCGAGCAGGCGCGGGTGTACTTCGGTGGCCGCCAACGGCGAGTCGCCCGCCTCCCCCCCCGTGCCGATGAGCACGGGCCAGTCGGCGGAATCCGCCGGGCAGGCCCCGTGCGAGCCACCCACCAGCGACGCGTCCAACGGGATCACGTCCAGCAGGCCGCGGAAGCCCAGCTTCCGCCGCAGGAGCTTAGCCGCCACCGTCAGGCGCGGCGCGCGCAACGCGGGATCGAGGAACAGCTCGACGGGGTCGTAGCCGTACTTGCGGTGGATATCCACGCAGCGCGCGAAATCCGGGGCGCGGCGGTCATCCTCCCAATGGTAATACGAGAACCAGGCGTCCTCGGCCGAGAACGCCACGAGATCGCCGGAGCGCGGATGATTTAGGCCGGCCGCCCGCAACTCCTCGTCCCCGAGCACCCGCGCCACGCCGGGCGTGGCCTCCAACCGCGCCCGCACCGCGGGGCGCAAGGCGGGCTCGCGGACGTAGACGTGGGCCACTTGATGGTCGGTGAGGGCAAAGGCGCGACTGGCCCCGCAATCGAGCAGTTCACGTCCCAGTTCGTCCTTCAGCGTCAACCAGCCCTCGCCCCGGAGGACCCGGTTCAACGGGATGGCGCGGCGGACACGGGTGATGCCGTACTCCGAGAGCAGCAGCACCCGGACGCCGCGGGCGGCGTAGAAATCGAGCAGCCCCCCCACGACGGCATCGATCTCCCCGGCAGCGGTCGCGGCGCGCGGATCGTCCGGGCCGAACCGCTGGAGGTCGTAGTCGAGGTGCGGGAGGTAGACCAGCGACAGGTCGGGCCGGTGACGCTCCTCGATCCACTCGGCCGAGCGTGCGATCCACGCCGAGGAGGCGATGCCGGCGGCGGGGCCCCAGAAGGCAGGGAACGGGAAGGGCCCGAGGTCGCCGCGGATGGCGTCGCGGATCGAAAGGGGGTGGCTGGTGACGTCGAAGACCTTGCGCCCGTCGGCCAAATACATCGGGCGCGGCGTGATCGACCAGTCCGCCGACGAGTACATATTGTACCACCAGAACAGCTTGGCACAGGTGAACCCGGGGCGGGCGCGGCGGGCGGTTTCCCAGAGCTTCTCCCCCGTGACCAGATGGTTGGACTGCTTCCAGAAATGGTGCTCGGCGAGGGTGCGGTCGAACCAGCCGTTGGCCACCGCCCCGTGGCCCGCGGGCGGCAGGCCGGTGAGGTAGGTCGACTGCGCGGTGCAGGTGACCGCGGGCAGGACCGGGCGGACGCGGCGCAGCCCACCCTCCGCCGCGGCGCGCGCGAGGCGCGGCGTAGCGGGGCCGAGCAGCCGCGGGGTGAGGCCGACGACGTTGAGGATCGCGAGGCGTTCAGCCATACCGTGCGCGCAGCTCGTCGAAGGCGGCCTTCACGACCGCCCCATCCATCGCGTGGATCTCCAGGCGGTCGCCGGGGGCGCGGATCATCGGGATGGTGAGCCGGCCGCCCAAGTGTTCCCGGAACTCCTCGAGGCCTGCGAGGAAGTCTTGCCGGCCACGATCGCCGCGGATCTCCCGGACCGGCGCGAAGAGCTCGAACCCGAGGCCTCGGATCACCTCAAGGATGTGCTCGGCCACGGGCTCTGGGAGCAGTCCGGTGCGGCGCGCGTAGATCAGGTCCATCGCCATCCCGACGGCGACGGCCTCGCCGTGGCTGACGCGGAACTCGGAGAGCTGCTCGAGCTTGTGCGCGGCCCAGTGCCCGAAATCGAGCGGCCGGGCGGAGCCCTTCTCAAACGGGTCACCCGCGGTGGCGATGTGCCGGAGGTGCTGGCGCGCGCTCTCGCAGATCACCGCCTCGAAGGGCGCCGGCTCCAGCGCGCGGAGGGCCGCGACCTGCCCGGCGATGGCCTGGAAGAACGCGCCATCGCGGATCAGCGCGACCTTCACCGCCTCGATCAGCCCGCAACGGCGCTCGCGCGGCGGCAGGCCGGCTAGGAAATCCAGGTCGTTGACGATCGCGTGCGGCACGCTGAACGCCCCCAGCCAGTTCTTCTTCCCGAAGAAGTTGATCCCGTTCTTCACCCCGACGCCACCGTCCCCCTGGCTCAGACTGGTGGTGGGCAGGCGGACCAACGGGATCCCGCGGTGGGCGGTGGACGCTGCGAAACCGACTAGGTCCAGCACCGCGCCGCCGCCGACCGCGACGACGTAGGAATGGCGGCAGAGGCCGGCGGCATTGATCGCGGCCCAGACCGTCTCAAGATGGCGCAGGTCGTTCTTCGCGGCCTCGCCTCCGGGCAACCGGACCGGCGGGGCGGCGAGGCGCACTCGGTCCGCGTGGGCGGCGAACCAGGCCTCGATCCGCGCCGCAAAACCGGGGAAGGCAGTCTCCAGTCCGGCGTCCCAGCAGACGAGGGCGCGGGGGGTCAGGCCGGCGTCGCGCGGGGCGAGGACAGACGCGAGCAACGGGTTGCCCGGCGCGAACACCCCGCGCGTGAAGCACAGCCGGTGCTCGTGCCGCAGCTCGAGCGGGTGGGAGACGGCTTCGGGGAGTTCGGCCATAACCACAACGATGTCGGGCGGGGCAGCGGCCGCCGGCGAGCCTAAACCGGACTCACTTCGACTCGTCGATGGCGAGGTAGCGGGTCCGCCCGTTGCGGTAGACGAGCACCAGCACCTTGGGACCCTTGATCTCCTCGCTGAGCTTCACCGCTTCGTCGGCGTTGGTGCAGGGGCGACGGTCGAGTTCCAGAATGATGTCCCCCTCGCGCAAGCCCTGCCGGGCGGCGGGGCTCTCGGGATCGATATTGGTGATCAGCGCACCCTTGATGCGGGCGGGGATCTGCAGTCGGGTGCGGGTCTCAGGGGTGAGATCGCCCACCCCGACCCCGTTGAGCACGCCCTCGTCCTTCTTGCCGGGCGTGCCGTCCTCCCGCTCCAAAGCATCTTCATCGCGGCGCGTGAGCTTCGCGCGGAGCGTCTCGCGCGCGCCGCCGCGCAGGATCTGCACCTCGACCTCCGTGCCGGGCGCGATCTTGCTGATCGTGAGCAGCAGATGACGGGCGTCGCGGATCTCGGTGCGCTCGATGCGGAGGATGACGTCGCCAGACTTGATCCCGGCCTTCTCCGCCGGGCTGCCCTCGGTGACCTCGCTGATCAGGGCACCCTTCTCCGTGCCGAAGGAGGCGGTCAGCTCGTCGGTGAGCTCCTGCGGCCGGACGCCGAGGAAGCCGCGCTCAACCTTCCCGTTGTTGACCAACTGCTCGACCACGAAGCGGGTGAGGTTGGCGGGGATCGCGAAGCCAATGCCGGCGGAACTGCCGCTGCGGGTCATGATCGCGCTGTTGATGCCGACCACCCGGCCGTCGGTGTCGATGAGGGCCCCGCCAGAGTTGCCGGGGTTAATCGCCGCGTCGGTCTGAATAAAGTCCTCGAACACCCCCATCCCCATCCCGCGGCTGAGCGCGCTGACGATGCCGCGGCTGACCGACTGGCCGACCCCGAAGGGGTTGCCGATGGCGAGCACCATATCACCCACTTCGACTTGGTCGCTATCGGCGAACGTGGCGGGGGAGAGGTTCTCCGCCTCGATCTTGAGCACGGCCAGATCGGTGCCCGGGTCGCGCCCGACGACCTTCGCGGTGTACCGGCGGTTGGACTCGCCGAGGGAGACGCTCACGTCGTCCGCCCCGTCGATCACGTGGTGGTTGGTGACGATGTAGCCATCGGCCGTGATGACGACGCCGGAGCCAAGGCCCTGCTGGGTCTGGTCGGAGCCGCGGTTGCGGGGGGTACGGTTATTGTTGCGCGGGGCGCGGTTGCTGGGCGCCTCGTCCTCGTCGCCGCCGCGGGGCAACATCTCCTCGAAGAAGCGGCGCAGGCGGGGGTCGTTCATATAGGGCGGCAACTCCGGGGTGCGCACGACCTTGCTGGAATAGACGTACACCACGCTGCCGGCGGTGCGGCGCACCACGGCGGAGTAGCTGACCCGCTCGGCGGCGTCCCGATTGATGGGCTTCGCGTCGACCTTGAGGCTGAGGGTGCCGCCGCTCGGAGCTGGGGGAGGCGTATCCGCCTTGCTCTTGGCGGCAGACTTCTCGGCCTTGCGGCCGGACTTACCCTCGGCCGCCCAGAGGCTGACGCCGGAGGTACCGGCGAGGCCGAGGACGAACGCGAGCAAAGGGGCGAGGATACGGCGGGAGCGGAGGGCGGAAGGCATACGAAAGAGAGTCCGGACGGGAAGATAGACGCGCCCAAGCTGGGAGAGTCTCGTCGCCGCCGCAAGCGACCGCACCGAAAAGCAACGCCGGCGGGGGCCGAGGCCCGCCGCCGGCGGAAGCAAAGGGCCCGGCGCGCGGCCGAGCCCGGGGAGGAAACGCCGGCTCAGAAGCCGGTCTGGATCGCGAAGGCGGCGCGGCTGGCGAGGCGCTCGCCGGGCCGGATGTCGCCGTTGTAGCTGAGGGAGGCGCTCCAGCGCTGGCTCAGGGCCAGCGTCGCAGCGGCGCCGAGCTCGAGCCCGCCACCATCTCCGGCGGTGGTGTAAATCGTGGCCGGGCGGGTGAAGTTGTCCGCTAGGCGGCCCGTGACCGAGCGCTTACCGGGGCTGATTTCCTCGTG
This sequence comes from uncultured Opitutia bacterium, assembly GCA_903861185.1. GTDB lineage: Bacteria > Verrucomicrobiota > Verrucomicrobiia > Opitutales > Opitutaceae > ER46. The sequence goes on along the minus strand of CAIOTK010000243.1, from coordinate 5,252 downwards.
CCACGCACCGCGCAGGTCGAAGCGGAAACCGCGGCCGTCGAGTTTGGTCGCCCAGCTCGCGTCGAGACCGACGGAGCCCGCGGTGCTATTGGCCTCTTGAGCCTCATAGGCCATCGGCAGGGCGGGGAGATCCTTCTCTTGGTGCGCCTCGAGGGTGACCCGGTGGGTGCGCAGCCCGAGCCAAGGGCGCAGCTCGGTGCCGCCCGCGGCGAGCGACCAGGCGCCGCGGAGTCCGGCGCCCCAGCGGTCACCGGCGGTGCGGGCGCGGGTGGCGAGGCCGCCGAAGGCGGTGGTCCGGCGAATGTCCTCCACCGCGAGCACGCCATAATCGAGATCGGCCGTGAGGGTGACCCCGGCGAGGAGCCACGCACCGTAGACGCGGGCGCCAGTGTCTTGGACCCGGAAGTTGCCGCCGGCGTCATCCACCCGCGCGGAGAGGCGGCCGGTGGAAAGGGCGCCACCGAGGGTCAAACCGGGGTTGAGGCGCTTGTCGGCGCCCGCGAGGACGACCTGGCCGCGGTAGCCGAAGCCGGGGCGCGCGGCGTCGCGCGCGCGTTCCCCATCGGCGTACTGCACGCCAGCGTAGGCGCCGCCGTTGCTCTGCGGGCGCCCCAGATGACCGGTGCGGGCCTCGAAGGCGGCGCTGCCGAGGCCGGAGAGTGCGAGGGCCGCGCTGCCCTGGGTCGCGGTGAACCCCAGCGCGCGCTCAGGGTTCAGCTGCTCGTTGATCATCCCGGCGAGCAGGGCGTGGGTACGGGCGGAGGGATGGATATCATCCCAGAACACGTAGCCGTTCGGGTTGCCCTGGCCGCCACCCTGCGCGGCGGGCGCGAGGAAGAACGAAGTCGTGTTGGTGAAGCCGAGAGCGGTGCCGGACTCGGCGATGCGGTCGACGATCCCCTGCAGGTCGACGAACACCAAATTCACGTCGGGAGCGGACGCGGCAACGAGGGACAGCCGGGAGCGCAATTCTTGGTTAAAGGCAGTCGTCGCACGGTTGCCGAAGGTGAACCCGACGCCGGCCACTCCGCCGGCGGCGAGGGCGCGGGGGGTGCGACCGAGGTTGGGCAGGCCGCCCACCACGAGGTTGCGGGCGCCGCGAGCGACGAGGGCCTGCACCTGGCCGGCAACCACCTGAGCGGTCGCGATCCCGGCGGTGTCGAGCGTCGCCGGGTTGGCGGCGGTGGCGGGGGAACCGAGGGCGGGAATCAAGTCATTCGCGCCGGCGAGGACGGTGAAGAGGTCGGTCGGGGCGGGGGTGATCCCGCGCTGGACGAATTGCGCGACCTGCACGCCGAGGGAAGGCGGCAACTGCGAGGAGCCGGCGGCCGTGGCGCCACCCACGGCGAAGTTCAGGCTCGTGCGCGCGGAAGGCGGGGCCGTGACGGCGAGCGCGGGCGTGGTGCCCAGCAGTTCCGTCCAGACGGGGCCGTTCGAGAAGCGGCCTTGGTAGTAGGGCGCGGGCGGGTTCCCGGCGCCGAGGGCGCTCGACGAAGCGAAGAGGTTGCCGGTGTCGCTGAGGCTGTCGCCGAACGAGTACTGGGCGGAGAAGGTCCGGTTGGGGGTCTGGGACCAGAGCACGGGAGCGACCGCCAGAGTGAGGGCGGCGGCGCGGAGCAGGGGGATGTTCATACAGGGTTGGAAACGGCCACGCTCCCAAAGAACGGGGCGCCGTCAAACCCAACCGCGCCGGATGGGCTTGCCGGCGACGCCCCACGCGGGAAAAAACCTCCTAGCCCCCACCCCCCATGCCCCGCCTCCTCGCCGCCCGCGCGGCCACCCTGCTCGCCTTCGCCTTCACCGCATTGACCGCTTTCGCCGCCGCCGCGGAGCCCGCCGGCACCTTGGCCGGTCACGTGAGCAACGCCGCCACCGGCGACCGGCTGGAGGGCGTGCGCGTCACCCTCCCGGCCCTCGGCCGCGCGACGCTCACCGATCAGGCGGGACGCTATGAGTTCACCGGCCTGCCCGCCGGCAGCCTCGAGGTCGCGGCCACTTATACTGGCCTCGACGCGCAGCGCCGCACGCTCACCGTGCCCGCCGGCGGCCGTGCCACTCTGGACTTCGTGCTCACCTCGGGGGTCTACCGCCTCGAGGCCTTCACCGTGGCGGGCGAGCGCGAGGGGGGTGCCGCCGCCATCACCGCCCAGCGCAACGCGGCCAACGTCAAGAACGTGGTCGCGATGGATTCCTACGGGAACCTGCCGAATATGAGCGCGAGCGAGCTGGCGATCCTGCTCCCCGGCGTGACCGGCGCCCTCAACCTCGAGAACGGCATCGACGGCTTCACCGTGCGCGGGATGGGCGCGAACCTGAACAACATCACCCTCGACGGCGGGATGCTCTCCACCCAGGGCGCGATGGCCCGCCAGGGCCGCATCAATAACCTCACCGGCGCGATGTTCGAAGGCCTTGAACTGATCAAGGGCCACACCCCGGACCGGGGCGCCGACTCCCTCGGCGGCACGATCAACCTCCGCAGCCGCTCCCCGCTGGCGATGCAGGAACGGCGGCGCGTGACGTACAACTTCGCGGTCCGCTGGGCCCCGGCCTTCACCGACCAGATCCCGCTCCGTGAGGGCCACCGCTCCCACCCGCTCCTCAACGTTGGCTGGTGGGAGGTCCTCGATGTCGGCGGCGGCACGCGCAACCTCGGACTCACCCTCAACACGTTCTACAGCGAGAACGTCGGCGCCGCCCACAGCACCACCCGCGATTTCCAGAACACCCTCACCGAGCCCGCCTTCCTCTGGGACTACAACACCTTCGACCAGTACAACAACCGCAAGCAGGCCAGCGTGAACCTCAAGGCCGAGTACCGGCCGACCCCTCGCACCAAACTCACGTTCAACGCGATCTACAACGACGCGAACGAGATGGGGAAACTCCGCTTCACCACGCGCGCCTTCACCAACCAAGTCGTCGGCACGACCGGTACGGCCGGCATCCTCCCGGGCTACACCGACCGCATCACCCAGGTCCGCCCCTCCACCGCGTCCAACTTCGACGTCCTCACCCAAGGCCCCAATAACTACTTCCTGCGCACCCGGACGGGCGACCTCGGCTGGGAGCACCGCGCCGGCCCCCTGCAGCTCGAGGCCGGGGCAATGTTCAGCGCCACCCGGATCAACAACGGCTTCGGCAACGACGGCGGCCAGTTCACGATGCGCGTCAACGGCGCGGGCTGGATCCTCGACCGCACCCGCTCCGACCTCTACCCGCAGTTCCTCCAGACCGCCGGCCCTGACCTCACCCGGCCGGAGAACTACCGCCTCAACGGCTTCTTCCAGAACAACAACGTCGACAACGACCACGAGGTCCGGGAAGCCCGCGCCCACGCACGCTACGAACTGCCGACGCTCCGCACCTTCCTCAAAGCCGGCCTGCACTGGCGCGAGCAGTTCGTCCACGACTTCAACCGCCACCGGCGCTGGAGCTACCTCGGCACCACCCTCCCCGCCGATCCCTCCATCCGCACCGTCAACCGCCGCGAAACCGGCTTCGCCGTCCCGTTCTGGTACGCGTCCCAGTTCTTCCGCGACCGCCAACCGATCGAACCCGCCCTCTGGCGCGAAGACCTCTACTGGGGCCAGATGCAGCGCTTCACCGGCACGCGGCGTGTCACCGAGACCGTCACCGCCGGCTACGGAATGGCCCAGGGCCGCGTGGGCGACACCGGCTTCCTCGCGGGGGTGCGCGTCGAGGAGACCGCGACCAACAGCTGGGGTTGGGTCCGCGCGCGCGTCCCGAGCGCCGTGGCGCAGCAGGCGGCCGATCCCGTCGGCTCCGCACTGCGGGACTACGCCGGCACCCGGCGCGAGCTCCGCGGCGGCTACACCCAGGCGTTCCCGAGCATCCACCTCACCCGCGACCTCGCCCCGAGCTGGAAGGCGCGCCTGAGCTGGTCGACCAGCTTCGGCCGGCCGCCGCTGAGCAGCCTGTTGCCCAACGAGACCATCAACGAGGCCGCGCAGACGCTCACGGTGAACAACCCCTCGCTGCTGCCGCAGACCGCGCGCAACTGGGACGCGACCCTCGAGTACTACTTCGAGCCGGTGGGCAACCTGACGATCGGCTGGTTCCACAAGACGATCCGCGACTTCATCGTGAGCGGCATCGCCTCCGGCACGATCGGCACGGGCACCGACAACGGCTACGCGGGGGAATTCGGCGGGTTCACCCGGCTCAGCAGCGCCAACGCCGGCACCGCCATCGTGCAGGGCTGGGAGCTCAGTTACCAACAGCAGTTCACCTTCTTGCCGGGCCTCCTGCGCGGACTCGGTGCCTCGCTCAACCTCACCGCGCTCGCCGCCCACGGCGACTACGGCGGCCGCGGTCGCCGCGAGGGCCGCGACGTCGAGGGCTTCGTGCCCCGCACCGCCAACGCCAGCCTCTTCTGGCGCCACCGCGGCTTCACCTCCCGGCTGATCGTCAACCACACCGGGGAATCGATCACCGAGTTCACCGAAGGGCAGCCCGCCCGCAGCCGCTACCTCGCCGCCCGCACCGTGCTCAGCGCCGGCGTCGGCTACCAAGTGCGCCCCTCGCTCAGCCTCTCGCTGGACGTCAACAACCTCACCAACGCGCCCCAATCCGCGTACCGCGGCCTCCCGGACCGCGTCCAATTCAAGCTCTTCGCCGGCACGTCCATCACCGCCGGCCTCAACGGCCGCTTCTAGACCGAGCCGCCAAGCCGGCCCGCCTGATCCCGTTTTCCAACAAAGGCGGCGCTTCAAGCCCACTAAGTAAAGTATACTTGACATTATGTCAGGTCGGCACGTCTTCACGGCATCCGGATGCAAAACCGCCTGAAAGTCCTCCGCGCCGAGCGCAACTGGAGCCAAGCCGAGTTGGCGGGGCACCTGGAGGTCTCGCGCCAAGCGGTGAACGCGATCGAGACCGGGAAGCACGATCCGTCGCTGACCCTGGCGTTCCGCATCGCCCGGCTCTTCGACCGGCCGATCGAGGAGATCTTCGACGACACGACTCCCCCTGCCCGATGACCCCTGTGTCCTCCCATCCCGCCGGTCAAACGCCACGCGGTCTACGTGGGCACCTTCGTGGTGACGGCGCTAGTGCACCTCTGGCGCCGCTTCCGGCGGGCCTGAGGCGCAGCTTCAGATCCGGCCCACTTCCGCGTTCTTCTATGAAAACCTCCCTCCCCGGTCTCCGCCGGTTCTACCGAATCGCCTACGGGCTATTCCTCGCGCTGGCCGCGTACCAGGCGCTGCTGCGCGACGACCCGGTCAGCG
>CAIOTK010000242.1 GCA_903861185.1 uncultured Opitutia bacterium | reverse complement strand
CGCGCCGCCGGCTAGCGCCAGGCCGGCCGGCTCCGGCACCGCGGTGGTCGCCAGGCTCACGGTGTCGAGGCCCAGCCCCTGCGAGTTGGCGCCGCCGGTGTCGAAGGTCCACCGCAGGTACAGCGAGCCGCCCGGGGCTAGGTCGAGGCCCGGCAGGCTCACGCTCCGCGCCACGGTCGAAACCGGGGTCCCGAAGCCGTACGCGCTCGGCCCGGGCGCGAAGGCGCCGCTGTCCCCGGCTGTCGCCGCCGTCCAATTCACCCCGTCCACCGAATGGTGGAAGGTGATCGCCGCCGCCGTGGTGTTGATCCGGTAGCGCTCGTAATCGAAGGTCAGGTCGACCTTCGCGAGTGGCACTTCGAGGGTGTTCTGAAACCACGCGAGCAGGCTCACCGGACTCGGCTGCCCGGAAGAACTCATCACCCCGGGTGCCCGGTCCGCCGCCGACTGCCCCCAGTTGTAGCGCCCGCCCACGGTCGGTGACCCGCTGCTGGCCTGGGCGCTGGTGGTGAAGAGGTTCGTCGGGTCATCCCAGCGCACGGTCAGGTCGCCGGGCGCGGTGAACCGCCAGCCCGTGGGCAGCGCCGCGGTGGCGCTGGTGCCGAGCAGATCGAAGTTCTCCTGCTGCGTGGTGCCGGGCGCCGGCAAGGGGATCTGCGAGGCGAGGGTGCAGACGAGGACCAGCAGGAGGCCAAGCCCGGCCAGGAGCGGCCGGGAAGGGTGGGGGAGGGAGGGGAAGGGCATAACGGGGAGGAGCGCGGGCAGTGGTGGTGGCCGGCACCGTGGTTACCCGCGCTAGCGTGGCCCAGTCCCGCGCGTCCCCGAAACGCGGGGCAATCGGGGCGGCGTTTTGGCGTTGCCCCGGCCCGGCCCCGTCGAGGCAATCCGCGGATGTCCGGTGCCCGCGCCTCCCCCCGCCTCCGCGCCTTCGCTGCCGCGGGCCTGCTGGGGGTGCTGCTGCTGGCTGCCTATGCGGGCTCGCTCCGGGGCGAGTTCCTCTGGGACGACGACCTGCACATCACCGCCAACCCGACCATCGTGGGGCCCTTGGGGTTGGCGGAAATCTGGACCTCCGCCCGCGCCCATTACTTCCCGCTCGTGCTCACCAATTTCTGGGTGCAGCACGAGCTCTGGGGCCTCGAGCCGCTCGGCTACCGGCTGGTGACGCTCCTCTGCCACGCCGGCGCGGCGCTGCTGCTCTGGCGGCTCCTGCTCGGCCTCGGCGTCCCCGGCGCGTGGCTCGGCGCCGCCCTCTGGGCGCTGCATCCGGTGCAGGTCGAGTCGGTGGCCTGGATCTGCGAACTGAAGAACACGCAGTCCGCGGTCCTCTTCCTCGCGGGGGCGCTCTGCTACCTGGGTTGGCTCGATACCCGCGGCCAACCCGGCGCAGGCCGGGCGTACGCCGCGGCCCTGGCGTGCGCGGCCCTGGCGATTTTGAGCAAACCCTCGACGGTGATGCTGCCCGTCACGCTCGCGCTGCTCGGCTGGTGGCGCCGGCGCACGCTCGCTTGGGCCGACCTGTGGCCGCTCACGCCGTTCCTCGCCCTGTCGGCGGCGGCCGCCGGTTGGACGATTTGGGAACAGCGCTACAACTCGGGCGCGTTGGGGCCGGAGTGGAGCCAGACGCCCGCCGAGCGCCTCATCCTCGCTGGCCGCGTGGTCTGGTTTTACTTGGGCAAACTCGCCTGGCCCGATCAGCTGGTGTTCATCTACCCGCGCTGGACTCTCGCGGCGGGCCACCCGCTTTCCTACCTGCCGGGCGTGGGCGTGGTCACGGGGTTGGCCCTGCTGTGGCGGTTCCGGGCGCGGCCGGCGGCTGCGGCGGGTTTCCTCGCGGCGGGGCACTTCGCGGCGCTGCTCTTCCCGGTGATGGGTTTCTTTAACGTCTACTTCTTCCGCTATTCCTTCGTCGGGGACCATTTCCAGTACCTCGCCAGCATCGGGCCGCTGGCCCTCGCGGGCGCGCTGCTCTCGCGCTGGCGTCCGGCGGCTGCGGTCGCGGTGGTTGCGCTGGCGGCGCTCAGCTTCCGCGAGGCGCGCGAATACGTTTCCTCCGAAACCCTCTGGCGCAGTACGGTCGCGCATAATCCCGGGGCGACGATGGCTTGGCTCAACCTCGGGGACACCCTCCAGCGCCAAGGCCGCACCGACGAGGCGATCGCGATCTTTCGCTCCGTCCTTGAACGCCACCCGGACAACCTAGAGGCGCATAACGATCTCGCGGGGGCCCATCTCCTGCAAGGGCGGCCGGCCGACGCGCTGCCGCATCTGGAGCGGGCCGTGGCCCTGGCGCCGAGCCGCGCTGAATTTCATAAAAACCTCGGCAATACCCTGCAGGCACTCGGGCGCCCGGAGGCGGCGCTCGGCCCCCACCGCCGCGCGCTGGAACTCGATCCGAAGCTGGCGGAGGCGCGGGCCGGGTTTGGGTTCGGCCTCGTGCTGACGGGGCGGGTGGACGCGGGCCTGGCCGAACTGGAGCAGGCCGTGCGGGAGGCGCCGCGGCACGCGGGTATCCGCGGCCTCGCGGCCCGCGGCCAAGCGCGGGCGGGCCGGCCCGCGGAGGCGCGCGGGCACTTTGAGGCGGCGGCCGAGCTGGATCCGGGCTCCGCGGAGGCCCAGAACAACCTGGGCACGGCCTTGGCGCTGGCGGGTGAACTCGACCGCGCCCGCGCCAGTTTCACGCGCGCCCTGCAATTGGCGCCCGGCTTCACCGCGGCCCGCTTCAACCTCGCGAACGCCCTGCTCTCCGCCGGGCGCTGGGCTGAGGCGGCGGCGGAGTTCCGGGTCGTCGCCACCGACCGTCCCGCCGATCCCGAGGTGCGGGCCCGGTGGGCGGGCGCGTTGGCTAACTCCGGGGACCTCGCTGGTGCCGCTGCCGCCTACACGGTCGCCCTCGAGTCGCCCGCCGCGGTCCCCGAATGGCGGGAGCAGTACGCGCAGGTGTTGCGCGCCCTCGGCCGGCCGCGCGAGGCCCTCGAGCAATTGGAACTGGCGACCGCAGCCCGCCGCGCTCGGCGCTGAGCCGGCCCCCCCGGCTTAGGCGTCCGCGAGCGCGTTGGCGGTGTTGCGGTGATTGGGGCCCGTGAAGCGCTCCGACTGTTCGTCCGCGTGGTAGCTGGAACGCACGAGCGGTCCGCTTTCGACCACGCCGATGCCGAGCCCCAGTCCGAATTCCTTCCAGCGGGCGAACTCCTCCGGCGGGGCCCAGCGGGCGACCGGCAGGTGCTTCGGCGTCGGTTGCAGGTACTGGCCGAGGGTCAGGATGTCCGTGCGGTCAGCCGCGATGTCGCGGAGCGTCTGTTCCACCTCGCTCGGCTCTTCGCCGACCCCGAGCATAATTCCGGTCTTCGTGGTGAAGCCGCGGGATTTCGCGTGCCGCAGGACGGAACGCGACCGGTCGTAGCGGGCTTGGACGCGGACCGGTTTCTGGAGGCGTTCGACCGTCTCGAGGTTGTGGTTGTAGATGTCGGGCTTGGCGTCGAGGACCGTGTCGACGTGGGCGAGGTTGCCCTTGAAGTCGGGGGTGAGGACTTCGATGGCGGTGCCCGGGTTGCGGTGGCGGATGGCGCGGATCGTGGCGGCCCAGACCGAGGCGCCGCCGTCGGCGAGCTCGTCCCGGGCGACGCTCGTGATGACGCAGTGCCGGAGGTTCATCGTGGCGACCGCTTCCGCGACGCGGGCGGGTTCGCCGAGGTCGAGTTCGGTGGGCCGGCCCGTCTCGATGGCGCAGAACGTGCAGGAGCGGGTGCAGATGTTCCCGAGGATCATCAGCGTGGCGGTCCCGCGGGACCAGCATTCGCCGAGGTTGGGGCACTGGGCGCTCTGGCAGACCGTGTGCAGGCGGTTCTCCTCGACCAGGCGGCGGGTCGCGAGGTAGCCGGGTCCGCCGGGGAGGCGGGCGCGGAGCCACGCGGGTTTGCGCGGGGAGGCGGTGGCGGAGGACATCGGGGCAGGAAACGCACACGACCCCCGGGCAAGCGCAAGCGGCATTTGCGGGCCGGGGGTTGGGGTAAATGCCGGCTGCTGGCGGGTTCGTTGTAGCCGGGGCGCGCCGCCCCGGTCCGTGCAGACCAAAACGCATCCTCCTCGCTCCCCACTACCCACCCCTCGCTCCTCCCCAGCCCCCCCGGCCTGCCTTCGGTCCTCCTCCAGTGTGCCAACAGTCATCCTTCGGTTATCCTTCGGTCCTTCAGAGGTAAACCGGGCGATTTCTATATTCAGAACCGAAGGATCACCGAAGGATGAATGGACCGGGACTGTGCCGGCCAGGAAGGCCAAGAGCAGCGCCGCGGCGCAGGGCTCTAGGACCAGCGTGCAGGAGCTCGCGCGCCGACTTCGCGGTCGGCGCGCTGACCCGCGCTTGACCCTTATCCGCGGTTCCCGCCCGGCGGGTTGAAGAGGGTCTCGTAGGCGACGGCCACCGAGCCAAAGAAGATGGGGATGGTGAAGAAAACCCCGATAAAGAGCGCGAGGAAGCCCAGTGAGCCCAAGATCCCCGCCATGATCAGCAGGACGAATACCCGCCACCATTGGGCTGTTACCACGCGCCGGCTGATTTCCATCGCT
>CAIOTK010000241.1 GCA_903861185.1 uncultured Opitutia bacterium | reverse complement strand
GCCTCAAAGGCCAGCGGTACGGAGTCAGGCCAGCGCTGTGGCCTTCGGGAAGGTTGGTGGGTTTTGCTCGGCTCTCGGCGCGGGCTTCCGCCCCGTCCGCCTAGGCTCACGCCGGCGGGCGGAACGCCTTCATCACCGCCTCGTTGGTCTCCAGCCGCGGGCCCCCGATCAGATCGAGGCAATAGGGAATGGCGGGGAACACCGCCTCGAGGTTTTCCCGAATGGCCTTGGGCCGCCCCGGCAGGTTCACAATCAGCGTCCGCCCCCGGATGCCCGCCGTCTGGCGCGAGAGGATCGCCGTGGGCACGTAACGCAGCGAGGTGCTCCGCATCAGCTCGCCAAATCCGGGCAGCACCCGCGTGCAGACGGCCAGAGTCGCCTCGGGGGTCACATCCCGCGGCGCGGGACCGGTGCCCCCGGTGGTTACCACCAGCCCGCAGCCCGCCTCATCCGCCATCCGCCGCAGCTCCGCCTCGATCACCGGTTGCTCGTCCGGGATCACCTTGTACTCGAGCGTGAACGGCGTCCGCAGCCACTCCCGCAACAGCGCCGCGCAGGCCTGGCCGGGGGTGTCCGCGTAGACGCCCGCGCTGGCCCGGTCCGAAATGTTGAGCACGCCGATTCGGACGGTTGGTTCCATACGGCGGGAGCAAAGGCCGCGGCGCGCAAAACGCCAGCCTCTGCCCCGCGGCCGCGCCGCCCGTCCCGGCGGTGCGCGAACGCGGGCCTTAAGCGGCGCGCCGGAGGATCTCCTCGACGACGGCGGGCGTGACTTCCCCCCGTTCGCCCAGCTGCGTCATCCCACGGGCCGCGAGCCGGCGCGCGACCTCCGGTCCGGTGGACACGGGGATTCCGTGGGCGCCGAGGGTGGTAGGGATCCCGAGAGACTCGTAGAACGCCCGGGTGCGGGCGATCGCCGCGTCCACTCGCTCCGCCGCGGTACCTTCGCGCAGGCCCCAGACGCGCTCGCCGTACTGCAGCAGTTTCTCCCGCTTGGCCTCGCGTCGGACCTCAAGGAGGCTGGGCAGGACCACCGCGAGGGTGCGGGCGTGGTCGAGGCCGTGCAGGGCCGTCAGCTCGTGGCCGATCATATGCGTAGCCCAGTCCTGCGGGACCCCGGCGCCGATCGCGCCGTTGAGGGCCCAGGTGGCGGCCCAGACGAGGTTGGCGCGGGCGGCGTAGTCGCGCGGGGCGGCGAGGGTGCGCGGGCCCTCGCGGACCAAGATCCGCAGGACACCCTCGGCGAACTCATCCTGCACGGCCGCTTCGGCCGGGTGGGTAAGGTACTGTTCCAGGACGTGGCAGAAGGCGTCGCCGACGCCGTTGGCGACTTGGCGTTCCGGCAGCGAGAAGGTCGTTTCCGGGTCCAGCACGGAGCAGCGCGGGAAGACCGAAGGGTGGATGAAGAACAGCTTTTCCCGCCACGCCCGGCGGCTGATCACCGCGGCGGCGTTGGCCTCGGAGCCGGTGGCCGGCAACGTGAGCACGGCCGCGAGGGGCAAGGCTCCGGTCACCTTCGCCCCGGCACTGGTCAGGATTTCCCACGGATCGCCCGCGTGCCCCGCCGCGGCCGCCACGAACTTGGCGCCGTCCAGCACCGAGCCACCCCCGACCGCGAGGATCCATTCCAGCCGCTCTTGGCGGACCAGTTCCACGGCGCGCATTAGGGTGTCATAATCCGGGTTGGCCTCGACGCCCCAGAACTCCTGCACCACGCGATCGCCGAGGGCGGCGCGGACTTGGGCGTGCACGCCATTATTGCGGATGCTGCCGCCGCCGGCGAGGAGGAGCACGCGGGCGCCCGCAGGGATCTCCTGGTTCAGGCCGGCGATCTGGCCGCGGCCGAAGAGGATCCGGGTCGGATTGTGGTAGGTAAAGTTCTCCATCCCGCCGAGCTAGGCGGGAAAGGGGCGCCGCGCAAGCGGGCAGGTCAGTCCCGCGCGCGGATCCGCTGCACCTTAGCCCGGAGCACCATAAACCGGAAGATTTCCGGGCTGAAGAGGACCAGCGCGAGCACCAGCACGATCGTCAGGAAGGCGGGCGGTAGCCCGAAAGACTTGCGGATCGCGAAGGCCCCGATGCAGAGGAGCAAGACGTACCCGAGGTGAATAATCAGCTTGAAGAGCGCCCGGCGGTAAGCGCGTTCAATCTCGGCGGGATCCTCTTCGGGGGCAGCCATCCAAGGAAGGGTGGGGGAGGGCGCCCCTCACGCAAGGGATTAAGCCTTGGAACCGGGGCCCCGGTGTGGCGGTCTCGAACGAGCGATGAACTCCTTCTCTCTCCGCTCCGCCCGGGGCCTCACCGCCTCGCTCCTGCTCCTTGCTTTCGCCGGACTCGGCTCCGGCTGCGTCGCCATCGTGGCTGCCGGGGCCGGCGCCGGCACCGTCGCCTACTTACGGGGTGAACTCGAGGCCACCCTCAGCGGGAACCTCGAGCAGACCAATAAGGCGGTTAACCGCGCCATCGAGGAACTGAAGTTTGTCCGGATCAGCGAGAACAAGGACGCCCTGTTGGCCCTCACCGTGGTGCGCAATGCGGCGGACCAGCGCATCGAAGTGCGGCAGGACGTGGTCGGCGAGAAGCTGACCCGCGTCCGGATCCGCGTGGGGGTCTTCGGCGACGAGAAGCTTTCGCGGACGCTACTGGAGCGCATCCAAGCCAAATTGTAACCGTTCCGGTCCGGATCCGGCCGGGCCCCGCCGTGATCGGGGGTTGCAAATGCCGGGGATTCCCCGAGGGTGGCTGGTTTAATTCGTATGTTGAAGAACCTGTTTGCGAAGCTGCGTGGCAAGCTCACCGGCTCGCGTCCGGCGCCCGCGGCCGACTCCGGCGCCCCCGCCGCCTCCCCTTCCGCCCCTCGTCCCGCCCGTGGTGAAGGCCGCCGTGACCGCGGCGGTTCCGGCCGTGGCCCCCGCGCCGCTGAACCCGGCCGCGAGCCCGGTCCGCGGCCCCGTCGGGACGATGCCGGCCCGCGCGACGAGCGGCGCGACGACGCCGGGTATCGCGGCGCTGGGCGTGGCCGGTTGAGCGACCGTGGCGGGCGCGGACCGGGCGGCCCCGGCGCCCGCGGGGGCCGGACCGAACGACCGATGATCGACAAGACGTTCGATCACCCGCGCACCGGGGACCTCAAGCCGACCGTACCGGTCGACATCCCGAAGATGGAGACCGCCTTCTCCGCCCTTGGCCTGAGCGATGCCCTCGCCTTTGGCGTGCAGGAAATGGGCTACGTGACGCCCACCCCGATCCAAGCCCAAGCCATCCCCGTGGTGTTGCAGGGCGGCGACGTCATCGGCTCCGCCCAGACCGGCACGGGCAAGACGGCCGCCTTCGCCCTCCCGATCATCCAGCGTCTCGGCACCCACGGGAAACTCCGGTGCCTCATCCTCGAACCGACCCGCGAGCTGGCGCTGCAGGTCGAAGAGGCTTTCCAGAAGTACGCGAAATTTACCGACCTGCGCGTGACGATCGTCTATGGCGGCGTCGGCTACGGCAAGCAGGAGGACGACCTCCGGCGCGGGGTGGACATCATCGCGGCGACGCCCGGCCGCCTGCTCGACCACTTGGAGCGGGGTAACTGCAGCCTCGCGAACGTCGACATCCTGGTCCTAGACGAGGTCGACCGGATGCTGGATATGGGTTTCCTGCCGGACGTCCGCCGGATCGTGCAGCAGTGCCCCAAGGCGCGGCAGACCCTGTTCTTCACGGCGACGCTGCCCCCGGAACTGGAGCAGTTGGCCAGCTGGGCCTTGCGGGATCCGGTCAAGATCGAGATTGGCCGCGTGCGTTCGCCGGCGGAGACCGTCGCCCACGCCTTCTATCCAGTGGTCGCGACCCAGAAGTTCGATCTGTTGCACCAGCTGCTGGACCGGACCGACTTCAAGAGCGTGATCATTTTCTGCCGCACCCGGATGGGCGCGGACCGCATCGCGCACCGCTTGGAGAAAAGCGGCCACACCGTCGGGGTGATGCATTCCGACCGGAATCAGCGCGAGCGCATCGAGGCCCTGCAGGGCTTCAAGACCGGCAAGTATGAGGTGCTGGTCGCGACGGACATCGCCGCCCGCGGCCTCGACATCGCCGGCGTCTCCCACGTGATCAATTACGATGTCCCGGAAAACGCCGAGGACTATGTGCACCGCATCGGCCGGACCGGTCGCGCCCAGAATTCGGGCGACGCTTTCACGCTGGTGACCGAGGAGGACGTGCGCGACGCCCGCTCGATCGAGCGGTATATGGGCGTGAGCGTGGAGCGGAAGAAGATCGAGGGATTCCCCTACATTTATTCCGCGCTGTTCGACGAGAAGGCGCTGGCCGAGACCGCGGCGGCTGCGGTGAAGCCGGCCAGCCGACTGCACCGCGGAGCCCGGCGCTGACGCGGCTGGCATTAGCGCCATCGCCGCCCCTCGGCGGTGCCGCTAATGAGTCGACGGTCGCCCTTGCGCCCGGACTTTTTGGTTTACAAGCCAAACGGCGCCTTCTTGCCTCGGCCGCGATTTTCCCTCCCGGCCCCCGCCTCCTTTCCCGCTCATGTCGAAACTCTTCCCGAAGTCGGCCAACCAGCTGCCGCTCCAGATCCTAATCTATCTGGCCGTGGTCGCGGGGATCGCCACCGCTGGCGTGACGTACTACATGACCCCCAAGTACACGCGGGTGGGTTATGCGCCGGTCCAGCCGGTGCCGTTCAGCCACGCGAAGCACGTCCAAGAGGTCGGTCTCGACTGCCGCTACTGCCATTCCCACGTCGACAAGTCGGCCCACTCGAACGTGCCGACCTCGCAGACGTGCATGAACTGCCACAGCATCCTCAAGACCAACAGCCCCCTGCTGGCCCCGGTCCGGGAGAGCTACGCGCAGGGTACCCCGGTGCCGTGGGTCTGGATCCACCAGACGCCCGACTACGCTTACTTCAACCACGCCGCCCACGTGAACAAGGGCATCTCCTGCGTCGAGTGCCACGGTAAGGTCAATGAGATGGATACCGTGACGCATATGCAGCCCCTGAGCATGGCGTTCTGTTTGGAGTGCCATCGCGATCCCGCTTCCCGCCTCCGGGACCCGAAGGACGTCTACAACCTGGATTCCCCGCGCTTGGCGGACCAGGGCGAGGCTGGCCGCAAGGCGGCCGAGGCCTTCAAGCACGACTGGAAATTGTTGCCCCCGCAGAGCTGCTCCGGCTGCCACCGATGAAACGCAAGATCGAACATCCCGCCCCCCCCGCCGCCGAGTCGCTGACCGGCCCGAAGTACTGGCGCAGCCTCGATGAGCTGGCGGGTACCCCGGGATTCCGGGCCCAGTTAGAGCGGGAGTTCCCCGAGGGCGCCGCGGAGCTGGACGGCGTCGACCGCCGCGGCTTCATGAAGCTGATGGCCGCTTCGTTCGCGCTGGGCGGCGTCGGTCTGTCGGGGTGCCGCCGGCCCGAGAAGTTCATTCTGCCATACGGTAAGTCCGTCGAGGGGGTCATCCCCGGCCTGCCTTCCTACTTCGCCACCGCGATGCCGCTGCGGCAGGGGGCGATCCCGCTGCTCGCCGAGACGCATCAGGGCCGCCCGACCAAGCTGGAGGGCAACCCGACCTACGCCCCGCACGGCGGCGCTGCCTCGCTGCTGGCGCAGGCCTCGATCCTCGACCTTTACGATCCTGACCGGGCCCGGGCCCACACCCGCGGCGGCGCCACCCTGTCCGGCGCCCAAGTCTCCGCGCTCCTCGCTGAGATCTCCTCCAAGTACGCCGCCACCCAGGGTGCCGGTTTGGCCCTGTTGGCCGACGAATCTTCCTCGCCCACTCGTGCGCGCTTGGTCCGTGAGCTCCGGGCTAAGCTCCCCCGGGCGCTGTGGACCGAGTACGAGCCCGTAACCGACCTGCCGCCGGTCGCCGCGGCCCAAGCGGCTTTCGGCCAAGCCGTTCGTCCGCTCCCGAACTTCGCGAAGGCGCGCCGGATCCTTTCCATCGACGCTGACTTCCTCCAAGCCGAGGCCGGCAGTCTCGCCTCCGCCCGCGGTTTCGCTCAGGGCCGCCGGGTCAACCGCAAGGAAGACCCGATGAACCGCCTCTACGTCGTGGAGAGCGGGATGTCCCTCACCGGCAGCATGGCGGACCACCGCCTGCGGCTCGCGACCAGCCAGATGACGGCGTTCACCGCTAGCTTGGTCATCGCGGTGTATCCGGAGTCCGCCTCCGTGCTCGAGCCGCTGACCCAGGGGGTGAAGCTCGATCCGAAGTGGATCCAAGCGTGCGTCGAGGACCTGCAGGCCCACCGGGGCGCTGCCTTGGTGGTGGCTGGTTCCCACCTGCCCGCCGAGGTCCACGGGATGGTCCACGGCCTCAATTCCATCCTCGGCGCCGCCGGGGAGACGGTCTCTTACGTTCCGGTTGAGACCACGCCCGGGGCGACCCCCCTCACCGCGTTGGCCGCCGCCATCAAGGGCGGATCGGTCAAGACTCTGGTGATTCTCGGCGGCAATCCCGCCTACAATGCGCCCGCGGACCTCGATTGGGCCGCGCTGCAGAAGTCGGTCGCCGAGGTAATCCGCTGGGGTGGCCACGTGGACGAAACCTCCGGAGTGAACCCGGCCGCGACCACGCATCTGGCCGCCGCCCATTACCTGGAATCCTGGGGCGACGCGCGCACGGTCGACGGCACGGTGGTGCCGGTCCAGCCGATGATTTTGCCCCTGTTTGGCGGGCTCACGCAACTGGAGGTGCTGGCGCGGTTGGCTGGCCAGGCGGAGGCGGATCCCTATCAATTGGTCGCGACCACGATTGCCGGGCTGGCGGGCGCTGGCACGGACGCCGCGAAGGCGATGGAGCGCTTCCTCCACGATGGAGTGCTGGCTGGGTCGGCCTACCGCCCCGTGGCGGTCCGCTTCAATGCCTCCGGCGTGCAAGGCCTTCTCTCGGGCGTGCGTCCGGCGGGTACCCCCGGCAAGGACAACCTCGAGGTCCGCTTCGTCGCGGACGCGAAGGTGGACGACGGCCGTTTCGCCAATAACGGCTGGCTGCAGGAATGCCCCGACCCCATCACCAAGATCTCTTGGGATAACGCTATTCTGGTCAGTCCCCGCCTCGCGCGCGACCTCGGCATCGACCCCAAGGGCTCCCTCATCCAGGTGGCTCGGAAGGAGAACGCCGAGTTTACGATGGGCAAGGAGAACGCTCGCGTGTTCGAGCTGTCGCTCGGCGGCCGCACCATCAGCGGCCCGGTGCACATCCAGCCTGGCCTGGCCAACTACACGGTGATCGTTCCGCTCGGCTACGGCCGCTCCGCCGTGGGCCACGTCGGCAACGGCGCCGGGTTCAACGCCTACCCGCTGCGGACTCAGGGGGCGATGCACGTCGGGCTCGGCGGCAAGCTCCGCGACACCGGCAAGCGCCTGCTGCTGGCGAACACCCAAGAGCACTGGTCGATGGAGGGCCGCGACATCATCCGCGAGGCCAACTTCGAGCCCGCGGCGAAGCCCGACGGTAACAGCTACCGCGAGAATCCCGGCTATGTCCGCAAGGTTGGGATGGAGTCCCATACGCCTTCGAACCTAGGTGAGGTCGGCGAGAAGATGACGCCCCAGGAGCGGGCGACCAAGATCCCGCGCGGTAATTCGCTCTACCAGACGCCGCAGTTCGACGGCCACCACCAGTGGGGGATGTCGATCGACCTCAACACCTGCATCGGCTGCAACGCCTGCGTCGTCGCCTGCCAGGCTGAGAATAACATCCCGATCGTGGGCAAGGACCAGGTCCTGCGCGGCCGCGAGATGCACTGGATCCGCTTGGATCGCTACTACTCCAGCGGCACCATCGATGCGGAAGCCTTTGGCGGTGAGGGGAACCGGGAACTCCCGGAGGACCCGCAGGTTTCCCTGCAGCCGATGACCTGCGTGCACTGCGAACTCGCGCCCTGCGAGGTGGTGTGCCCCGTCAACGCCACCGTGCACGACGAGGAGGGCATCAACACGATGGCCTACAACCGGTGCATCGGGACCCGCTATTGCGCGAACAATTGCCCGTATAAGGTCAGGCGCTTCAACTTCTTCGATTGGAACCAGCGGCGGCTCGATAGCCTCTACCTCGGGCCCGCCGGGGACTACGGGATGCCGGAAGTCCTCCAGATGGCCAAGAACCCGGAGGTCACCGTCCGTATGCGCGGCGTGATGGAGAAGTGCACCTACTGCGTGCAGCGGGTGCAGAACGGGAAGATCCGGCACAAGGTCAAGATGGCCCAAGCGGGCCGGCCGGGCGACGTGGTGGTGCCCGACGGCACGATCAAGGTCGCCTGCGAGCAGACCTGCCCGGTGGGCGCGATCGTGTTCGGGAACATCCTGGACAAGGACAGCGCCGTGAG
>CAIOTK010000240.1 GCA_903861185.1 uncultured Opitutia bacterium | reverse complement strand
GTCGCCGGGAGTCTCGCGGAGGTGCGGGCGGCGTTGGGGGACTTTCTCGCCGGGCGAGCCCGGCCGGGTCTGCTGGCGGGATCCGCGGAGGCGATCGACGAGGGCATTGCCTTGCTGGTCGAGGGGCCGGAGGGGCGGCAGTTCGTGGCCGGTGCGCTGGCCCGGGGGGCCTTGGACAAGTTGGTCCGTCTCTGGCGTCACGGGGTCGCGATCGACTGGCGCCTCCTTTATCCGGCGGGGCGCCCGCGCCCGTGGCCGCTGCCGCTGTATCCGTTTGCGCGTGACCGCGTGGTCCCGCCAGCGAAGGCCGCCGTGGCCCCGGCGCCTGCGGTGCGGGGTGGAGCGGAGCCGGGCGACGTGCTCCGACGGGTGCTGGCGCGGCTCGCGGGGCGGGCCGTAGAAGCCATCACCGCGGGGCTGGAGGTGCGAGCGCTGGATTTTTCCTCGCTGCAACTCCTGCGGGCGGCGGACCAGGTGGCGCGGGCCACCGGGCGCCGGTTGCCGGTGAGCGCGTTGGTCGAGGCACGCACGGTGGGTGAGCTGGCGGAGCGGCTCCGTGCCACGCCGGCCGCAGCGGAGCCGGAACTCGCGGGGGCGGCAGGTGCGGCGGACTGGCCCCTCGGTGCGGGCCAGGCGGCGATCTGGCGGTGGGAGCGCGCGCACCCAGGTGCGACCGCGTACCACCTGCCGGTCGCGCTGCGTTGGCCCGAGACCGCGGAGGCGGACCTCGCGGCGGAGTTGCGCGGCGTGGAGCAGGATTTTCCGGCCCTGCGCCTGCGGTTCTCTGCGACCGCGGGCGAAGTGCGCCAAGCGGTGGGCGAGGGTGGTATTGAGCTCTCGGTGCGCGACGGCCGCGCGTGGGACGACGACCAGTGGGCGGCGGAGCTGGAACGTCTCCGAAGCGAACCCTTCGCGCTGGCGGAGGGCCGGCCGTGGCGGGCCGCTTGGGTTCGGCGGCCGGACGGACCTTGGCTCCTGCTCGCGCTGCACCATCTCGTGTGCGACGGCCACTCTCTGGGACTGATCCTCGCCCGTTTGGAGGAGCGCTTGGCGGCGCGGCGGGAGGGTCGGGAACCCAGCTCTTCGCCGGCCCATACGCTCGAGGCGGCGGTGGCGGCGGAACACGGGCGCGTCGCGGGCCCGGACGGTGCGGCTGCCCGCGACTTCTGGCGGGGACATTTTCCCCGCGGCTTCCCCGAGGTCCTGCCTCGGCCCCGCCGCGCTACGGCGCCCGCGGGCCTCGTGCTGGAACGTCCCGTGCCGGCCGCGACCTGGGCGAGCCTCACCGCGTTGGCGGCGGCGGTGAACGTCACCCCTCAGGCCGTGGCCCTCGCCGCGTGGCTGGCCCTCCTCGCTGCCGATAACGGGCGGACGGAAGTCGTCACCGCCGTGGCGGTGGACCTGCGAGGCGAGGAGGACGAGTTGGCCACCGCTGGCCACTATGTGAACTTGCTGCCCATTCCCGGGCGCATCGATCCGGACGAACCGTTCTCGCGGCTCGTGGCGCGGGTGTTCCGCACCCTACTGGAAGCGCTCGAACACCGGCGGCACCCGTTCCCGGTGGTTGCGCGGGACCTCGCGGAGCGGGCCGGCGATCCCGCGGCGGGAGCGCTCGAGACCTGCCTGTATTTTCAGGCGGCGCCCGATCCGGCCGTGCGCGCGGTGCTTGACCGTCTGGTGCCCGGCATCCAGCAGACCGGCGAGTTTGCCCTCGCGGCTGAGTTGCTCGAAGGCGCGGGCGGCTGGCGCTGCCACCTGAAGTATCGCCCGGCCTGGATCGCGGCGCCGCGGGCCGAACGGCTCCTCGGTCGCTATCTCGACCTGCTGACCCGGGTCGCCAGCGGCGCGGAGAATGCGGTGGGCGCGCTCACCCGGCCGGAGCGCTTCGAGTTTCCCGCGACCGACGTCGCCACCTTGATCGCGCGGCAGGCGCGCCGGACCCCGGCTGCGCCGGCGGTGCGGACCGACGGAGGCACGCTGACGCACGGGGAATTGTCCGCGGCCGCCAACCGCCTTGCCGCCCGCCTCGTGGAGCGCGGCGTCCGCCCCGGTGACCTCGTAGCCGTGTGCCTGCCGCGGACCTTGGAGTTGCCCGTGGCCCTGCTCGCGGTGTGGCGCGCCGGAGCGGCGTATGTGCCTCTGGACCCGGTCTACCCGCCCGAACGCCTCGCGGCGATGGTGGCGGATTCCGGCGCGCGGTTGGCCCTGACTTTGCCGGCGGCGGGTTTCGCGCCGGCGGGACTCGAGTGCCTCGATGTCACTGGCTGCGCCGTGCCGGGTCCGGTGGTGCCGTCTCCAGCGGTGGCCCCCGATCCGGCGCGGCCGGCCTACGTCATCTACACCTCTGGTTCTACCGGCCGGCCCAAGGGCGTGCGCGTCACGCAGCGCAACCTCACCCACTTCCTGTGCGCGATGGCGGAGCGGCCCGGGTTCACGGCGGCGGACGAGGTGCTCGCGATCACGACCGTGTGCTTCGACATCGCGGCGCTGGAGCTCTTTCTGCCGCTCATCACGGGCGGGTCGTTCGACCTCGTGCCGTCGGAGGTGGCGCGGAGTGGCACGCGGCTGCGGGCGCGGTTGGAGGCGGGCGGGGCGACGGTTGTCCAGGCGACCCCGGCGACTTGGAAGATGCTCCTCGCCGCCGGCTTGGGTGAAATCCGCCGCGTGCGCGCCCTCTGCGGTGGCGAAGCGTGGGACGCCGCCCTCGCGGCGGAGTTGCTGGGCCGCGTGGGCGAGCTCTGGAACCTTTATGGCCCGACCGAGACCACGGTCTGGTCGACTGCGGGGCGGGTGACGGACCCAGCGCGCCGCGGACTCGGGGAGCCGGTGGGCAACACGGGGCTGCACGTGCTGGACGAGGCCGGCCGGCCCGTGGCGCCGGGGGAGACGGGTGAGCTTTACCTTTCGGGTGATGGCGTGGCCGAGGGCTACCACGGCCAGCCGGCGCTCACGGCGGAACGCTTCGTGAACCTACCTGCCGCGGGAGGGGTCCGCGCCTACCGGACCGGGGATCTGGTGCGTTATGCTTGAGTACGTCGGTCGCGCCGATCGCCAGCTGAAGCTCCGGGGCCACCGGTTGGAGCCCGAGGAGATTGAGGCGTGCCTGCTGGCGCAGCCCGGGGTCGTGGCGGCTGCGGTGGTGCCGGTGCGGGATGCTGCGGGCGAGTTGCGGCTGGCGGGCCATTGGGTGGCCGCACCGGGGGGCGGACCCAACGCCGCGGAGTTACGGTCCGCCCTGTGCCGGAGCCTCCCCGAGTATATGGTACCGTCGACGCTGGAGCGGCGTGATGCCCTACCGCTCACGCCGAACGGCAAGGTCGATCGCCGGGCGCTCGCGGAGTTGCCGGCCGGG
>CAIOTK010000239.1 GCA_903861185.1 uncultured Opitutia bacterium | reverse complement strand
GCCAGAGCCGGAGGTTTGGGCCCGGGTGGCAGCGCGGACCGCCTACGTGGCGGGTGGGTACGACGAGCCGGCGGCCTACCAGCGGCTGGCGGCCCAATTGGCGGAACTGGAGCGCCAGCTCGGGCGGGACCTCCAGCGGATTTTCTATGTGTCGACCCCGCCCTCGGTCTTTGCGCCGATCATCGAGCAGCTCGGGGCGTGCGGGTTGGCGGCGGTGCACCGGGACACGCCGTTACATTCGAAGGTCATCATCGAGAAGCCCTTCGGCAAGGACCTAGCTTCGGCGCTGGCTCTGAATGCGGCGATCCGTGGGGTGTTCGCGGAGCACCAGGTGTACCGCATCGACCACTATCTGGGGAAGGAGACGGTGCAGGACCTACTGGTGCAGCGTTTCGCCAACGCGATCTTCGAGCCGCTCTGGAACCGCAATTTCATCGCCAGCGTGCAGATCACGGTGGCTGAGGAGGTCGGCGTGGGCTTGCGGGGCGGGTATTACGAGCAGAGCGGGTGCCTGCGCGATATGCTGCAGAATCACACGATGCAGCTGCTCGCGCTGACCGCGATGGAGCCGCCCGGCTCGCTCGCGCCGGAGGCCATTCGCGACGAAAAGGTTAAGGTGCTCAACGCGATCCAGCCGCTGGTCGTCGGCCCGGGCGGCGATGTGGCGCGGGCGCAGTATGCGGCGGGGATGGTCGCGGGGCGGCCGGTGCCGGGATACTTGGAGGAGGAGGGGATCGCAGCGGCGTCGGCGACCGAGACCTACGCGGCGCTGCGGCTCTCGATCAACAATTGGCGCTGGCAGGGCGTGCCGTTTTACCTGCGCTCGGGGAAGCGCCTCGCACGGCGGGTCTCCGAGATCGCGGTGAACTTCCGCCGGCCGCCCGGCACGCTGTTCGCGGGCGAGACCGCCCGCTTCGATCTCGCCGCTAACACCTTGGCGTTCCAGATCCAGCCCGACGAGGGCTTGAGCCTGATCTTGAACACCAAGATCCCCGGCTTGGAGACGCGGACTCAGCCCGTGAAGATGAATTTTCGATACGCGACGACGTTTGGCTCGAACACCGCCGAAGCGTACGAACGGCTCGTGCTCGATGCCATCATCGGGGACGGGACCTTGTTCATCCGCGGGGATGAGACCGAGGCTTCGTGGCGCCTGTACACGCCGGTGCTTGAGTCGTGGCGGGCGGCGGGGCGCGAGGGGATGGACAGCTATCCGGCGGGCAGTTGGGGCCCGGCCAGTGCGGAGGCGTTGCTGGCGGGCGCGCAGCACCGCTGGCGCCAACCCTGAACCGGGGACAGGCTGCGCAATGGAGGCGATTTTTGAAGCGTTGCCGGGGATCGAGGTGCCGGTGGGCGGCATTGGCCGCAGCTTGGCGCGGATGTGGGCGGATGAAGCGGCCGGGGGGCGGCCGGCGCCCGAGGCGGAGGACGCCAAGGCGACGCAGGTCAACTTTGTGCTGCACCTGGGGTTCAAGACTGATGCGGCGGACGCAGCGCGGCAGTTCGCGACCGTGGTGCGCTTTGCGCAGCGGTATCCCTGCCGGGTGGTCGTGCTGTGTCCCCGGGCGCCCGCCGCGGGTGGGCCGCCGCTACGGGCCAAGATTTACGGGGAGTGTTTCCTCGGGCGGACGCGGGCGGACAAGCGGTGCGTCGAGTTTGTGATGTTGAGTTACGACCGCAGTGCCCGCGCGCAGCTGGAGGACCAGGTCTCGATCTGCCTGTCGACCGATCTGCCCTTGTACTATTGGGCGCATCGTTTTGCGGACAGTGGGCGGCTGGCGGATTACCGGTTTTTGCTGAGCCAGGCGAAGCGGGTGATTCTGGACAGTGCGGAGTCGCCGGCGGATGCGATGAGGTACCCGTGGCCGAATCCAGCGGCGATCCGGGATCTAGCGTATTGCCGGTTGTTGCCGGTGCGGCAGGGGGTGGGCCAATTCTTGGCGGCGTATGAACCGGCGGCGCTGACTGAGGGTTTGCGCGGGGTGGAGGTGGTGCACGGGGCCGCGTGGCGAGCGGAGGGCCGGGTGTTGGCGAAGTGGGTGGGCGAACGCCTGGCGGCGTGTGGTTGGGCCGCGGCGCCGGGCGGCGTCGAGGTGCGGGAGGGGGCAGAGCCGGGGGTCGATCTGGGCTTGCGGTTCCAGTATGCGGGGGGGGGCAAGGAGTTTGCGTGGAGCGGGGATCTGGCGGCGGGTCACGCGCATTTCCGGGCAGATTTCGGCCAGGGTCGGGCGGAGCTCACGGCGGGCCTAGCGTTGTTGGCGCCCGAGGTGGCGCTGAGCGAGGCGATGTTTTTCTGATTCGGAGGCGGTTCGAAAGGCGGTGGGAGGAAGGCCGGTGGGTTGGTGTAGCCGGGGCGTGCCGCCCCGGTTCGAGCGGACGGGAAAACGAATTTGCTTTGCGGGATGGGTGCCGTTCTACGGG
>CAIOTK010000238.1 GCA_903861185.1 uncultured Opitutia bacterium | reverse complement strand
GCCGCCGCGATATCCCGCTCGGCGCACGAGCGGACGAGCAAGCGATAGGATTTCACCGTCCCGCCAGCCTTTGCTTGGTCTCCTCCCACGAGCTGCCTTCGGTCGGGTTCGCGAGATAATCCACATACCGCCGATCCAGTTCGCTTTTGACCGCGGCGGAAAGGGGGATGCCAGCAGGCTGGCGGGCGAGTTCATCCCACAGGTCCTCGACCAAGAGTAATTTTTCGGCGAATGAGAGGTCGCGGAGCGCTGGGGCAGGGGCCGAACTCATAGTCGCAGGATGCGGCAGGCCATCGTCGAGTCAATCGCCTCACCCGCGATCCGGGTCGGACCGCAACGCAGTCCCCCGCTCCTCGCGGCGGCCCGAACCTCCGCGCCGCGTGCCTTCAGTGTGCCTCCAGTGTGCGTCCAATCTGCCTCCAATCCTCCCTGCCGCCGCCCCGCGCCGGCTCGGCGAGCCGGACCCTTCGCTTCTCCTTCGGTTCTCATTCGATTGTCCTTCGATTCTCCTTCGATTGTCCCGGCTGGCCCCCTCTTGTTGGCCGAGGGGGGCGGAACGCACGACCGGGCAAGGATTGCCCGGCTACACCGGACCGATTCGCCCCCGGGGTCCCACCCCGAGCTCGACGGGCCGCACCCGACCCGCGAACGTCCCCGGATGAGCCTCGTCGCCGCCGCCCGGCGTGAACTGCGTCCCACTGTCGCCTTGGCGGTGCCGATGATCGTCGGGCAGGTCAGCCAGATGCTGATGGGCGTCACGGACAGCGCGATGATCGGCCACGCCGGCACGGTCCCGCTGGCGGCCTCCGCTTTCGCGAGCAACATCTTTAACATCTTCTATGTGATGGGGATCGGGTTGATGTTGCCGGTGGCGGTCTTCGTCGCTCGCGCGCGGGGGGCCCGGGCGTCCGGGGAGGCCACCGAGTACCTGCGGCACGGCTGCCTGCTCGCGGTCGGCTTCGGTCTGGTGGAACTGCTGCTGATGGGCGTTCTGGCCACGCAACTGCACCGCTTCGGGCAGCCGCCCGAGGTGGTGGCCGCGGTGGGACCTTATTTTCTGCTCTGCGCGGTCTCGATCGTGCCGGTGCTGCTGCAACTGGCGCTGCGGCAGTTCGCCGAGGCGATGGGGCACCCTTGGGTGCCGATGGTCATCACCCTCGGGGCCGTGGCACTCAATGCCCTGCTCAACTGGATCTTAATCTACGGCCATTGGGGTGCCCCCGCCTGGGGGCTCACGGGCGCGGGGGTAGCCACCTTAATCGCCCGGATCTGCGCCACGCTGGCCCTGTGGCTCTGGATCAGGCGCGACCCTCGCCTGGGACTGGTCCGGCGAGTGGCGGCCGATGCCGCCGGCGCGCCCGCTGGAACGACTTGGTCCG
Organism: uncultured Opitutia bacterium; assembly: GCA_903861185.1. GTDB lineage: Bacteria > Verrucomicrobiota > Verrucomicrobiia > Opitutales > Opitutaceae > ER46. The sequence continues at coordinate 4,448 of CAIOTK010000238.1, read as the reverse complement.
GCAGCCGGCTCCGCGAGATGCTCGGGGTGGGGTTGCCGGCCGCCGGGATGCTGCTGTTTGAAGCCACGGCCTTCTCGGTCTCTGGGCTGATGGTCGGCTGGTTGGGGGCCGTACCGCTGGCGGCGCACCAGATTGCGATCACCTGTGCGTCCCTGACCTTTATGGTGCCGCTGGGCCTCTCGATGGCCGCCGGGATGCGGCTGAGTCACGCGGTCGGCGCCGGCGAGCGGGACCGCTTCCGCCCCCTCGGCCTGGGCGCCCTCGGGGCCGGGCTGGCCTGTATGCTGGGGTTTATGACCCTGTTCTGGCTCGCCGGCCGCCCCCTCGCCGCCGCGTTCTCCGCCGATCCCGCGGTCATCGGGATGGCTGCGGCCCTGTTGGCGGTCGCGGCCGTGTTCCAGCTGGCGGACGGGGTCCAGGTGATTTCCGCGGCGCTGCTGCGCAGCTTGCTGGACGTCCGGGTGCCGGTGGCGATCACCTTCCTCGCCTATTGGGGCCTAGCCCTGCCGCTGGGGTATGGCCTAGGGATCGCTGGACCGTGGGGCGCCGCGGGCATCTGGGCCGGGATCGCGGGTGGCTTGGGCTTCGCCGCCGTGTTCCTGCCGCTGCGCTTCCTCCGCCTGACCCGGTCCCGCTAGCCGGTCGGGGCGTTGGGCGCGTCCGCCAAAACCCTCTGGCGCCAGTTGCCCGGAGGCTCTCGGTAGCTTACCGTTTTGGTCTAGAATGAGCTCTACCCCCTCCCGCCTTCCCTCCGCCCTCGACCACCACCTCGCCACCCCCGCTGCCGGGGAAATCATCGGGATCCCCGACTATGTAGAGAAGGGTGGGGCGCTGGTCACCCCGCCCGCGATCAAGGGGTTGCTCGGACTCTGGACCTCCCTGCAGCGCAAGGTGGCGCGCGTCGAGGAGGGCTCCCGGTTGCGCCGCCGGTTGGACGTGCTGGCCCGTTTCGTCGAGGAGGCGCAGGAAGGCCCGGGCGCCTCCGCGCCGGCCCTCCGCGAGGCGGCTTTCGCGCTACTTTACTTCCTCAAAGGGTTCGACCGCATCCCGGATGCGGTCCCAGAGGTCGGCCTGGTGGATGATGCGATGGTGGTGCAGGCGGTGCTCGACCGCCACACGCCCGCCCTGCGCGCCCACTGGTCCCGGCAGCAGCGCGTCTGGCCGGAGGAACTCTAAACTTGGACGCGGGCGACCCCTGCTTCGGGGTCGCAACCCCGTTGCGGGGAGCGCGCCGGGATTGAGCGCTCGGACTCTGGTCTTGGTGTAGCCGGGGCGCGACGCCCCGGTTCTCGTCCGCACCCACTGCCGCGGAGCGATGCCCCTTGGTGGGAGGCATTTACTTTCGTCTGCCAGTGCCGGGGCGGCGCGCCCCAGCTACACCAAACCGCCTAGCTTCCTTCTGCGCGCACCAGCGCGATGCAAGCGACGGGGTCAGGCCGTGAATCGCTAGAAGGTCACGGTAGCCCGGTGCTAGTGCTATCCGAAAACTAGCGATTCACGGCCTGACCCCCTTTCCCCCCGGCTGCCCTCGACCGTCACCTGGCCACCCCCGCCGCCGGGGAAATCATCGGGATTCCGAGCTATGTGGAGAAGGGAGCGGAGCTGGTCACCCCGCAGGCGATCAAGGGGTTGCTGGGCCTGTGGGCGTCCCTGCAGCGGAAGCTCGCCCGGGTGGAGGAAGGCTCGCGCCTGCGCCGCCGGTTGGACGTGTTGGCCCGCTTTGTGGAGGAGGCGCAGGAAGGTCCCGCCGCCTCCGGCCCGGCCCTCCGCGCCGCTACCTTCGCGCTGCTTTACTTCCTCAAAGGGTTCGACCGCATCCCGGATGCGGTCCCAGAGGTCGGGCTCCTCGATGATGCGATGGTGGTCCAGGCGGTGCTGGACAACCACTCCCCCGCGCTGCGGGCGCACTGGACCCGCCACGAGCGCGTCTGGCCCGAGGAACTCTGAGGCGGGCTTCGCCAGCGGGATTTCCGCTCAACCTTTAGGGGCTCAGTCTGGGCCGAGCCCTGCCGACGGAAGGGCCCAGCCCGGTCCCGATGGCGAAACGCCTTGGAGGTGAAACCGTCAAGCTTTCCGACGCCGCGGAGGGCCACTTAACATTTTTTGCCGGGCCGGACCGCGCGGGCTTACTGCAAAGACTCACCTAAGCTTAAGTCCTGCAACGACTCCTTAATGCAAAAAGGGGGGCGGGCGGGGGTGGTATGGTTTTGGCTACCCGTGTTGGACCAGTTCCTCCCACCACCACCCCGATGACTCCTCTAACGCCCAATCACAGCCAACGGTCAGGAATCCGGATTTCGGCACGGCCTTTTCGCTTGGGGATGGCCGCGCTCGCGGGGCTGCTGCTCTGCCTCGCAAAGCCGGTGTCGGCCGGCATCGTGACCATCACGATGATCGAGAACGGAGGGTCCATCTCCGTCACGTTGAGCGGATCCTTGGATTTTTCTTCACCCGGCTATCAAACTACCGCTGGTTATTCGAACTACATCGACCCGGCAGAGGGAAGCATCGGCTTGGGCCTCGCCAGCACGCTCGTCAAGCTGTGGACGATCTCCACCTCTGACTTTACCGTGCAAAGCACCTCGCCTGTCCAGTCGAATTCTAACTTCGCTTTTTCCCCCTTTGGGTCTGGCTCTTATGCTCCGGGCGTCATCGCTGGGTATTCTGGAAGCCCTCTTTTTCTTTACTCGAATGGCATCGGCGTGGATCGGGCCTATGGCTCGGGCACGGCGCTGAGCGGCACAGGAACGATCTCCGGAACGTTCGCCTCCCACGGCATCACCTTAGGCACTTCCACGACCCAGTTCACGCTCGGGACCAGTGGCGGCTCAGCCAACACGCTTATCGTGCAGCGATCCGTCCCGGATGAGATGCCCACGGTGGTGGTGGGCATCGGCCTCCTGCTGCTGGGCTTGGCATCGCGTCAGCGCCGCCACTGAGCCACGGCGTAAGGCGACGGGGTCAGCCTGACCCCTTTCTCGCGACCCCGGCTCCGTTGCGGGGAGCCCGAAGGGTTTGAGAGCTAAGACTCTGGTTTTGGTGTAGCCGGGGCGCGACGCCCCGGTTCGCGTCCGCACCCACTGCCGCGAAGCGATCCCCCTTTTGTGGGCGGCATTTACTTTCGTCTGCCAGTGCCGGGGCGGCGCGCCCCAGCTACACCGATCCCTACGGTTCGTAGGTGGCCTCGGTCTGGTATCCTTCTCCGCCCGGGCGCTCGCCCCATCAGTGCCGCGGCGCCGATGGACGCTGGCATTGCCATCGGTGGACCCGCCGTTTCCGCTGCGGGGGTGCACCCCGCCTCCGCGATCCGCGCCGTCACCGTCCGCGCCCTCGATATTCCCCTGTTTGAACCGTTCGGCATCTCCGGGGGCGCGCAAGCTAGCGCCGCCAACGTCCTCGTCCGCGTAGAACTGGCGGACGGCACGGTCGGCCACGGCGAGGCGGCCCCGCTCCCGCCCTACAATGGCGAGACGCAGGCCGACGCCCTAACCGCCCTCCGCTCGGTCACCCCGTGGCTGCAAGGCCGGGACGCCGCCGCGTGGCAGGAACTGGGCCGCGCCTTCCAGACCCGCGCCCGGCCCCGCTCGGGTTCCGCCCGCTGCGCCTTGGAAACCGCCTTGGTGGACGCCTTGGCCCGGCAGGCCGGCGTCAGCCTGACTACTTTTCTCGCCGCCGAGGCCCCGGCCGCCGCCCGGCGCCCGGCCGTCCGGCTGGAGACGGATATGACCGTCACCACGGGCACGCCCGCGGCTGCTACGGCCGCGGTGCGGCGCATCCAGCGCCGGGGTATTCGCGTCATTAAGGTGAAGATCGGCGGGGCGGGCGGGCCGGCCCACGACCTCGCGCGCCTCCTCGCGATCCGCGCCGCCGCGCCGCGCGCCCCGCTGGTGCTGGACGGCAACGCGGGACTGAACCGCGACGATGCCTTCTTGCTGGTGCGCCTGCTGCAGGCCGCCCGCATCACCCCTGCAGTGCTGGAACAATGGCTGCCCAAGGACGATCTGGCCGGGATGCGCCGCCTGCGCCGGGAATCCGGCTGGCTGGTGGCGGCCGATGAGGCCGTCACGACCGCGGAGGATGCGCGGCGGGTAGTCCGGGCCCGTGCGGCCGACGTGATCAACATCAAGCTGATGAAGGCGGGGCTAGGGGAGGCTCTGGAGATCGCCCGGATCGCCCGCGCCGGTGGCGTGGGGCTGATGATCGGCGGCAATGTCGAGTCGGTGCTGGCGATGACCGTCTCGGCCTGCTTCGCGACGGCCTTGGGCGGGTTCCGCTTCGCGGATTTGGACACCCCCTTCTTTATGTCGGAAAACCCGTTCCGGGGCGGCTACCGGATCCGGGCCGGGCAAATCTCGGTGGCCCACCTGCGCGCCGGGCACGGGGTGGTCCCGCGGGTTGCGGCCTGACCCCTTTCCCTGCGGCGCTGGGTTTGGTGTAGCCGGGGCGCG